>JAWXUL010000001.1:0-81585 GCA_044432725.1 Eubacteriales bacterium
TCTCCAGAGCCACCGTCTCCATCTCCAGAGCCACCGTCTCCATCTCCAGAGCCACCGTCTCCATCTCCAGAGCCACCGTCTCCGTCTCCAGAGCCACCGTCTCCATACACCAAAATCCCAGAGTCAGAGGAATCGCCCTGACCTCCTTGGGATCCACCAGTGCCTTCCACAGAAACACCACCACCAGAACCAGAACCCCCTGTGGCGAAACTATAAGGAACAAGAGACAAAACCATGGCAACAGCAAGAAACCGTGCCATCCATTTTTTCTTCATGAAATCACTCCTTTTGCTAAAATAAGTACCATTTATCCCAAAAAAGAACAATATCTGGAAATTAACCCTTTTCGGAACTCTACATATAGTGTAATTTTATATACTCCTTCGACCAAAGTTTACCTTTATTTAAGGTCTAATGAAAAAAGTTCACAATTCTTTTTCACATAAATTTCACACACATTTAAAGGGGAATTTATTTGGGTAAATCCTCTTGCATTCTGTACCAGTTTATGTTATTCTATGGAGTAAGATGAATATTTTATGCCTTGGGATCATTAGCCCCCAAGGTCACAGGTCATAATCGTGAAAGGAGCAATCAGCATGAAAAAGCTCAAAGAAACAAAAGTCTATAAAATGACAGTCAAAGGAGGTATCGCCTGCCTTTGCATGGGTCTGACCTATGCTTTAAGCCAAGAACTCCCCGATACCCAAGCCTTCGGTGATGTGAACACAGGAGATTGGTACTATAACGCCATCTATAACCTGACAGCCCAAGATTATCTCAGTGGGGAAAGCGCAGACCATTTCGGGATTGGGCAAACCCTCACCCTTGCAGAATTTACCACCATGATAGCCAATGCCTTTTATGGCGATACGGTCAGCACCATGCCAAACCAAGGCAACTGGTGGGAGCATTATCTCACAGCGACATTCTATCGTAATGGCATGAGCAACACCACAGCAGGAAAATACTATATTGCCACAGGCTCTTGGGGGGATTATCCACACAAAGGGATTTCTCGTTATGATATGGCAAGCATAGTCACAAGCTTGCTCATGGAGCGGGGGATGCCTGCCATCTCCAACGAAATGGTACAAATGATTTGTAGCGACATCCACGAAGCCATCCCCACAGAATATCAAAATGATGTGGCAACAGCTTACTATTATAAAATACTAGAAGGCAGAGACGACAAGACCTTTGATGGTTACAGTACCCTCAACCGTCAAGAAGGGGCAGCAGTACTCTATGCCTTAATCAATTTCTCTCCCATTTCCACTGAAAAATATGTGGAAGACAATGACTCAGGCAACACAGGGGGAGGCTCAGGCAACACAGGAGGGGACTCAGGCAACACAGGAGGAGACTCTGGTAACACAGGAGGGGACTCTGGTAACTCAGGAGGGGACTCTGGTAACTCAGGAGGGGACTCTGGTAACTCAGGAGGAACTTCAGGCAACGTTGCCGATCTTGACGAGTTTGTGTTAGAGGTCTTTTACTTAGTCAATCAAACCCGCAAGCAATATGGCTTGTCGGATTTTGTTCTAGATAGTAACCTTTGTGCTTTGGCACAATATAAATCAGATGAAATGTCAGAGCTGAACTATTTAGACCATACAAGCCCAACCTATGGCGTTTTTTCTAATATTCTATCCAATAATGGGATTTTCGTCACAAAAGCAAGGGAAAATCTAGCAAGAGGGCAACACTCCCCAGCCGAGGTGGTCTATGACTGGATGAACAGTACCGAGCATAGAAACAATATCCTAGCAACAGATGTGGGAAAAATCGGCATCGGCTACACAGCAGATGGTTATTATTGGTCTCAACTTTTTGTAGACAGCAACGCCAATACAGGGGGAGAACTCAGTGGTGATTTAGGTGGCACAGGAGCAGGCGGTAACACCAGTGGTGATTATAGCTATTCCATGGAAGTACCATACTATCAATATAATAACTATTTTGTGCTAGGCTATACCCCATCAGATTGTCTGGTGACCATCCCTGTGAAGAATACAGGGGATTATACCTTAGTTTTTGACAGTTTGACCCTGTCAGGTCCAGATGCATTTTATTTCCAAGGCTTCGTCAGTGCCTCCACCGTTCCAGTAGGTGGCACAGAAGAAATTATCCTAGAGCCAATGGCAGGGCTTTCCATTGGGTCTTATACTGTTGATGTGGAATTTTCCGTGGAAAACCTTCCTCCCATCAGCCAAACTATTACTGTTTATGTGGGAGAATCCACAGCAGCACCAGATTTAGACAGCGATGAGGATGATGACTACACACTTCCCGATGGTCTGATTCCAGATGCAGAAGAAAACTTAAAAGAAAATGCGTATACAGTATCCTTTCACCAAGAAGGGCAAGATGATGTCACCCTGAAATCCAGTAGCCAAAGCCAGTGGTTCTATGAAACAAATGGCAAAACAGCCGTTCAATTTACCTTGTCCAAAGAAATCCCAGAAGGGGTAGAACTGGATAAAGTGACAATTTCCCACGGCAATGCCTCAGTGGAAAGTGCAAGACTAGAGCTGGATAAATCAAAACTTTACGTCATTTTTGATCAGCTATCTTATTCCAATCAAATCGTAAATGTGAATGTCTACTTTAAAGAAAGCTATCGTGTGGTACAACAACCAGCAGAAATCAGCGTCACTGTTTTACGTAATGGTGACCCCATCAAAGCAGGGGAGTTCAGCCCCTATATCCTAGAGTCAGGGGACACAGTGGAAGTGATTATCCCAGAAGGAAATGTGGGGTACTATGTACCACAAGTCAAAGACAGCACAGGAACACTCCTCATTCCAGATAAAATCAGTAGTTATGGAAACCGCTCTAGTGGTATCTATGTGGTGGATGACCAAGACCTTTATTTGGTGGTGGCAAAAGTAAGTGGATAAAGAATTTAATTCAAAAAATTCCACTCCATTTCAGTATTAACCTGATAATCTCAGCAAAAAAATTGCAAAAAAACAGGATTCCCCCCATTAAGGAGGGAATCCTGTTTTCTCGAAATACAACAAATTCTTCGATGAAAAGAAAACACTCTGTGCAGTTTATTCTGCCACAGAGTGTTTTTTTAGATTTAGAATTTTATTCGGTCAATAAGTGAATGAGAGAAATGTAATTATGCTAAATCTCTTTTATTTTTGCTGTGATTGATCAAACAGCCTGCCTTCACAATGTCTACTTCATCTTGTGTCATATTCGCAATGGAAAGAGTAATTTCTTTCAACTCTGCCCCCACCACAAAAGCTTTGATTTGAGACATATCAGCCCCTAAAGTTTTGCGAATATCAGGGATAAAGATATAATCTCCCACTTGGAATTCTGGCAAATCTGCCATTTGGAAAGGAATCATTCCCCAGTTCATCACATTAGAGCGATAACGCTTGGTGGCATATTCTTGGGCGATATTTGCCAATCCCCCTAGAACACGTTGACAACTGGCTGCTTGCTCTCTGGCAGAACCATCTCCAGGCTTGACAGCATAGAGCATAGAGCCAATCTCCACTTCTTTTTCCACCAAATCTTTGAAACTATCATGTTTCTTGATGGTATCATAGATACTCTTCAGCTTTTCATCTGTAGCGAAGAAATCTTTCCCTTCTCGACGGGCATCCTCTGTATCACGGACCAGTTTCGATTTTCCCACATACTCAGGGTCACGACGAGACAGGGTAAATTCAGCAAGCCCCAAAGGATTAGAGCGATAAGAAGAAGTTTCTCCTGATGGAATCAGCTCGTCTGTGGTGGTCACTTCGTCCATGATTTTCGAGCAAACTTTCAGCAAAATATGCTCACCCAAGGGAGAGAGGGTAGGCCAATCCTTGATGTTAGGACCATAAACAACATCTTCCTCTAATTTTGCCTTGCCATAGCCTTGGTACACACGTTTGGCATAGATGCTACCATCAAAGTGATAATCTGGTACAGTATATCCGTCCACCACTTCCTCTGCAGAGCAAAGCATTCCACCTTTTGCAGCAGTGGCTGCAATGGAGCGAGCATCCATCAAAGCCACAGCAGACATTTGTCCTACCATAGGCTTGGAGCCTTCACGATTTGGGAAGTTTCTTGTGGTGTGACGTATGCTAAACGCATTGTTAGAAGGGGTATCCCCAGCCCCAAAACAAGGACCACAAAATGCAGTTTTCATGGTAGCACCAGAAGAGAGAATATCAGCCACAGCCCCATTGCGTGTCAGTTCCATTTGCACAGCTTGAGAAGAAGGATACATGGCAAGAGAGAAAATATCATTCCCACAATCAGCAGACTTCAAAATATGAGAAGCCTCCATCATGTTGTCAAAATTCCCCCCAGCACAGCCGGCAATAATGCCTTGTTGCACCAAAAGATTCCCATCGACAATTTTATCTGTCAAACAGAAATCATGGAGTTTTCCTCCGCCCAGAATCTCTGCTTCTTTTTCCACAGAACGAAGGATATCCCCAAGGTTTGCTTTAAATGCCTCGATGGTATAAGTATTGCTAGGATGAAAGGGGAGGGCAATCATCGGCTTCACCTTGTCCAAGTCCACTTCAATCATACCATCATAAAGAGCAACCTCTTTTGGATTTAGCTCTTTGTACTCCCCACCACGTCCGTGGAGGGTAAGATAAGCCTTTGTATCTCCGTCTGTTCTCCAAATAGAAGAAAGACAGGTGGTTTCCGTGGTCATGACGTCAATACTGTTACGGAAATCTGTACTCATGGCAGTGATGCCATCTCCTACAAATTCCATCACCTTGTTTTTCACAAAACCATTGGAAAACACTGCCCCAATAATGGCAAGAGCAATGTCATGTGGTCCCACCCCAGGACGTACCTTCCCAGTGAGATTCACCCCAATGACATCAGGGTAGTCAATGTCATAAGTATCCTCTAAAAGCTGTTTGACCAGTTCGCCACCGCCTTCGCCCATGGCAAGGGTGCCTAAGGCACCATAGCGTGTATGAGAGTCAGAGCCAAGAATCATTTTTCCACAGCCTGCTGCCATTTCACGCATATATTGATGAATGACTGCCATGTGAGGAGGGACATAAATCCCCCCATATTTCTTGGCAGAGGTCAGCCCAAAGATATGGTCGTCCTCGTTGATTGTCCCACCCACAGCACAAAGAGAGTTGTGGCAGTTGGTCAGCACATAGGGCAAAGGAAATTTTTCCATGCCAGAAGCTTTTGCTGTTTGAATGATACTGACAAAGGTGATGTCATGGGAAGTCATGGCATCAAATTTGATTTTCAGCTTTTCTTCATTGCCACTGGTATTGTGTCCAGTTAAAATATCATAGGCAATGGTTCCCTTTTTTGCAGACAGAGGGTCTGCTGTAGGGTTTGTTTTTTCATATTCTGTCGCAGAAATCACCTGTGTCCCACCAAGGAGATAGGTTTTTTCATCATGTAGTTTAATCATGCTCTTCATCCTTTTTGATTGTTTTATATTAGCGCCTTGATAATCCCTTGGGTATAGCTTGTGGTAGAGCCACTTCCACCAATATCAGGCGTGGTCAGCGTCTTGTCTAATAGGACAACATCCACAGCCTTGCGAATCTTTGTGGCGATCTCTTGATGCCCCAGATGGTCTAGCATCATACAAGCAGACCACAAAAGAGCAGTGGGATTTGCCACATTTTTGCCCGCAATATCAGGGGCAGAGCCGTGGACAGCTTCAAACATGGCATAATCTTTCCCTAAATTGCTAGAAGGAAGCAAGCCCAAACCGCCAATCAGCCCAGAAGTCAGGTCTGATACAATATCACCATACAAATTAGGCATGACCATAATGTCAAATTGTTGTGGCTTCATCACAAGTTGCATACAACAATTATCCACAATCATGTCAGTGGCTTCGATGGTGGGGTGCTTTTGGGCAATATCATTGAAAATTTCCAAGAACAAGCCATCAGATAACTTCAAAATATTAGCTTTGTGGATACAAGTCACCTTTTTTCTGCCATTCTTCTCAGCATACAAAAAAGCATCCTCAATGATTTTGGTAGAAGCTTCACGGGTGATGATTTTGGTGGCGTGCACGGTGTTCTCGTCCTTCCATTCCTCTACCCCAACATATAAATCCTCGGTATTCTCACGAAAGGTCACCAAATCAATCTCAGTAAAGGGTGTTTGAACAGCAGAATTGGATTTGGCAGGACGGATGTTTGCATAAAGATTGTATTCTTTACGCAAGGTCACGTTCAAAGAACGAAAGCCCTTGCCAATGGGGGTGGTAATGGGTGCTTTTAATAAAACTTTATTTTTCTCGAAAGAATCATAAGCCCCTTGGGGAATCAATGCACCATTGGTTTCATATTCCTTCTCACCTACATTAAAACATTCAAATTCAAGAGGTGCCTTTGCTGCTTTTAAAATATCCAAAACGGCAGAGGCTATTTCAGGACCAATCCCATCCCCTTGAAAAACTGTAATTGTTTGATTCATCACTTTTTACTCCTATCTGTTTTTAATTTTCGTATATTCTTTTCGCTCAGAAACGCATTTCGTCGCAGGACGCATGATTTTTCCGTCATACAAACGGTTTTCGATATTATGTGCAAGCCAACCTGTGGTTCTTGCACAGACAAAGAGAGGGGTATAAACTTCTCTGGGAATCCCTAACATTTTATACACAAAACCGCTATAATAGTCCACATTATTGGAAATAGGCTTTCCTAATCGCTCGCTTACCACACGTCGTGCCACTTTTTCAAGTCTTGTCATAAAGTCGTATTCCAGCATACAGTCCTTTTCAATGGCAAGCTCTTTACAAGTGGTACGAATCAGCTCTGACCGTGGATCAGACAGGGTGTAAACAGCATGCCCCACCCCATAAAAAAGACCTGTCTTGTCAAAGAATTTCCGATCTAAAATACGATTGACAATAGACTCCATTTGCCGTTCTGTGGCTTCCAGACCAATCTCTTCGATGATGGCATCAATCATATTGGCACAGCTCACATTGGCACCACCATGCTTTGGCCCCTTCATAGAACCAATCGAGCCAGCAAAGGCAGAATAAATATCTGTGCCAGTGGAGGAAATGACAACATTTGTGAAGGTGGAGTTGTTCCCTCCACCATGTTCTGCTTGCACCATAAGTAGAGTATCCAGCGTATTTGCTTCTTTTTCTGTGAATTGCATATCATCACGCAACATATAAAGAATGTTCTCTGCCAGTGAATACTCAGGCATGGGATAATGAATCACCAAACTTTTTTTGTGGAGATAATGTTGCTGACTTTGATAGCCATAACAAATCATCGTGGGCATATTTGCCACAATGTTTATGCCCTGCTTCATCACATCAAAAATATTAGGACTCTCTGGATTGGGGTCAAAGTTATAGAGAGAAAGCACAGCACACTGTAACAAATTCATCAAATTCCGAGAAGGAAAGGTGAGGAAGTTTAATTCAGAAAAACGATCAGGTAATTCATAACAGTTTTGTAAGGTGGATTTAAAATCATCTAGCTCACTTCTTCTGGGTAAAAAACCAAAGAGAAGGAGAAAGAAAATTTCCTCAAAGCCAGAGGCGTTGATGCTTTTCCCACGTACCAAATCTTCCAAATTATACCCACGGTAAAACAGCTGACCCTCTGCTGGTTGGCGATGTTCTTCTTCGTCCAAAGAAAAACCAACCACATCACAGATTTTGGTCAGCCCAACACATACACCACCACCATCTTCGTTTCTTAAGCCTTTTTTGACATTGTATTCTTTATACAAATGATTCTCAATTCCAGTAAAATTACTGGATTTCCCATAGGTTTGTGCTAGAAAATTATGATCCATTCTATTACCTCCCTTTCGTATGTAACAATCTTAACATTCAACAGTCTAAATATAAAAACAGAGAAAGACAAATCCCTTTTTTATTTTACTCTAAATAGTTGTTTTTGTCAAGTTGATTTTTGAAATTCTGGATCTTTTTTCTTAAAAATCAGAAAAAAATAATGTGGAAAGAGAAAAAATTTTCATTTCTAGCAAAATTCCCTTGCTTTTTTTCCTGTGGTTATGGTAGAATAAGTGTGGCTAAAAAACTGATATGAATCAAGAATGATTTATACAACAACTTTGCTTTTCTTCCTACCTTAGAAATGAACGATGGCAAAAAGTGTTCTTAAGGGGAGTAGTTGTTGAGCAGAATATAGTTGTTTGCAGTTTTTTTATAAGGATGAAGAAGAAAGGAGGGAAGGAATGCCAGCAGAAAAAAAAGTGACACCCAAAAGCAAAGAGGTACAGCCAAGGCAACGAGGGAAAGCACCCATAAAAAGTGAGCAGAGAAACGAAAAAACACCTCAAAAAACTCAACAGCAAAAAGAAAAAGTACCCCTGATTCAGCGAGGAGAAAAAGCCCAACAAGTGCAACGTGGGGAAATTGTTTGGTGCGATTTGGGAGAAGCAGTGGGCAGTGAGCAAGGTGGGTGCCGTCCAGTGGTGATTGTACAAAATGATGTGGGGAATACCTATTCCACCACCACAATAGTGGTACCACTTACCACCAAAATAAAAAAAATCACCCAACCAACCCATTATCAATTTGTCAATAACAAGGTCAAACAAGTAGCTTGTTGCGAACAAATCAGAACAGTGGATAAAGTACGCTTAGGAGCTTCTTTAGGGTTTGTGCGAAAAGAAGACGTAGACGCTATTTCTCGTTGTGTCCATATCGCAGTGGGTGAAATCGAATTTGTCCCCAAGAAAAAAGAAAAGCCACAAAGCAAAGAGCAAGCCCAAAACAAAGAAAAGCCACAAAGTAAAGAAAAAAGCCAAAGCAAAGAAAAAACACAAAAGAAAGAAATGCTGCCAAAGGAAAAGAATCCCAAAGACAGCAAAACTCAAAATAGAAAAAATCAAACACCTGAAAACCACTCAGCAAAGCGGCCCTCAGAAACCTCTAAAAATAAAAAAAATAATTCCCAAAAAAATTCAAAAAAAGCAAAGAACACGAAAACTGAATCCTAAGTATACATACCGACAAAAAAACTCCTGAATATAGATTCAGGAGTTTTTTTATCTGAAATGATAGAAAAGAAGGGGAAGTTGAAAGAAAAAACATTGCCCTCCCCAAGGGGAGGACAACATTTAAGGATTTTTACGAAGTGCTTTTTGGCAAAATGTTATTTAAAAGCAATGCCACGATTGTGGTGATGACCACAGGAGAAGTGCCGAAAATCATGACCACTTCTGATGGGAATTGGCCCAAAGCATTGGATGATTGGGTGATCCCCATTCCCAAAGCCACAGACAATCCCACCACCGAGGAATTACGATAATTCATTTCTTCCGAGGTGATCAGTTTGATGCCTGTCATGGCAATAGAGGCAAATACACTGATAGTTGCACCACCAAGGACGCAAGCGGGTATGGTGGTGAGTAAAGCAGAAAATTTAGGTACCAGTCCAGCCAAAAGCAAAATACCAGCAGCCATCCCTAAAATACAGCGATTGACCACTTTCGTGGTGGAAACAATCCCTACATTTTGGCTAAAACTAGCAGTCGGCAATCCTCCAAAGAAAGAACAAAACACGTTAGAAAGCCCATAGCCAAAAACACCGTTTTGCAATTCTCGATCTGTGGGAACTCGATTTAAACCACCCATGGTTGTGGCAGAAAAATCACCGATTGCTTGAATGGAATTGATGGCAAATAATATCCCCAAAGCAATACAGGCAGAAAGGTTAAAGCTGATGCCAAAATGCATAAATTGAGGTAATTGGAAGAATCCTGCCTCTGCCACAGATTGGAAATCTATCATCCCCATAGCAAAAGCCAAAACGTACCCAACTGTCATGCCAATCAAAATGGCAGCCAGTTTTACCATGCCTTTGCCGTAATGGCTCAGCCCTGTGACCACGCACAAAGTGAACAAGGCAACACTCCAATTTTCCACAGAGCCAAAATCTGCAGAACCAACCCCTCCTGCCATATAATTGACAGCAGTGGGATAAAGGGACAAACCAATGGTGAAAACCACTGTGCCAGTGATGAGAGGAGGGAAGAATTTGCGGATTTTTTTCATAAAACAGCCCACAAACATTGCCACAAATCCACCCACGATCATCGAGCCAAAAATGCCAGAAATCCCTGTTTCACTCAGGGCAATGGCTTGCATACTAGGTAGATAAGCAAAGCTGACCCCCATGATCACAGGAAGCCCCGAGCCCAAACCTAAGCCCGTTTTTCTGGCGATGGGGAAAAGTTGTACAAAGGTGGTCAAAGCAGCCATAGTCATACCAGCTTGGATTAAAATCACACGATCCTCTGGCGAAAGTCCTACAGTATTTGCAATAATCAGTGGGGGAGTCACACAGCCCACAATCATCGCCACGATATGCTGTAGGGCAAGGGGAAGTGCTTCCCAGAAGGCAGGTACTCCGTCCAGATCAAAGACAGATGCCTGATTGCCTTCGGTTTTCGAGGGTTCTTTTTTCATAAAATCACCATCTTTCTATCCTTACAGTCGAATACGTGTACCGGTTTCTCCTCTGACACCTTCCTTTGCCTTTTCAAGAAGAGTGATCAAGGCTTCTCTTCCTGATTTCGAAGATGCAAAGGCGATGGCAGCTTCCACTTTTGGAAGCATAGAACCAGGAGCGAAATGCCCTTCTTGGCAGTATTGTTTTGCTTCTTCTGTGGTAATGGCATCCAGCCATTTTTGCTCTGGCTTGCCAAAATGTATGGCTGCTTTTTCCACAGCAGTTAAAATAATCAGCGTGTCAGCATCCAACTCTTGGGCGAGAAGGCAAGAGGCAAAATCTTTGTCGATGACAGCAGAACTACCTGTCAGGTGATTGCCATTGCGCACCACAGGAATACCACCCCCACCACAAGTGATGACCAGTTGCCCCGCCTCGACCAAGGGTAAAATGGCATGGAGTTCGATGATTTCCACAGGTTTTGGAGATGCCACCACCCGACGATAACCACGACCAGCATCTTCTTTCATCACATAATCATATTTTTCTGTGGCGATTTTGGCTTGTTCCTCTGTCATGAAATGCCCAATGGGTTTGCTTGGATTTTGGAAGGCAGGGTCATCTGCTTCCACACGCACTTGGGTGATCATGGTGGTCACAGGAATATGGGTAATACTCCGATTCAGCAACTCTTCTCTCAGGGCATTTTGTAAATCATAGCCCACATATGCCTGACTCATTGCCACACAGACAGAGAGGGGAGTGTTGGGTTGGGATGGGTTTTCTCTTGTCAAAGCACTCATGGCATTGTTGATCATCCCTACTTGGGGACCATTGCCATGAACCACAATCACTTGATTGCCTTCTTCAATCAAATCAACAATGGCAGAGGCAGTGGTTTTCACAGCCACCATTTGTTCTGGAAGGGTATTGCCAAGGGCATTACCACCTAAAGCAATGACGACTCTTTTTTTCTTTTCCATACTTGTTCAACTCCTTATTGATTGAAATGTTAGAGAGACGATGAGAATGGCACTGGATACAGACCCAAAGCTCCCAACAGTTTCTTTATGATAGTCTAATTTAAACATAAGAATAATGGATGGCGATTCATATTCCTTTCATTGCTTCTATCTAAAAACAAAAATCCCCTAGAAAATGCCTGACATCATCGCCATATCATCTTCTAGGGGAAAGAAATATCTTTAAGAACCTTAGGAAAGTTCCACAATGCACTCTACTTCACAAAGTACATCTTTGGGTAGTGTTTTCACCGCTACACAGGAACGAGCAGGTTTTCCCGTAAAATATTTGCTATAAACTTCATTGAATGAAGCAAAGTCCCCCATATCAGCAAGGAAACAGGTGGTTTTCACCACGTTGGTGAAATTGACTCCTTGGCTTTCTAATACCCCTTTCAAGTTAGCCATCACTTGTTCTGTTTGGCTTGTGATGTCAGTGCCAACGATTTCCATGGTTTCTGGGCTAAGGGGAATTTGTCCAGAGGTAAACATCAAATTCCCAGTGATGATTGCTTGGGAATAAGGACCAATGGCAGCAGGGGCGTTTTTAGTTTCGACGAATTTCATGTGAATAGACTCCTTTTATTATGCTTGTTTTATCATTTTGTTTTTTTTCGACAAATCAAAACTTGTTTGACCAGTAGTCGAGATATCTTTTTAGAAAAAGAGGGGGCTTTGATCCAAGGAAACAAGCCCCCCTGTGTTTTCCTAGAAAAGCTGAAAATAGAGATTAGTCTTCTTTTCTTTTCTTGCTTTCAGTTTCTAATTTCTTCAAGGTTTCTTGAGGATTTTCAAATTTAGCAAGGAAAATCATCGCTGCAATGACATAAGGTTTATAGCTTGCTTCCTTATAAAGAGGGGTGCGATAACGGTCAAAGACAGAAGCTTCTACTTCACCTTCAGCACAAGAAACCCCAGTGATATCAGCAGGGAGACAGTGCATGTAAAGTGCTTTTCCGTCTTTTGTTGTTTTCATCAGCTCTTCAGTACAAGTCCAGTCTTTGTGCTTTGCATTTTCTGCAAGTAACTCTTTTTCCAAGGCTTTGATGCCATCAAAATCATTGTTGCCATAAAGCTCTGTGCGTTTTTCCATAGCAGCAAAAGAAGCCCAGCTTTTTGGATAAACGATATCAGCATCTTTAAATGCTTCTGCCATGTTGTTTGTTTTGGTGAAAGAACCACCAGTTTTCTTTGCGTTTTCATTTGCCACAGCTTCAACTTCTGGGAAAATTTCATATCCTTCAGGATGTGCCAACACAACATCCATACCAAAGCGTGTCATCAGTCCCACAATACCTTGTGGCACAGAAAGAGGCTTGCCGTAAGAAGGAGAGTATGCCCATGACATGGCAATCTTTTTCCCTTTCAGATTTTCAACGCCACCCAATTCGTGGATGATGTGAAGCATATCTGCCATACTTTGGGTAGGGTGGTCAATGTCACATTGCAAGTTCACAAGAGTTGGTTTTTGCTCTAAAACACCATCTTTGTTTCCTTCGGTGACAGCTTCTACCACTTCTTTCATATAGGCATTCCCTTTGCCGATATACATATCATCACGAATCCCGATGACATCTGCCATAAAGCTGACCATGTTGGCTGTCTCACGGACAGTTTCACCATGGGCAATTTGGCTTTTGCCTTCGTCCAAATCTTGGACTTCCAAGCCTAACAGGTTACAAGCAGAGGCAAAAGAGAAACGTGTTCTGGTGGAATTATCACGGAAAATAGAAATCCCCAAGCCACTTTCAAAAACTTTGGTAGAGATGTTGTTCTCTCTCATGTAACGCAGTGCATCAGCCACCAAGAAAACAGCAGCGATGGAATCATCGGATTTTTCCCAAGTTAAGAAAAAATCGTCGTTGTACATTTCTTTGAAGTTGAGAGCGTTTAGTTTGTCGATATAAGTTTGTAATGTTGTCATAGTAAAAAACTCCTTTTTATAAATGAATTATTTCATGTAATTTTGTGGAATGGCAGCATACATTGCAGCACAGGTGACCAAATCTTGTTTCCATGTGATTTCGTTGGGGGCATGGGCTTGTTTTTCAGCACCAGGACCAAAACCAATACAAGGAATTCCATTTCTACCCATAATACTAACCCCATTGGTAGAAAATGTCCATTTGTCGGTAAGAGGACGTGGTTTTCTTTCGTCGATGGTCTCTTTCGAGCCAATTCTCTCTTTGCCATACAAGTTGTGATAAGACTCTTCCAAAGCTTGTGTCACTTTGTGATCTTCTGGAATGACCCAAGTAGGGAAGTAACATTCAATCTCGTACACCAATCCAGTGTAAGAAGGTCTGTCATAGTTGTACATGGAAACAGTCACATCAGAACCATATTTTTTCACAGCAGGAAGCTGACGAATCTCTTCCAAACAACTCTCCCAAGTTTCTCCCGCTGTCATTCTACGATCCAAAGAAACAGAGCAGGAGTCAGCCACAGCACAACGAGAAGGGGAGGTGAAGAAAATTTCACTGGTGGTAACAGTACCACGTCCCAAGAAATTCGCTTCTTTGTATTCTTTGTTATATGATTCATCTAACATTTTCACAAGACCTTTGATTTCGCCACTGCAATCATTTTCATTCAATGCACGGACATCTTGCAAAATATCTGCCATTTTATAGATGGCGTTGTCCCCACGCTCTGGCGCAGAACCATGGCAAGAAACCCCACGGACATCCACACGAATTTCCATGCGTCCACGTTGCCCACGATAGATCCCACCATCAGTGGGTTCTGTGCTGACAACAAATTCAGGGCGAATCTTGCTCTCTTTGATGATGTATTCCCAACAAAGACCATCGCAGTCCTCTTCTTGCACAGTGCCGACCACCATGATTTTAGCATCTGCTGGAATCAGATCCATTTCTTTCATGATCTTCGCACCATAGACAGAGGAAACAATCCCACCTAATTGGTCAGACACACCACGACCACCGATTTCAGTATCAGACTCGAAGCCTTCATAAGGATCGAAATTCCAGTTATCACGGTTACCAATACCAACAGTATCAATATGAGCGTCAAAAGCAATGATTTTACTGCCTGTTCCCATATATCCCATCACATTTCCTTGTGGGTCAATGACAACTTCGTCAAAATTGAGCTTTTTCATTTCAGCAGCAATGGTCTCCACGTGAGCCTTTTCGCCACAGCTTTCCCCTGGATTTTTCACGATGGCACGAAGAAAAGCAGTCATGTCTTTTTCGTAACCTTGTGCCAGTTCTTTGATTTTGTTGTAGTCCATAAAAATTACCTCCAAAAAATTTTGTTTGGGCAATACCTCATCATTCCTATCAAAAGGGAGGAGGCTATGCCTTTGCCATTTATAATGTATTCAAGCCATCCCAGACAATCTCTTGATAGCGATTGGGGTCTGTATCTCCCTCTGTGGAAAACAAAAGAACACGAGAATTTTCGTCCAGTCCAATGGACTGTTTCAATGTAGCATAATTAGGATCTGTCATAATGGTATGAAGCACACCCATGGTCACAGCGCCAGACTCACCAGCAGTGACAGGGACATCTCCTTTACAAGGTGCAGCGAGAAGTCTCATCCCTTTGGCACACACCCAATCAGGCGCCAGCAAAAAGCTGTGGACATGATTCCGTAAAATGTCCCAAGAAATGGTAGAAGGTTCCCCACAAGCAAGACCGTTCATTAAAGTGAGCATATCTCCACCCACATTACGAATCTCTCCAGCTTTGCCACTTTCAAAGAGACAACCTGCCACATCAGCCTCTACCACCACAACAGTGGGTTCGTTGCCTTTGTATTTACTGGCGAAATAACCTTGCACAGCACCGGCCAAAGAGCCAACCCCAGCTTGGATAAAAATATGGGTGGGAGAGGTGATCCCCAAACTATGAAGCTGATCATCTGCTTCCAAAGCCATGGTGCCATAACCTTGCATAATCCAAGTTGGAATTTCTTCATAGCCTTCCCAAGCTGTATCTTGAACGATGACTCCGTTGGGTATTTCATTGGCGTTTTTCGCAGCTTTACGCACACAATCGTCATAATTCACTGTTTCAATGGTAGCAGTGGCGTTTTCATTTAAGACATGTTGCAATCTTGTTTCTGTGGTACCCACAGGCATATAGACCACGCATTTTTGCCCTAATTTATTGGCTGCCCAAGCAACCCCACGTCCGTGGTTACCATCTGTGGCAGTAAAGAAAGTCACTTGCCCAAATTCTTCCCGAAGCTTATCTGAAGTTAGGACAGCATAAGGAACATCAGACACGTCTTTCCCCAATTTTTGGGAGATGTATTTGGCAATGGCATAAGAGCCACCTAATACTTTAAAAGCATTCAGTCCAAAGCGATAGGACTCGTCCTTCACAGACAAAGAAGCAATGCCCAATCGAGAAGCCATCTCTGTTAAATTTGCCAAAGGTGTTGGTTTGTATTGTGGGAAACTTTGGTGGAAATCCCGTACTTTTACAGCGTTTTCATAGGAAAGAAGAGGCAAATTCAGATCCTCTGTCTTTTCAGCCATGTTTTTTGTCCATTGGATGGGTTTCATAAAAAAAACTCCCTTTCGTTCAGAAATTTTGTAGCCTTAACTAATTACATCATACCACAAAAAAAAAATAATGCAAGTGTTTTTTTGAAAATAACTAAATATTTTTTAGGGCAGCAAAAAAATATTATTTCTTTCTCTTTTTTGCTCTTGCTTTTATATATATTATAGTGTAAAATAAACTATGAGACAATCTATCTTTTATGAGCAACTGGTAACAACTGGATTTAGGCTTACCTTGTGAAGCCTGCTATGCACTGTTTTCCAGAGGCGTTCAAGTTGCTGAAACACACAAAAAATAAATTTAATTAAAAATCGAAAGGAGAACACAAAATGTATCTAGTCGGAAACGGAAAAATGATCACAAGAGATGGGGAAATGCCCTATCTACCAGAGGGGGCTGTGGCATTTCAGGAAAACAAAATTGTGAAAATCGGAACAACTGCAGAATTAAAAGCCCTCTACCCACAAGCAGAGTTCATCGATGCAAAGGGAGGGCTGATCATGCCAGCCTACATCAATACCCACGAGCATATCTACAGCTCCTTTGCCCGTGGTTTGTCCATTGCAGGTTATGCACCACAAAACTTTTTAGAAATTTTGGATGGTATGTGGTGGACCATAGACCGGAACCTGACCCTAGAGCAAACAAAACTATCTGCAAAGGCAACCTTTATTGACAGCATCAAAAATGGTGTCACTACAGTCTTTGACCATCATGCTAGTTTTGGTAGTATCACAAATTCTTTGTTTCAAATCAGTGAGGCAGCAGAAGAAATGGGCGTTCGTGCTTCTCTTTGCTATGAAGTATCCGACCGTGAGGGCAAGGAAAAAGCCAAAGAAGCCGTCATGGAAAATGCAAACTTCATCCAATATGCCAAGGACAAAGCTATGCTCACAGGCATGATGGGGATGCACGCTTCTTTTACCATTTCAGATGAAACCATGGCGTTATGCAGAGAGCACACCCCAAAAGAGACAGGTTATCACATTCACGTGGCAGAGGGCATCGAAGATTTGCACCACTGCTTGAAAACCTATCACAAGCGTATTGTCAATCGTCTCTTTGATTTGGGGATTTTGGGCGAAAAAACCATCACGGCACATTGCATCTATATCAACAAACAGGAAATGGCATTGTTAAAAGAAACCAACACAGCTGTTGTTCATAACCCAGAATCAAACATGGGCAATGCCTGTGGTTGCCCTCCTACCTTAGATATATATCAACAAGGGATTCTAAGTGGTCTAGGGACAGATGGCTATACCCATGATATGCTAGAAAGCTTCAAAGTCGCAAACGTCCTCCACAAACACAGCCTTTGCTCTGGCTCTGTGGCTTGGTCAGAAATCCCTGATATGCTATTCCATGGCAATGCTCAAATTGCCAATCGTCATTTCCAAGAAAAATCAGGACTGGAATTAGGGGTATTAAAAGAAGGTGCCTCTGCAGATATTATTGTTGCAGACTATGACCCATTGACCCCGCTCCACAAAGATAACATCGATGGGCATTTGCTCTTCGGTCTGACAGGAAGACACACCGTCACCACAATCGGCAATGGTAAAATCTTGATGAAAGACCGTGAACTCATTGGGATAGATGAGAAAAAAATCATGGCTGACTGCCGTCAAGGCGCTGCAGAATTAGCAAATAAAATCAATAGCAGAGCATAGAAATACTTTTTTAAAAAGAGATTCTGTTACATTTTGAGAAAAAGAAATGGGGGTGGGGGCAAGGCTCCCCTAGACACATCCCCCAACATGATAAAAAGGAGAGTAAAAGTATGAGCGATATTATGACACCATTATCCATGGAACAACTATTAAACTGGACATTAACGGAATACGAACAAACAGGGACCGTTTTTTCTGTGGACAAAAAGTATGAAGGTAAATATAACCGTAAATTTATGACCAGAAATCTGGAAAC
Source organism: Eubacteriales bacterium (assembly GCA_044432725.1). Lineage (GTDB taxonomy): Bacteria > Bacillota > Clostridia > Oscillospirales > Oscillospiraceae > JAWXUK01. The sequence continues at coordinate 17,912 of JAWXUL010000001.1, forward strand.
CCCTGTGGGACCAGCAGCCGGTCCGCACTCCCAGTTGGCACAAAATATCGTGGCATCCTATCTAGCAGGTGCCAGATTTTTCGAACTGAAAACAGTCCAAACCTTAGATGGACGTGCCTTGGCAGAATGTGTGAAAAAACCCTGTATTCTGGCAGAAGATGAAGGCTATAACGTGGAATGGTCCACAGAATTAACTGTGGAAGAAGCCATGGAGGAATATATCAAAGCTTGGGTTTTGCTGTCTGTGATTTCCAAGGAATTTGCCCTAGGAGATATGGACGGATTCCAATTCAATATGAGCGTAGGCTATGACTTAGAAGGCATCTCCAGTAAGAAAATAGATGACTTCATCGAAGGCTTGAAAGAGGCAAGAAATACCAAAGCATTTCAAAACGCCATCTCTGTGGTCAAAGAAAACATGGGCAGATACAAACGTTTCAAAGAAGAAAACCTAGGAGAAATTTCCTCGGAAATCTGTAACTTTGTGACGCTGTCTACCCTCCATGGTTGTCCACCAGAAGAAATTGAAAAAATCGCTTCCTATCTTCTCACAGAGAAGAAAATCAATACTTACATCAAATGTAATCCCACCTTACTAGGCTATGATTTCGCAAGAGATACCCTAGACGCCATGGGCTATGACTACATTGCCTTTGGAGAATTTCACTTTGATGATGATTTGCAATATGTGGATGCTATCCCCATGCTAAAACGTCTTATGGCTTTGGCAAGCGAAAAAAATCTTGCCTTTGGCGTAAAAATCACCAACACATTCCCTGTGGATATTAAAAATCAGGAACTCCCTGGGGAAGAAATGTATATGTCAGGAAAGTCCCTGTACCCCTTGTCCCTCTCTTTGGCAGCAGAGCTGTCTGCAGAATTTAACGGCAAATTACCCATGTCCTTTTCTGGAGGGGCTGATTATTTCAATATCCGTTCTTTGGTGCAAGCTGGTATCTGGCCTGTCACTGTGGCAACAACCTTGCTGAAATCAGGTGGCTATGGCAGATTAAAACAACTGGCAGAAGTCACAGCAGATTGTGCCTTAGAGCAAAACTATGTTGACCCCAAATTATTGGGAGAACTTGCAGCACAATCTTTTGAAGACATCCACCATGTGAAGAAATTACAAACCCAAAGCAGAAAACTACAGCCAAAAGAAATCCCTCTCTTTGACTGTGATATGGCACCTTGCCAAGAATCTTGCCCCATTGGTCAAGATATCACCCCTTATGTAGAACTCACTGCCCAAGGGAAATATGAAGAAGCATTAGAGATTATCTTAGAAAAAAATCCTTTGCCCTTTATCACAGGGACCATTTGCCCCCATCGTTGTCAAAGTAATTGTAGCCGAAATTTTTACGACTCCTCTGTGGAAATTCGTCAAGCAAAACTGTTATCAGCAAAAAATGCGGGAGAAAAAGCTCTTTCTAAATTAGAAAACCCAAAAACAAGATCAGAAAAAATTGCCGTCATTGGTGGTGGCCCTGCTGGTATGGCAATCTCCCATTTCCTTGGTAGAGCGGGCTGTGCTGTGACCATTTTTGAAAAAGAAGAATCTTTGGGTGGCGTTGTGGAACAAATCATTCCAAGCTTCAGAATTCCAAGAGATGTCATTGAAAAAGACCTCGCATTTCTGGAAAAACTTGGAACAAAAATCAAAACAGGCTGTGAAGTGAAAGACCTTGCCCCCCTGAAAGCAGAGGGTTATACTCATGTGATTCTGGCAGTGGGAGCCTATGGAAAAGGCTCCATGAATCTCCAAGGAGATCGTCCTGTCAATGCACTAGACTTCTTACGTGACTGCAAGGCAAATGCCTTGACAGAGCCTGTGGGGAATAACGTAGTGGTCATTGGTGGTGGGAACACAGCTATGGACACAGCCAGAGTTGCCTTGCAACAAGAAGGGGTCAGCAATGTCTCTATTGTCTATCGCCGTACCATCTCTTCTATGCCAGCAGAGCCAGAAGAAGTGATGGAAGCAGAAGAAGATGGCGTGGAAATTCGTGAACTGTTAGCACCTGTCAAATGGGAAGAGGGGATTCTCACCTGTGAAATCATGGAAAAGGGCGAATTAGACAGCTCTGGTAGACCCTCATTGGTCAACACAGGAAAATTCCAAACAGTCCTTGCAGATAAACTGATTCTGGCAGTGGGCGAGCAAGTGGAAGGCAGTTTTTACGAAAAACTAGGTCTAGCCCTCACAGAAAAAGGCATAGCAAAGCTAGATGACAACTATGAAAGCTCCCTTGAAAAAGTATATGTCATCGGGGATGGCAGACAAGGCCCTGCCACAGTGGTTCAAGGCATTGCAGATGCCAGAGTGGTAGCAGACCAGATTTTAAATAAAAAAGCCTTTGTCTCCTATCCCACCACAGCAGCAGAAGAATTTAAGAAAAGACGTGGCGTATTAGACCAAGAAGGGAAAAATCCTTGCTTAGGCTGTGGCGTGCGTTGTCAAACCTGTATCGAAGTCTGTCCAAATCGTGCCAATTTAGCCATCCAAGTGGATGGGAAAGAGCAAATCCTTCACTATGACCCCATGTGTAATGAATGTGGCAACTGTGCCACCTTCTGTCCATACCATGGCAGACCTTATCTTGAAAAATTCACTTATTTCGCCACAGAAGAAGCATTTGCAGAAAGCAAAAATTCAGGATGGTTCTTTGTGGACAAAACAACAGGAAAGGTCCGTATCAAAGGAGAAGTTTCTACCATTTCGATCCACGACAAGGGAGAGGTGGCAGAACTGCTGAAAGCAGTGATGGAAAATTACGCATATATCACCTGAGAGAGGGGGAAAGAAAATGGTTTTGACAATTAACAATCAATCTGTGGTGGTCTCTTCTGACAAAACCCTGATGAGAATTTTAAGAGAAGATTTGGGTTTGACCTCTGTGAAAGATGGTTGCAGTCAAGGTGCCTGTGGCACCTGTACCATCTTAGTAGATGGCAAAGTCGTAAAATCCTGTGTCCAAAAACCAGAAAAATTTCAGGGGAAAGAGATTCTCACAGTAGAAGGTCTTTCTCCAGAAGAAAAAGAAATCTATGTGGATGCCTTTGGCAAAGCAGGTGCAGTCCAATGTGGCTTTTGTATCCCAGGAATGGTTCTTTGTGCCAAAGCACTTCTGGACACAAACCCCGCTCCCACCCGTGAAGAAATCGCTTTTGCCTTACGAAACAACATCTGTCGATGTACTGGCTATCAAAAAATCATTGATGCAGTGGAAAAAGTAGCAGAAATGTTATCAGGGAAATCCCCCCAACAAGAAACCTTCTCTGGAAAAATCGGTCAGCCCATGCCACGAATCGACACAAGAGAAAAAGTCCTAGGCACAGGGATTTATACAGGGGATATCAGTTTTGAAGGCATGATCTATGGTTCTGCCATCAGAAGCGCCTATCCAAGAGCGAAAATCTTATCCATTGACACCACAAAGGCAAAGGCACTCTCTGGTGTTCGTGCTGTTTTAACAGCAGATGATGTGCCAGGGAGTAATAAAATCGGGCATATCAAGGCTGATTGGGACACCCTGATTCCCGTGGGAAAAATCACCCACTATTTGGGAGATGCGATTTGCTTGATTGCAGGGGATACCTTAGAGATCGTGGAAGAAGCAAAAAAGCTTGTGACCATTGAATACGAAGAACTACGAGGTGTTTTTTCTCCAGAAGAAGCCCTAAGCCATGCTGCCCCTTGGGTGCATAAATCAGATGAAAATCTTCCCTATGGGAAAAGAAACGTGTTAAAACAAGAACATTTAGTTCGTGGTAATGTGAAAGAAGCCTTGGAACGTTCTGCCCATGTGGTGACAGAAACTTATCAAACCCCCTTCACAGAACACGCCTTTTTAGAGCCAGAATGTGCTGTGGCAAAGTATGACGGAGATGTGGTAACCATCTATTCTTCTGACCAAGGAACCTATGCCACCCAAAAAGAATGCAGTGAAATGTTAGGATTCCCTCCCGAGAAAGTCCATGTCATCAACGCATTGGTGGGAGGTGGTTTTGGTGGGAAAGAGGATATGGCAGTACAGCACCATGCAGCTCTTCTAGCCTATCACTGTGGCACAGCAGTCAAAGTCACATTAACAAGGGATGAGAGCATCTTAATTCACCCCAAACGTCATCCAGCCATTATGACTGTCACATCAGCTTGTGATGAAAATGGCATTTTGACAGCAATCAAAGCAGTGGTGATGACAGACACAGGTGCCTATGCCTCCTTGGGGGGACCTGTCTTACAGCGTGCCTGTACCCATGCAGCAGGTCCTTACAACTATCAAAATGTGGATATCTTAGGGACGGCAGTCTATACCAATAACCCACCAGCAGGGGCATTTCGTGGTTTTGGAGTGACCCAGACCTGTTTTGCCAGTGAATGTAACCTGAATCTCTTGGCAGAAAAAGTAGGAATTTCCCCTTGGGAGATTCGCTATCGCAACGCCATTCGTCCAGGGCAAGAGTTGCCTAATGGACAAATTGCCATGGAGGGGACAGCGCTGGTAGAGACACTGGAAGCAGTGAAAGAAATATATGAAAAGCACCCCCGTGCTGGAATTGCCTGTGCAATGAAAAATGCAGGGGTCGGGGTAGGGATTCCAGATACAGGACGTTGCAAGCTCTTGGTGCAAGAGGGGAAGGTCCATATCAAAGCAGGGGCTTCTTGTATCGGGCAAGGGTTAGGCACAGTCTTGGTGCAAGTGGTTTGTGAAACACTGTCCCTATCTCCAGAGCAAGTGGTTTATACTGTGGCTGAAACCCATAACGCACCCAATTCTGGCATTACCTCTGGCTCTCGCCAGACCTTGGTCACAGGAGAAGCAACGAAAAGAGCCTGTCTGGCATTGAAAGCAGAAGAGAAATCTTTGACAGAATTAGAGGGACGGACTTTCTACGGAGAATATTTAGCGAAAACAGACCCTATGGGGACAGATGTACCCAATCCCGTTTCCCATGTTGCTTATGGTTATGCCACACAGGTGGTGCTCTTAGATGAAGTGGGGAAAGTGGAAAAGGTAGTGGCTGCCCATGACATTGGCAGAGCCATTAACCCTCTTTCTGTGGAAGGGCAAATAGAAGGGGGGGTTGTGATGTCCTTGGGCTATGCACTGACAGAAACCTTCCCCTTGGAAGAAGGGAAACCCACAGCGAAATTTGGCACGTTGGGGCTGTTTCGTGCAGACAAAACCCCTCCTGTGGACAGTATCTTAATCGAAAAGAATAAAGATAATCTTGCCTATGGTGCCATAGGGGTGGGAGAGATTGTCTCGATTCCCACAGCACCAGCTGTTCAAGGGGCTTATTATGCTTTTGATAAAAAGTTTCGTCGCAGCTTACCTTTGAAAGAGACAGCATACAAAAAGTAAAGCTCTTTCTATCTATGATGAAATGAGTAAAAGGAGGTTAATGATGAAAAATTTCGTTGTCAAAGGGGACTTTGTCCAAAGTGAAACCAGTGACAGACTCTTTTGCCTTGAAAATGCCTATTTGGTCTGTGTGGATGGCAAATCAAAAGGCGTATTTTCCACCTTACCAGAGGCATATGAAAATTTACCTCTGGTCGATTACAGTGGAAAGCTTCTTCTTTGTGGACTGGTGGATGTGCATCTTCATGCGCCTCAATATACCTTTGCAGGCATGGGGATGGATTTAGAACTACTGGATTGGCTGAATACCTATACCTTTCCAGAAGAGGGGAACTATGGTAAGGTGGACTATGCCAAGAAGGCATATGACATCTTTGTCAAAGATTTGAAAAACAGTCCCACAACACGGTTTTCTGCATTCGCCACCATGCACCAAGAAGCCACAGACTATTTGATGGGGCAATTAGAGGGAGCGGGCTTATCTGGCTTGGTGGGGCTTGTTTCCATGAATCGGAATGCCCCTGATTTTTTAAGTCAAAAAAATCCAGTGGTAAGCTTGCATACTTGGCTTGAAACCAGTCAGAAATATCAAAATATCAAGCCAATCCTCACCCCACGTTTTATTCCCAGTTGCGAGGATGGATTGATGGAAGAAATCGGGGAAATCCAAAAGAAGACAAAGCTTCCTTTGCAATCTCATCTCTCTGAAAATTTAGGAGAGATTCAATGGGTGAAAGAGCTTGTGTCTGGGGTAGAAACCTATGGTCACGCTTACGAGAAATTTGGCTGTTTTGGGACAAATGGAAAAACTATCATGGCACATTGTGTCCATTCTTCCCCAAGTGAAATCGCTCTGATGAAAAAGAATGGAGTGACTGTGGCACATTGTCCTCAATCCAATAGCAATTTATCCTCTGGGATAGCACCTATTCGAACTTATTTGGAAGAGGGGATTGCTGTGGGTCTAGGCTCTGATGTAGCAGGAGGACATTCCCTGTCCCTCTTTCAGCAAATGGTAGAGGCAATCCAAGTCTCTAAACTTCGTTGGAGATTAGTTGACGACACACTTCCTCCCCTTACCGTACCAGAGGCATATTATCTTGCCACCCGTGGAGGGGGAAGCTTCTTTGGGAAAGTAGGCGCCTTAGAGGAAGGTTATGACTTTGACTTGATTGTATTAGAAGAAAAAGAAACCGTGAAGGAATTGACCCTAGAAAATCGATTGGAGCGGGTGATTTACTTAGGGGGGACTTTGAAAGAAAAATATGTTCAGGGCAGAAAGATCGCCTTAGACCTTACCTAGCGCAAGACTACCCTAATGAAAAAAGATAAGCCTAGGGGGAAAGCCCCCTAGGGCTTTTTATAAAATAGCAGTAATGTATCTATAGAGCAACAGATGCGATAACTTGAAAGAGAGGTGTTTCAAATGGGCGTAGGAACGAGCCTACCACGGGTAGACGGGGTAGAGAAAGTATCTGGCAGAGCCAAGTATGTGGGAGACATAGAACCCAAAGATGTTTTAATCGCAAAGATTTTACGCAGTACCATTGCCAACGGTGTGGTGAAGAGTTTTGATTTATCCAAAGCAGAGAAACTGGAAGGTGTGGTGAAAATCATTACCTGTTTCCAAGTGCCACAACATGAATTTCCAACCCCTGGCCATCCATGGTCTACGGATGTGGGGCATCAAGATGTGTCAGACCGTCGTTTACTGAATACAAGGGTTAGACAGTATGGGGATGATATCGCAGTTGTGATTGCAACAGATGAAGTGATTGCAAAGCGTGCTTTGAAACTCATAGAGGTGGAGTATGAAGAATACGAGCCTGTGTTGACAGTAGAAGCCGCCTTAAAAGCACCCCCTATCCATGAGGAGAGGGAGAGTAATGTGCTGGGGAAATCCTCTTTTGTGGTGGGAGAAGGAAGCTATGAGGACTGTACCAAGGAAAAGAATGTTCGTGTTTTTTCCCAAAAGTATCAAACCCAAGCAGTGTCCCACTGTCATATTGAAGTAGCACATTCTTTCGCCTATATGGAAAATGATAGAATCGTCATTGTTGCTTCTACCCAAATCCCCCATATCATTCGTCGTATCACAGGGCAAGCACTGGGGATGGATTGGGGAAAAATAAGAGTGATTAAGCCTTATTTAGGTGGTGGCTTTGGGAATAAGCAAGATGCCTTGTACGAGCCACTGAATGCCTTTCTCACCACACAAATTGGTGGGCGTGCTGTAAAGATAGAGCTAAGCCGTGAAGAGACCATTGCCCACACCCGTACACGTCATGCCATTTCCTTTGACCTTGGGACAGTGGTCAGTCCAGAAGGGAAGATCATTGCAAGAAAATACGCTGCGATTTCAAACCAAGGGGGCTATGCCTCTCATGGTCATGCCATTGTGGCAAACAGTAGTGCAGTGTTCAAACAGCTTTACCAACAAGAAAAGGTGCTCGAATCAGAAAGTATGACAGTGTATACCAATCTAGCCACAGGGGGTGCCATGCGTGGTTATGGTATTCCACAGGTGGATTTTGCCATGGAAGCTTTTATGGATGATATCGCAAAAGAATTGGGGATGGATCCTCTTGCCTTCCGTGAACAGAATTGTATGCCACAGGGCTATATAGACCCTCATACCAAGGTGGAGTACCGTGGGAATGGTTTAAGCCAATGTATTGAAAAGGGCAAAGAACTGATGGAGTGGGATCATAAAAGAAAGCTTTATGAAAACCAAAGTGGAAGAAAGCGTCGTGGGATTGGTATGGCACTCTTTAACTATAAAACAGGGGTGCATCCGATTTCTCTGGAAACAGCTTCTTGTCGTATGGTGTTCAATCAAGATGGTTCTATGCAATTACAATTAGGCGCCACAGAGATAGGGCAAGGTGCAGATACTGTTTTTGTGCAAATGGCAGCGGAAACAGTGGGGATTTCTGAAGATAAAATTCACATTGTCTCCACACAAGATACGGATATTTCTCCCTTTGATACAGGGGCTTATGCCTCTCGTCAAAGCTATGTCTCTGGCAAAGCAGTGAAGAAAACAGGAGAGCTGTTACGAGAGAAAATTCTACAATATGCAGAGTATATGAGCGAAAAACCATGGGAGACATTGGATATAAGAGATAACATGGTGGTAGAGAAAGCCACAGGCGAGAAAGTTTATACTTTGGGTGAAGTGGGGCTTGAGTCTTTTTATAGTTTAAGTCGTGCCCAACACATCACTGCAGAAACCACCAGCCAATGCAAAGAAAACACCTTTGCCACAGGTGCAACTTTTGTCGAGGTGGAAGTGGATATCCCCTTGGGGAAAGTGGAAATTTTGAAAATACTTAATCTCCATGATAGTGGAACCATCTTAAATCCACAGCTTGCCATGGGGCAAGTCCATGGTGGTATGAGTATGGGTCTGGGCTATGCTCTAGGAGAAGAATTGCTTTATGATGACAAGGGTAAGCCCTTGAATGACAATCTTTTGGATTATAAGCTACCCACAGCACTGGACACCCCAGATTTAGAAGTGGAATTCATCCAGAAAGCAGATGAGACAGGTCCCTATGGCAACAAAGCATTGGGAGAACCACCAGCAATCGCTCCTGCACCTGCTGTGCGAAATGCAGTGTTACAGGCAACAGGGGTTGGCATTATGTCCTTACCTCTCCATCCTGAAAAATTGGTTCTTGCTTTTGCAGAGGCAGGCTTATTGGCAGAAATTAAAAAAACAGATTTGAAAGGAGGGAGTGGTAATGTTTGATATTGGAAACATTTATCAGGCTGATTCTGTTCCAGAAGCCTTGGCGTTTTTAGGGAAGTATCCCAAGGCAACCATTATTTCTGGTGGAACAGATGTACTGATTAAAATTCGTGAAGGAAAGATGGATGGTTGCGATCTAATCGACATCAGCAACATTGCAGAACTCAAGGGTGTTACCATGGCAGAGAATGGCGATATCCTCATTGCCAGTGCCACTTCTTTTGCTCATATCACCCAAAGTCCAGTGATTCAGAAGCATATCCCCATTTTGGGTGAGGCAGTGGATCAAGTCGGTGGTCCACAAATTCGGAACATGGGAACCATCGGAGGGAATCTGTGTAATGGGGTGACCTCTGCTGACAGTGGAGCCACTTGTTGTGCATTGAATGCTATCATGATGCTAGAGAGCGAAACAGGAAAGCGAGAAGTGCCTATCAATGAGTGGTATGCTGGAGCGGGGAAGACAGTCAGGGCAGAAAACGAGCTTTTGCTTGCTGTGAAAATAACCAAAGAAAATTACGCTGCTTATACTGGTCATTATATCAAATATGGCAAGCGCAAGGCGATGGAAATTGCTACCCTTGGCTGTGCTGTGGTGATGAAGGTGGAAGAAAATCAGGTGAAAGACATTCGCCTTGCTTATGGGGTGGCAGGGCCAAATCCCATGAGATGTCCACAAACAGAGCGCCAAGTGATTGGCAAAGAGCCAAGTTTGGAAACAGCTTATTTTTTAGGTGCTGAAGCATTAAACGAAGTCAATCCCCGTAGTAGTTGGCGAGCTTCCAGAGAGTTTCGCTTGCAACTGGTGGAAGAGCTTGCCATTCGTGCCTTTGTAGAGTCTGTCAATCAAGGAGGTGGAAACTTATGCTTACAATAATGGAGTTGACTGTCAATGGGAAAAAAGAGGAAATCGCCATTGACCCGAGAGAATCTTTGCTTGAAGTGCTACACAATCGTTTGGGGCTAAGTTCTGTCAAAAAAGGTTGTGAAGTGGGGGAGTGTGGTGCTTGTACCGTGCTCGTAGATGGGGAAGCCATTGATTCATGCATTTATCTCGCTTTGAATGCCCGTGGAAAATCTGTCCTTACAGTGGAAGGGCTTCGTGCCTTAGACGGCAGTTTAAGCCGAATCCAACAGGTGTTTTTAGAAGAAGCTGCCATACAATGTGGTTTTTGTACCCCTGGGATTATCATGTCCGCTGTTGAAATTTTGGGAACAAAAAAACTTTATTCTCGTCAAGAGTTAAGAAAGTTAATTTCAGGGCATATGTGTCGCTGTACTGGATATGAGCATATTTTAAATGCTGTAGAACGTTTGGTGATAGAGGCACAGGAAAATTAAAAGTCTCTTGAAAAACAACACCTCACCATTCCTTATTTCTGAAAAATCAGAAAAAGTCTTACAGTTTTGCTGGGATTACCACCCAATCCCCACAGGATTACTTTAAATCCGATTGTTTAGAAAGAACGAGGTGCTGCCTGAAACCTTTGACTTTTTTGAAATGATATGGTATGATGTCTTTGTCAATCACTTTCAATCAACTGCCTCATCAAAGAAAATCAAGAATCTCAGAAGAAACAGCTTTGCGAATGTCTGAAATTCAGGTGATGATTGCGGAGGAGCAGCCAATTTCTAATATTGATATCTCTTTCAGAAGAGAATGTCTGGAATGAGCATCATTAGTATTAGATAAATTTTAGGAGGAAAAAATGAAAAAAACAACAAAATATCTACTTTCGGGAATTCTTGCCAGTTCTTTGGCACTTTCTGCCACTGCAATGGTGGTAAACGATGTGAAAATAATGAGCAATCCCCAAGAATTTTTAGAAACGTCTAGGGGCTTGGTGGAAGAAAATATCCAGCAAGCAAAAGCGGAAGTTGCAAGCCTTGAATGTGTCACCTCCATGAGTGAAGAGACAGAAATTCAAGTAGCCACCCTCTCCAGTGCAGCGTCATATGACAGTTTTTATAGCAAATATGGCTATGAAAAATCAGCAGATGTTTTTTATAATGGCGTTGCTGTTTCATTTGATGATGCCTTTCCTTTGATTCAAAATGGTGCTACCTTTGTGCCTTTAGCTGGTTTTGCACAGGTGATTGGTGCCACGGTTGGCTATATTCCAGAGACCCACTCTGTGACTGTGAGTTATCAAGGTGATGTGATTGCATTTGATATTGATAGTAAAAAATATACTGTCAATGGCGTTGCTGGGGAAGAGTTGCCCTATGCCACCTTTGTAGTGGAAGAACGAACCATGGTGCCACTGCGTTTTATTACTGATGCCTTTGGCTTGGCAATTTATTGGAATGGAACAAACGCTCAAGTAAGCACAGCAGACTTAGATAGTTTAAGAGCTGGTATTTCTGACCAATATACCATTATGGATTCTCTGTTACGCTTCACCACAGGAGAAATAGGCAAAACAACCAATGTTTCAGGGGGCTTTGATTGCGATTTGACCCTTGGAGGGAAAGTCGTGACACTAGAGGGAGATATGCTGGCAATGAGCGGCAGTGACCTGAAAGGGCTGTCCTATGAAATGGATTTTAATTTGGATTTAGCACAATTTCAAGAAGAAATTGGAGAATTATTAGACAGTGTTTCTGACTATCCAGATGAGCAAGCAGCGGTGCAAGGTATGCTGAAGGCATTGGCTAGTTTTGATTTGAATTATATCTATGATATGGAAAATCTGGAGATTTATATCCAATCTAACTTGGTTTCAAATTCTTTGCCCTATTTGATTGTAGGGGATGTGAATTTGAATATTGACGAGGAAACTTGGTACAAACTGAGTCTAACAGATTTCATGTTAGATAGTGAAGTTGCTGCACTGAAAGCCATGTTTTCTCAAACATCTTCCTCTGCTGATTCTATGGATGAATTGATTGATGTGGTGATGTCAATGACTCAATATCAAGACAATCATACAACAGATAGCTATGGTACCCTAAAAGCGATTTTAGACAGTACAAAAGATAGTAATTTCACAAAAAATGGAAACTCTTACTCACTAAAGGATAGTATCACAGCCAGTGGAGAGAGCTGTTTGTTCGAGCTTGTTGTGGACTTAGACGATAAAGCTGCTGTAGAGAGCTATGAAGCGAATGTCACTTTGGTTGATAACGACAGGCTAGAGTTTACCTTTGCACAAGAAGCCAAAGACGTCATGACTTTTGGTATCGAAGGGCTAGTCTCTGGTATGGCTATTTCTTGCAATGGAGAATTAGTTATTGACTATACAACACAAACTGTGCCAAGTAAACCCAGTAGCACAAACATTTTAGATTTATCTAAATATTTCTAAGGTAATACCTCATAATTCCCATTTTCAAATTTCAATAAAAATTGTTTCCCCTAAAGGGACTTCCAAGGTCGCACAAAAAGTTGAAATTTGAGCGTAATCCTGTGTGGATTGCCGAAAATTTCAGCGAATTTGTGGGACGATTTTTGCCCTAAAGGACTTCCTTCGGTCGAAGTAATTTGGAAAGGAGGGATTGTGAGGTGTTGCCCTAATACGGAAAACGGGTTCCCTCCTCTCTCTGTGGGGAGGGAATTCTTTTTTTAAAAGGACATAGGATAGAAGATGTCTGAATAGAAGACGTCCCCAAAAGAAAGAGAGGTGGCATATGGAAGAAAATATAGAATTATTGATTCAAATTGCTAAGGCTGTGGCGACTCAATTTGGGCAAGACTGCGAAGTGGTGATTCACGACGTGATAGGACAAGAACTTGACAGCTCGGTGGTATATATCGAAAACGGAAAAGTCAGTGGCAGAAAAATAGGGGATGGTTGTTCTGCCATTGTGATTGAAACCATAGAGAAAAACCCAACAGAGGACAAGCTTGCCTATCTGACAAAAACAGAAGATGGTCGTGTGCTGAAATCCAGTACAACATATATCCGTAATTCATCGGGAAAAGTCCATTATATTTTCGCAATTAATTATGATATTACCCGATTAACAGCAATGGAATATGCCTTGCACTCTCTCATTAGCACCACAGATGACAGCAAACCTGTGACCATTACCCACGATGTCAATGGACTATTAGATCAGCTGTTAGACCAATCCGTTGCACTGATTGGTGTACCAGTTGCCATGATGAGCAAGGATGACAAGATCAAAGCCATTGAATTTTTGAACAAAGCAGGTGCTTTTTTGATTACTCGTTCAGGGGACAAAGTATCCAGTTATTTTGGTATTTCAAAATTTACATTGTACAGTTATATTGATGCTGGAAAAGAGGAATAAGTGACAGAACTGTTGATTTTATTTCCTACTACCACCCAAGCGATGAAAATGGAGAACCAGAATCTTTCTGGTAGACTGGTACCAGTTCCCAGTAGTGTAAAGGCAGGCTGTGGTTTTGCTTGGAAAACAGAGCTGTGTCAAGAAGAAGGAATCACAAAATGGATGAAGGAACAAGGCGTTTTGTGGGAAAAAATACTGAAGTATGATTGGGGTGAGTGATTTGGAAAATTTGATTGTGATTCGAGGGGGAGGAGATCTTGCCACAGCTTGTATTTACAAGTTGTTTGCCTGTGGTTTTCCTGTTTTAGTACTAGAAACAGGCAACCCAACGGCAATTCGTCGAGCTGTTTCTTTTTCTCAAGCTGTTTTTACAGGAGAACATTCTGTCGAGGGCATCTGTGCTAAGAAAATTTCTTCTTTTGCAGAAGTTGGAAAAACTCTGACAGAAGGAAAAATTCCTATCCTCATTGATCCAGAAGGTGCCTCCATTGCTGCACTGAGACCCTTTGCTGTAGTGGATGCCATTATTGCAAAAAAAAATCTAGGGACCCACCGTCAGATGGCACCTTTGACCATTGCCTTGGGACCGGGTTTTGTGGCAGGAGAAGATGTGGATTATGTGATAGAAACTCAAAGAGGGCATGATTTAGGACGCATTATTTCTCAGGGATCCAGTGAAAAAAATACAGGTATTCCAGGAAAAATTCAAGGATTTGATAAAGAACGTGTCCTTTATGCTTCTCAAAGTGGCATCCTCCACTTGGAAAAACAAATTGGAGATTTGGTGACACAAGGAGAGATTTTAGGTTTTTTAGTGGGCGAGGAAGAAAAAACGCCAGTCACTGCCAGTATCTCAGGAGTGCTTCGTGGGATTTTACCACAGAACTTCGCTGTGGCAAAAGGCTTGAAATTAGCAGATATTGACCCACGAGTGAGCGAACAAAAAAATTCCTTTACCATTTCAGACAAGGCTCGCTGTATTGCAGGATCTGTACTTGAGCTGATTGTAGCAAAGGGAAATTGAATCAGAACATATCGCCCAGTTTGCTTTTGTCATAGGAAAGATTCGGAAATTTCCTGAAGAGGTTCTTAATCAAAAATTCTCTCTTGAGATTTCCCTTGGATTGCTGTTGAAAAGAAAAAAATTTTTTTTTCAAAAAACACTTGTTTTTGTGTTTCTCTTGTGGTATACTATTGTTTGCAACCATGTGGAGAAGTCCTCATAAATACTGAAAGAGGTGAAGATACCATGAAAGAAGGAATCCATCCAAATTACGAAGCCACTACTATTCGTTGTGCTTGTGGTAATTTGATTGACACCCGCTCTACCAAACAAGACATCAGAGTAGAAGTTTGCTCTCGTTGTCACCCATTTTACACAGGGAAACAAAAGTTGGTGGATACAGGCGGACGTGTCAGTCGCTTCAACAAAAAATTTGGTCTGTAATATTAAATTACAAAAGAAAAGTCGTACCTATATTTTGGTGCGACTTTTTAACCATTTTTCGGAAAAATATTTTTTTCAGTGAATTTCTCTAATAAAAAAAGTTTTTCTGACATATCTTTAAACGTGACAATTTAACAAAGATAGTGACAATCTTATTTGAGGAGGAGACTTTTCATGTTTCAAAAACTTGCTTTAAACACATTTGATAAAAGTCCATTTGCCTTGATTGGGGAAGAATGGACGCTAATTACAGCAGGAACAGAAGAAAAATGTAATACCATGACAGCTTCATGGGGGTCTTTGGGGGTTTTGTGGGGCAGTCCTATGGCAACTGTCTATATTCGTCCTCAACGTTTTACCAAAGAATTTGTTGATCGAGAAGAATATTTTTCCCTTTCCTTTTTCTCAGAAGACTATCGTCAAAAACTTGCGTTTTGTGGGAAAGAAAGTGGAAAAGAAGTGGACAAAATCGAAAAATGCGGTTTTACAATGGCATTTGATCAGGCTCCTTATATGCAAGAGGCACATTTCGTTCTGATTTGTAAAAAACGTTGTTGCCAACCTCTTGACAGTTCTCTCATTCCCAGAGAAATCAAAGAAAAATGGTATCCCGAAGAAGATTATCACTGGGTTTACTATGGAGAGATTGTAGAAGCATTAAGAAAAGTATAAACTCCTGTGGAGGAAAAATATGATTGAAAAAATGGAAATCATCAACCGAGCCATCTTAGTCGGCTTGTCAGCCAGTAGTCAGCCCAGAGAAGAGCGAGCCACCGACGAATCTATGGAGGAATTGGTGGCACTGTTGGAGACAGCAGGGGGTGAGTGTCTCGGGGTGATTTTACAAAACAAAGATAAGCCAGAGGCAAGAAGCTATATTGGCGAAGGAAAAGTCCAAGAAGTCAAAGAACTGGCAAAAGCCATGGAAGCAGATATGGTTATTTTTGACAATAGCCTATCTCCTTCACAGCAAAGGGTTTTGTCAAAGGAATTAGAACTACCTGTTCTAGATCGCTCGGCGCTGATACTGGATATCTTTGCCCAACGAGCCCAAACAAAAGAAGGGCGATTACAGGTGGAACTGGCACAATATCAATATCTTTTGCCACGTTTGACTGGTATGTGGGAGCATCTGGGCAGACAAACGGCATCTGGGGGAAAAAGCCCCATTGGAACACGTGGCCCAGGGGAAACGCAACTGGAAACAGATCGTCGTCATATTCATCGAAAACTAGCAAAGCTGAAAGAGGAATTGGAAGATGTTCGTCGTGTCCGTGGTGTGCAACGAGAGCAACGCACTAAAAATGAAGTCCCTGTGGTGGCGATTGTAGGCTATACCAATGCTGGAAAATCGACACTCCTAAATTATTTGACAGGAGCTGAAATTCAGGCGAACAATCGCCTGTTTGATACCCTTGATACCACCACACGGACATTGGAAATCTCTGACACTTGCACCGTCCTACTGTCTGACACAGTGGGCTTTATTTCCAAGCTTCCTCACCATTTGGTTCAAGCTTTTAAAGCAACTTTAGAAGAGCTCAGCTATGCGGATTTGCTTTTGCACGTCATTGATGCCTCTAACCCTTTGTGGGAAGAGCAAGCACAGGTGGTAGAGACACTGATTTCTCAACTTGGAGCAGAGCAAACAGAATGTATTCGTGTTTTTAATAAATGTGACAAACAAGAGATGGAAATCTTACGTCCACACGGAAAAAATATCGTTGCTCTCTCTGCGAAAACAGGGGAGGGCACGGATTCCCTCCTTGCTTTGATTGGCGAAAAATTAGATGGTGGCACCCAAAAAGTCACACTCCATTTACCTTATGATAAAGGTGGTATCTTAGAACTTTTATATGCAGAAGCAAAGGTGGAACAGGTGGAATACAGTGAAACCATTGATGTGGTAGCCCTTTGTACAGAAAAGATGGTGGGACAACTGAAAGATTATGTGGAAGGGTATGTTCCCAAGAAAGAATTTTGGGAGGAATAAACTTGGAAAAAACAGATTTTTTTGTCCCGTCCCAATATGCCCAATATGAACTGGTGGAAAAAAAATCTCGTTTTATTGGACAAATTTGGCAAGTCCACTCAGAAGCAGAAGCAAAAGAAAAAATACAAGGGGTCAAAAAGCAATATCACGACGGAAGGCATCATTGCTTTGCCTATATTTTAGATGATCAGTTGCTGAGATATAGCGATGATGGAGAACCCCAAGGCACTGCTGGTCAACCCATGTTAAATCTCTTTCAAAAAGAGAAAATTCAGCAGTTTTGCTGTGTGATAACACGGTATTTTGGTGGGACTCTTTTGGGGACAGGGGGGCTTGTCCGTGCTTATTCTCACTGTGCGAAAGGGTGTTTGGACTCAGCTGGATTATCCACCTATGAAATTTTATCTGAATTTCAAGTAATCACCCCTTATCCTCAACTAGAAATAGTCCAAAAGGTGATGGGAAACTGGAATGCTGTGGAAGTGGCATTGGATTATGGCGTGGATGTAACACTGCAAATTCGAGTGGTAGAGGCTGAACTTTTTCAAAAGGAATTGATTGATCAAACATCAGGGAAAATTTTGGTGGAGTTTGTAGGAAAAGTGGCAGAGTTGGTACCTCTTTTAGAAAAGAAGGAGTGATTTCATGGAAAATTTGCGACTGCGACAAGAGACAATCGAAAGACAATTTTTGTCCCCTTTTGCTTGTCAATCAGTGCAAAGCAAAGGGAGAGATATTCCAGTGACTCTTTGCGATGTAAGAACGGCTTTTCAAAGAGATGTGGATAGAATCATCCACAGCAAGGCGTTTCGCCGTTTAAAACATAAGACGCAGGTCTTTTTATTACCAGAAAATGACTATTATCGCACCCGAATGACCCATACCTTGGAAGTTTCTCGCATTGCACGAACCATTGCCAGAGGTCTTTCCCTGAATGAAGATTTGACCGAGGCAATCGCTCTTGGCCATGATTTGGGGCATACACCCTTTGGTCATGCAGGGGAGAGAATTTTAAACGAAAGGATGCCAGAGGGCTTTCGTCACAACATCCATTCAGGTCGAGTGGTTACCATATTAGAAAATTTGAATCTGACCTATGAAGTGAAAAACGGCATTGTGTGCCATTCTGGTAATACCAAGGCTGAAACCTTAGAAGGGCGAGTGGTGGCAATTTCTGACAGGATTGCGTATATCAACCACGACATTCAAGATGCACTGCGTGGAAAGGTGATCGAGGAAATTGATTTACCATACGAGCCCATTAAAATTTTAGGAAGAGACCATGGTCCACGGATCAATACACTGATTTTAGACTTGATTGAAAACAGCTTAGGAAAAGATGACATTTACCAATCTACTAAGGTGGGGGATGCCATGTTAGAACTTCGTGCTTTTATGTTCGAATATGTGTATACGAACCCCGTGGCTAAAAGTGAAGAGGGAAAGGCACAGCAAATGCTTTCTTCTATGTTTACTTATTATATGGAAAATCACGAGGAGCTTCCAGTGGAGTTTCAGCCACAAAGAGCAGAAGAAAGTCAAATTCGCCGAGGGGTTTGTGATTATTTGGCAGGGATGTCAGATTCTTATGCAGCCAGTGAATATATGAAGATTTTCGTGCCAGAAGGATGGCGAAAGAAGTGAATCGGATAAAAATCGATTAAAAAGTTAAATATTAGGATAGAATAGGGGAGAAAACCACCCCTTCTATGAAAACAAGGGGGCTTTTGATGCGATTCCCAGCATATTTCATAGATGAAGTCTTAGCTCATACTGACATTGTTTCTTTGATTGGGGAATATATGACACTGAAACAAAGTGGTAGAGAGTATAAGGGACTTTGTCCTTTTCATGGAGAAAAAACACCATCTTTTTCTGTTTCTCAAGAAAAAAATGTCTATCACTGCTTTGGTTGTGGTGCAGGAGGGGGTGCAATCAACTTTGTGATGGAAGCAGAAAGCTTGCATTATGGGGAAGCTGTGGAATTTTTGGCAAGGCGAGCAGGTTTGGCACTGCCACAGATGTTGCAGTATGATGATAGCAAGGAACGTGCATTGCAAAATAAAATCCTTGCCATCAACAAAGAAACAGCACTTTTTTATTATCATTGTCTCCACAGTGACACAGGAAAAGTGGGGATGGAATACCTTCTGAATCGTGGACTTTCTCCCCAGACGCTGAAACAATTTGCCATTGGATTTGCACCAGACGCTTGGGATACACTCATCAAATTTCTGGAAGGGAAAGGCTATGGTTTGGCCGATTTATCCGAAGCTGGACTGATTTCACAGAGTAAAAAAACAGGACAGATGTATGATAGTTTTCGTAATAGAATTATTTTTCCCATTGTCAACCTGAGAAAAGAGGTCATAGGCTTTGGGGGAAGGATTATGGATGATAGCAAGCCAAAATATATCAATTCTCCTGATACAGCTGTTTATAACAAGAGTAAAAACTTGTTTGGTTTGAATTTAGCGAAAAAGAGTAGGGAGAGCTTGGGGATTTTAACAGAAGGACCGATGGACGCCATAGCCCTTCACCAAGCTGGTTTTACAGGGGCTGTGGCAACAATGGGGACAGCCTTTACCAGTCAACAAGGCCAGCTGATGAAGCGGTATTTTAAAAATACTGTGATCTGTTATGACAATGACCCAGCGGGAAAGTCAGCCACCCAACGAGCCATTCCTTTGTTTGAAACAGCTGGTGTGGAAGTGAGAGTGGCGGAAATCACAGATGCAAAAGACCCAGATGAATTTATCAAAGCCCACGGAAGAGATTCCTTTGCCCATTTACTGAAACAAAGTGTACATCATGTAGATTATCGATTAGCTTTGATGAAAGAAAGTTATCAGCTAGACGATAATGGTGATAAGGTTCGTTTTTTGCAAGAAACGGCTAAATTTTTAAGTAATATGGAAAGTCCGATTCAGCAAGAAATATATGCCACAAAGGTGGGTGACTGGCTTTCTGTATCAAAAGAAGCTGTTTTACAGGAAATCAAAAAAGAAATGGAGAAAAAAAAGAGACAAGCAATCAAAAAAATAGAAAAAAACTCCATAAATCCTGTTGTGCCACAGCAAGTGAGACAACAAAGCCTTTATGATGTGACACGTGCCTCCAGAGGAGAAGAAGGTCTTTTGCGAGTGATTTTGTCAGATGGGAATTTACTGAACGAATTACAAGATTTCACAGAAGAAGTATTTTCAGTGCCATTATTAGGCAAAGTTTTCACTCTGCTAAAACAGCGTCATCAGGAAGGCTTGGCTGTCAAGCTACCAAGCCTTGCAGAAGATTTGAACCCTGTGGAAATGAAATATCTAGTATCAGTATTTGACAGACCCTTAGACAATACAAACTTACAGAATGAAATGCTAGAATATTTAGCCGTCATGGAATCAGAGTACGACAAAAGAAACTTGCAAGGAGATGAAAAACTCCTTGCACTGCAGCGACAAATGACAGAAGAGTAACGACAGAAAACCAAAGATAAAACAGGAGGAAAACACATGAACAAAACTGATATCGTTGAAAAAGAGGAAGAGAAAGATTTTCCTATCGGGGAATTCCCACTGGAATTGGACGAGCCACTAGAAGATATCAATTTGGCTTCTTTAGAAGATGATGATAAAATTGACAAATATGATATTCGTACCTTAGGGGAAGAAATTGTGGGGATTGACAAACTTTATGATCTCATCGAGCGTGGGAAAAAAAATGGGAGTCTTTCAGGCACTGAATTGATGGAAGTTTTAGAAGATATGGAGCTATCCACAGAGCAGTTGGACAAAACCTATGACACTTTGGAAAATCTTGGTGTCGAATTGCTGGTCGAGGATTATATTGAAGAAATTTCAGAAGAAATTGACCCTCCCATTGAAGCCATTGAAGAAATCGCAGAAGAAGAAATCGTCGATCCCTCGACACTGGTCGATGCCTTTCGGACAGATGACCCTGTGAGAATGTATCTGAAAGAAATTGGTAAGGTAAATCTACTTTCTTCAGAAGAAGAAGTGGAATTAGCACAGGCAATGGGTGAAGGTATGCTAGCTGCAGAGCAACTGGCGAAAGCGGAAGAATTAGGTCTGGACGAAGATGCCCTTGCTCAATTAAAAAAGATGGAGGCAAAAGGAGATCGTGCCAAGAAGAGATTAGCAGAAGCAAACCTTCGTTTGGTGGTTTCCATTGCAAAACGATATGTGGGTCGAGGCATGCAATTTTTGGATTTGATTCAAGAGGGAAATCTAGGTCTGATCAAAGCTGTGGAAAAGTTTGATTATACAAAGGGCTATAAATTTTCTACCTATGCCACTTGGTGGATTCGTCAGGCAATCACACGTGCTATTGCAGACCAAGCAAGAACCATTCGGATTCCTGTCCATATGGTAGAGACAATTAACAAGGTCATTCGTGTTTCTCGCCAACTGTTACAAGAGTTAGGACACGACCCAACACCAGAAGAAATCGCAGAATCTATGGGGATGCCTGTGGATCGAGTGAGAGAAATATTGAAAATAGCACAAGAACCTGTTTCCTTAGAAACACCAATCGGTGAGGAAGCAGACTCTCACTTAGGAGATTTTATTCCCGATGAGGATGCCTCAGAGCCAGCGGAAGCGGCTTCTTTTACCTTGCTCAAAGAGCAACTGGTAGAGGTTTTGGGGACTTTGACCCCCAGAGAAGAAAAGGTCTTAAAACTTCGCTTCGGTATTGAAGATGGAAGAAACCGCACCTTGGAAGAAGTGGGAAAAGAATTTAAAGTGACACGGGAGAGAATCCGACAAATTGAAGCAAAAGCCTTGAGAAAATTACGTCATCCATCTCGTTCTAAAAAATTAAAGGACTTTTTGAACTAAAAAAGTGAGTGTTTCCATGAAATTACAAGATCAGATCTTAGATTTGATTTTCCCACCTAAATGTCCTTTTTGTAGAAAAATTTTGCCTCACTTTCAGGCAGAGTGCACAGAATGCACTTTGCCTGAGACAAAAGACACTGGAGATACCATCTTTCAAACCAGAGATGGCTTGACCTGTGTTTCTCCTCTGTGGTATCAAGATACAGTTGCTACAGCAATCAAACGCTATAAATTTTCAGGCGCCAAGCATTATGCCCCCTGTTTTGCTGCCATGATGGCAAATGCGACGGAAAATATGGGAGAATTTGACTATGTCACATGGGTACCATTGGCAAAAGTAAGGCAACGTAGCCGTGGATATAATCAAGCCGAGTTATTGGCAAGAGAGGTGACGAAACAAAAAGGATTTGTTCCGGAGAGTTTGTTGGAGAAAATCAAAAATAATCCAGCACAAACATCATTAAAAAGTGATGAGGAGAGGGAAGAAAACACCAAAGACGTCTATCAACTGAAAAAAATAGTCCCAGAATTACAAAATACTAGAATTTTATTAGTGGATGATGTTGTGACCACAGGATCTTCTCTCTATGCATCTGGGAAAATACTGCTAGAAGCAGGAGTCAAAGAGCTTGTCTGCCTTACTTTTGCAAGGAGCAGAAAATAAATGAAAAAAATTTAAAAAAGTAGTTGAAAAATCCCTCATCTTTGGCTATAATAGAAAGAGGGCTGTAATGCCTTTGTAAAAAATTGATTAAAAATAATACAAGTCTCCAAAAAAAGACTTGATTTCAAATATATGTAAAGAGATTGGTGAAAAAAATGGGAATTTTTGGTAAAGATATTGGCATCGACTTAGGTACCGCATCTGTTTTAGTCTTTGTCAAAGGCAAAGGTATTGTCCTACGTGAACCTTCCGTGGTGGCGATTGATAAAAATACAGGTAAATTATTGAAAGTAGGGGAAGAAGCACAGGCAATGTTGGGCAGAACTCCTGGGAATATTGTTGCAATGCGTCCTTTGCGAGAAGGGGTTATTTCTGACTATGACATGACAGAAAAAATGTTAAAAGAATTCATAAAAAAAGCCACAACTTTTTCCATTTTTAAACCACGATTGTTGATTTGTGTGCCTTCGGGGATTACAGAGGTAGAAGAGCGTGCTGTGATTGATGCCGGGATTCAAGCAGGGGCAAGACGTGCCTATTTGATTGAAGAACCTGTGGCAGCTGCTGTGGGTGCAGGAATAGATATTACCGAGCCTGATGGCCACATGATTGTGGATATCGGTGGTGGGACAGCAGACGTGGCTGTCATCTCTTTAGGTGGTGTGGTAGAGTCTGTATCTATCAAAACAGCTGGGGATAAATTTGACGAAGCAGTGGCAAAGTATGTCCGTAGAAAGCATAATGTTTTAGTGGGTGATCGGACAGCAGAAGAATTAAAAATCCAAATCGGCTGTGCCTTTCCACGCCCTGAAGAAGAGGTTATGGAAATCAAAGGACGCTGCTTGATGACAGGACTACCAAGGGTGTTCACCGTGAGTTCTAGCGAAATGATAGAAGCATTCGAAGAAGTGTCAGGAAGAATATTAGAAGCTATTCGTTCTGTCCTAGAACGTACACCACCTGAATTAGTAGCTGATATCTCTAATAATGGTATTGTGATGACAGGTGGGGGATCCTTGGTCTGGGGTCTTGACAAGCTGATTGAATCACATACAGGTATTTCCACAAAAATTGCAGATGATGCCATATCTTGTGTTGCTTTTGGTACAGGGAAATCGTTGGATAATCTGGATGAGATGCAAGATGGTACCATGAATCTAGCACGTCATAAACAAATGAATTATTAAAAAATAAAACAGGACGACAAGAGGGATTTCCATCTTGCCGTCCTGTTATTTTAATGACCAACGATTGCAGACAAATCCCCTTGTAACAAAAGGGATTTATTTTTGATTTCTTTGGGGATTTCCCAAAGCTCTTGATTGAGAGAGAGAAAGAAAGCGTCTTTCCACTGATAGGTCATTTGCATAAAGGGAATTTTAATGATGCCAGGTGTGTTAAATCCCACCCCTAATTCCAAAAAGAGAACCTTTTTCTCTTGGTTCTCTGTGAGAAAGCTTTGATACCGATGAGAAGCTTCATGCCAAGCACTGTCTTCCACAAAGAGATTGTCTTTTCGCAAATGGGGTGTCATCATCTCCCCACAATGTGGGCAGTGGGGGAGGAGTGCTGTGGGGATTTCTAAGCCACTTTGTTGAGCAATCATTTCTTTGATGATTGTTTCATTGTCAAAGGTTTCTTGATGACAAGGTACAGAGCATTGAAATAAACCATAATTTCCTTGGGTGGCAAAAAGTCGTTGTGTATCAAAACCTGCCTTGATAAATTGATGGTCCACGTTTGTGGTTAGGACAAAGTAATTTTTATCACATAATAAGTCAAAAAGCTGAAGATAGATGGGACATGGCTCTGGGGCATAGCGATTGTAATAAATATGACGGCACCACCATCCCCACTGCTCTTCTTCTGAAGGGAAATGATAAAATCCACCAGAATAGATATCATTGATGGCATATTTTTTGTGGAAATCTGAAAAATAGCGCATAAATCGTTCTCCACTGTAGGTCAATCCTCCAGCGGCAGAAAGCCCTGCGCCAGCCCCCAAGACGATGACCTCTGCTTCATTGATTTTCTCAGCAAGGACGGAGTTTTTCTTCATAAAGTTTTAAGTCCTCCTCTTTGAATACATTGAACAGCACTTTTAAATTTTTGTCTACTTTTTCAATATAATCCTCCACCACATTTATGGCAATGTTACAAGCTTCTTCCTGTGGGAAGTGAAATTCTCCAGTAGAAATACAGCAAAAAGCCAAAGCTTCTAATTTTTGTTCAGAAGCCAAAAAGAGACAAGAGCGGTAAGACCGTTCCAAAGCCTCTCTGTGATATTCTTCTAAACCACCATGGACGATAGGTCCTACGGTATGAAGGACATATTTACTAGGCAGATTGTAGGCAGGTGTGATTTTAGCACAACCAGTTGCTTCTGGTCTGCCTTGTTTTTCCATCAGCTCGTGGCAAGCCAAACGAAGCCTGATCCCAGAAAACGTGTGAATGGCGTTGTCGATACATTTGTGACAGGGGTAAAAACAACCAAGCATATCACTGTTGGCTGCGTTGACAATGCCGTCGATTTCTAGTTTGGTGATGTCACCTTGCCAAAGATAAATGTTTCCTTTTTTAGGAGTCATAGAGGAAAAGGGAACCACTTTCCCTTCTAAATCCGTTTGGAGAAAAGCATCCTCCATAGTCAGAACTTCTTCGGGAATGTCATGGGGGGGACGTAGATTGATCAAACCTCTCAGAATTTCTTTTTGACCTTCTTCGTCTAAGGGGACAGCAATGTTTTGGTTTTCAGGAGTTTCCGATAGAAAATAATCCAAAAGATAGGCGATTCGTCCAGACTGTGTCATAAAATTACCTCCAAATTAGAATGTGATTTTGGGTGAGCTGTTTTAACTTATTTTTTTTTGGCACGATTGACTGCTGAAATAATGCCACGAAGAGGGGCAAGGTTGATGTTGTGAGAAACACCAACGCCATAAAATCTTTCTCCTTGGGGGTTTTCTAATAAGATATAGGCGACCCCTTGAGAGTCAGAGCCATCTGAAATAGCATGGGATTTATAATCTACAAAAGTAAATTCAGAGATTTTTTCTCCGTGAATCGCATGAAAAAAGGCATCAATCGGACCGTTGCCTTCCCCTTCTACTTGGAAACGAGTTTCTTTGTGAGAAAGGGTTCCAGAAAATTTCACATGAGAATGACCATCTACAGTGGTTTCCACAAAGCTATGTTCTTCTAAGCGATAAGGGGCTTGGAGATTAACATATTCTTGACAAAATAGCTTGTGAATCTCTTCACTGGAGATTTCTTTTCCCAGATTGTCAGTGGCTTTTTGCACGATACCACCGAATTCAGGATGCATTGCTTTGGGCAAATCATAACCAAAATTATGCTCCATGATAAAAGCAGAACCACCTTTGCCCGATTGGGAATTGATACGAATAATAGGTTCGTATTCTCTCCCCACATCAGCTGGATCAATGGGTAGATAGGGAATCTCCCACAGAGGGCTTTGGGATTTTTTCATGTAGTTAGCACCTTTGTTGATGGCATCTTGGTGAGAGCCAGAAAAAGCAGTGAACACCAAAGCCCCCACATAGGGTTGTCTCTCTCCCACTGTCATTTTGGTGCATTTTTGATACATATCACGAGTTTTGTTGATATTGGAAAAATCTAAATTGGAATCCACCCCTTGGGTATGGAGATTCATGGCAAGGGTGACTAAATCCACATTTCCTGTTCTCTCGCCGTTACCAAAAAGAGTCGCTTCCACACGGTCAGCCCCAGCTAAAAGTCCAAGCTCTGCTGTGGCAATGGCACAGCCACGGTCGTTATGTGGGTGAAGAGAAATGATAGCGCTTTCTCTATCCATAAGATTGTCACAAAAATATTCAATCATATCGGCAAATTGATTGGGCATACAGTTTTCAACGGTAGAGGGGAGGTTTAAAATGACTTTGTGATAGGGAGAGGCGTTCAAACATTCTAAAACTTGTTGACACACATCCACAGCATAGTCCATCTCTGTGCCCATGAAAGATTCAGGAGAATATTCAAAGCGAAGATTCATACCATCAGCAATGAGAGGACGAGACAACTTATAAATCAACTTGGCAGCGTCTGTCGCTATTTGTGCGACTTCTTCTTTGCTTTTTTCGAAAACAACTTTTCGTTGAAGTGTGGAGGTAGAATTGTAAAAATGTAAAATGACGTTTTTGGCACCTTCGATGGCTTGGAAGGTTTTTTCAATGAGATGTTCTCTTGCTTGCACAAGAACCTGAATGGTCACATCTGAGGGGATATGCCCCCCTTCGATCAGTTCACGGCATATTTCAAATTCGGTGTCAGAAGCAGAAGGAAATCCAATTTCTATTTCTTTCACACCGATTTCCACTAAATTGTGGAAATATTCTAATTTTTCACTTAAATTCATGGGGTCAACCAAGGCTTGGTTGCCATCACGTAAATCCACAGAACACCAAATAGGTGCTTGAGTCAAAGTTTTTTCTGGCCATTTACGATAAGGGTAGGTAATGGGGTCAAAGGGACGATATTTTGTGTGATTTTTTGACATAGTATATGCCTCCTTTTTTCCCTTATATTGTATTCCTTTTTTTTGTTTTTGTCAAGGGTAACACCTAAGGCACCACTTCAAAATTCAAAAATGGAATTATGAGCTTTTTCTAAAGCATACACCACCATTTCTTTTCATAGAGATAGAGAAACAAGACATAAGTGGAGGAGAGAAAATGGAGTGGACAACAAAAATGGAGGGTGGGGGCTTGCTCTACCTGAGAGATGAAGGAAATTATATGTATTTAGAGGCAACCCGCCCTTCTGGTCAGGAAGGCTTGTATAAAGTCATTCTGCATGGTATGCTAGGAAAACAAATCTTAGGAACGATGACACCCAGTGACACAGGTTTGAAGCTTTCTCGTATGGTGTCTCGCAGTACCTTGGGGCAGTGGGGCTGTTTACCCATTACAAAAGTGGTTTGCCAACTGAGTTTTCCCTTTGAAGAGAAAAAGTTACCCTATCCTACCACCCTTTCTGAGAAAGAAGAAGGACAGATGGATATCATTGTGGAGGCCAGTGAAGAAAAAAACTCCAGTGCTTTATCTACAAACAGTTTAGAAGAAATCATTTTGCCTGCTGTGCAAAAAATAGCAGAATTCTTTCCAGCTGCAAAAGAGGCAAATGTTCCAGAGGAAAAGAATTTATCTCAAGATGAAAGTTGGGAAGCTGTGCCAGATGAATTGATGGAGGCAGAGGAAGGCTATCGCCCTTGCCCTCGCCCACAAAGGTGGATGAAGGATGCTGTGCTAGAGAACTGTTTTCGACGTTGCAAAGATGTCCTTGTTTTGGAAAAAATGGAAGGATTTACCTTAGCGATACCGTATTCGACCGACAAGGAGTTCCCCTTGACACCGATTTTTTGCTTCGGTGAAATGATGGAATATAAAGGAAAAAGTTATTTGCTTTTTTCTTTTCAAGAGAGTGGGGTACCATGTATTTTCCCATAGGCAACGCCTCGCACTCTCTCAGGCAAGACTTCAGGAAAAATTAGCCCCTCTTATTTTTGGGAAATATTAGTTATATACTAGGGATTATGCTGTATTTGCAACATTTAGAGCCGTTTTGGAAGGTCGTTTAGGGAAAATATTTTTTTCTGGAAATTTGAAAAGGGGAATCATCAGGTATTGCCTGAGAGGAACTGATTTTCCTTTCAATCAAAAAGGGAATTATGAGGGTTTGCTCTTGCAATCAAGAAAGAATTATGATAAACTAAGGATGAGCTCTCTTGAAAATGCTTGTCAACCAAGAGTTTTCAGAAGTTTTTATCATGTTTTCTAAAAAAGAGGAGAAAAAATTGTACCAAATTGATATTATGACTTTATTCCCAGAAGTGGTGGGGGATATGCTGTGTGAATCCATCTTAGGCAGAGCACAAGAACGTGGACATATACGCATCAACTGTCACCAAATAAGGGATTTCACAAAAAATAAGCAAAAGCAGGTGGACAATTACCCCTATGGAGGAGGAAAGGGCGCTGTGATGCAAGCAGATCCACTGTATCATTGTTGGAAATACATCTGTGACCAAGGACAAAAAGAAAAAATCCACACCATTTATTTGACACCCACAGGAAAGACCTTTCAGCAAGCAGATGCCATTCGCTTGAAAGAAGAGCATGAGCAAATTATACTGGTTTGTGGGCATTATGAAGGGATTGATCAACGTTTTATTGATGCTTATGTAGACGAGGAAATTTCCATAGGAGATTTTGTCTTAACAGGAGGGGAAATTCCAGCAATGGTGGTGTCAGATGCGATTTGCAGATTGGTGCCCCATGTCTTGTCAGATCCTAGTTGTTATGAAAAGGAAAGCCATTGGGATGGCGCTTTAGAAGGACCACAGTATTCTCGCCCAGAAATCTGGCAAGAGCGTGCTGTGCCACCGATTTTGTTGTCAGGACATCATGAAAAAGTAGAACGTTGGCGTTGGAAACAGTCAATTTTACGCACCAAACAACGTCGTCCTGATTTGTATCAAAAGTTGGACTTGTCCTCGAAAGAAGCACAAAAAATTGTGGCTGAGTTGGAAGCAGGGGACGAGAATTAGAGAAAGACCTCATCATTCCAAATAAGAATGATGAGGTGTTGCCTTAATATCCTGCCAAATCTCTCACCACAGCAGAAGCTAGTAAAAGACCTACTGTAGCGGGGACAAAAGGAAGAGAGCCAGGGGTTTTCTTGTGTCCAATACTACCTTGACGTTCGCCGTTTCCAGCCATAGGCTCTGCAGCTTGTGGAAGGATTTCTTGTGGTGTTTGGGCATCTTCTTTTGAAAAAACAACTTTTAAATGACGAATCCCACGTTTTCTTAATTCTTTTCGCATAATGCGAGCCAGAGGACAGTTTTCTGTTTTGGATAGATCTGTTACATAAAAACCACCAGGGTCAAGCTTGTTGGCAGAACCCATTGCAGAAATGATGGGGATTTTCTTTTCATGACAACGGGTGACAAGGTCAAGCTTGGCTGTCATGGTGTCTACACAGTCAATCACATAATCAAAATCAGAAAGAGAAGTGGTGGCACCTTCTTTCCCTGTGTAAAATAAAGTGGAAGTTTCTACCATAGCTTGGGGATTGATATCCAAAATTCTCTCTTTCATTACCTCTACTTTGAAACGTCCAATGGTGGAATGGAGTGCGACTAATTGGCGATTGAGATTGGAAAGAGAAATACGATCATCATCAAAAAGATGGAACTGTCCCACACCAGCTCTTGCCAGTGCGTCGCAACAGTGTCCCCCCACACCTCCTATGCCAAAAATCGCCACCTTGGATTGGGCAAGGCGTGCAAGGGGTTCTGTGCCCACAAGCATTGCAGAGCGGATAAATTGGTCTTGTATCATTACAATGTTACCTTTCTGAAAAAATCAAAAAAATCCCCAAGTCCTTTGCAAGACTTGGGGGCAAGGCAAGTTTTCCATTTATGCGTAGGTGTCAAACCCATAAGCGGAAGACATAGGTAGCATTTTGTCCATCAAATCTGTAGCTAACTGTTCGCTTGTTTCCATAACATCTTTGGTCAAAGCGATGTTCAATGCTGTGTGGACTTGATTTTGGGCATTACCCATGCTATAAGCTGCAATATCCATGATTGTGTACCTCCTTGTAAAATTCGGGAAATAATATCCGAAGATAGTTATCACCATACGTTTATATCGGCAAATTGAAAGAAAAATAAACCCTTTGGACAAAAATTTTTTATCACGAAGTTTTTGGGAAAGAATATGAAGTATTTGTTGAAATTTTTCTTTAAAAAAGGGAAGAAAACTATTGAAAAAAATTTCTTTTCGTGGTATAATACCCACTAGAAATTATATGGGAATTATTCCTGATAACGTAAAAAGAGGTGTTTGAAATGTCGAATAAATGCACGGATTGTGGATTTGAGAACGAAGAAGGTAAATTATTCTGTGGTAGCTGTGGCGAGCCCTTGGGAGGGGATGCCAAACTCATACGTGACATGGAAAAAATGAAAGAAAAAAAAGAAGCAGAAGAAGCAGCAAAAGCAGCAGCACCAAAGGATGTTCCCCTACAGGGGAAAGATTCTTCAGATGATGATTATGTTCCTGTGGTTAGAAAACAAAAAAAAGATACTCTAACGCCTTGGTTGATTGGCATGATACTTTTTCTCTTTTTTATCCTTTGTGTGTGTGGATTTTATGTTTTGGAAAACTTTGATACATTGTTTCAATAATCCAAATCACGAATAAACGTGAGCTCTTTTTTGCAATCTACAGAAAACGAATGTCAGAAAAGTTGAAAAGAGCGATTGTGTGCCAGTGTCACAGAAACAGTTTCCAGGATGTACTTAGCCTGTGCAGATTCTCACTATTTTAAAATAAACGAGGTAAATTGCTTTGCAAGTAGAAAAAAAATGTAAAATCATTGAAAAAAAGATGTTGACACCTTACGCTGTCTCCTTTGAACTGGCTGTGGGAGACATGGTAAAACAAAGTAGTGGAGAATTCGTTCATATTCGTTGTGGAGAAGGATTGCTTCTTCGTCGTCCCATTTCTGTGTGCACTTCTGCCACTCATCCAGACGGCGACCGTATTCGTATTGTTTTCGAAGCCAGAGGCGAGGGCACAGCTTGGCTGATGGCAAGGCAAGAAGGTGAGTCACTGGATGTCTTAGGGCTTTTGGGCAATGAATACGCTATCGAAAAGAAAGGTCGCTATCTTTTGGTAGGGGGTGGCATTGGGATTCCTCCTCTTTTGGGCGTGGCTGAGCGTTGTTATTTGACCCATGGACAAAAGCCAACAGTTATTTTAGGGTTTCGTTCCAAAGACCGAGAAATGCTTTTAGAGGAATTTTCACAAAGCTGTCAAAATATTTTGATTGCGACAGATGATGGCTCTTCAGGATATCATGGTTTTGTGGATGCAGTTCTTCAAGAAGAGTTGTCAAAAGACAGTAATTATGTAGGTATTCTTGCCTGTGGTCCCAGTTTAATGCTGAAAAATACGGTGGCTGTGGCAGAAAAATATAAAATTTCTTGTCAAGTTTCCATGGAAGAGCGAATGGGCTGTGGGGTAGGTGCTTGTCTTGTTTGTGCTTGCGACAAAAAGGATGGTACAAGAGCCCATGTCTGTAAAGATGGACCTGTATTTCGGGGAGAGGAGATAGATTTTGGTGGCTAAGATAGATACAGCTGTAGATCTGGCAGGGGTACAGTTGAAAAACCCTATGGTGATGGCATCGGGTACCTTCGGCTTTGGCAGAGAGTACGGGGCATTTTACGATCTTTCTCTTCTAGGAGGGATTTGCTGTAAAGGCTTAACACTTCACAAGCGAGAAGGGAACCCTGCACCTCGTATTGCAGAAACACCTATGGGCATACTAAACTCTGTAGGACTGCAAAACTTAGGTGTGGATGGCTTCATTGAAAAGGAATTGCCCTTTTTACGTCAATATGATGTGGCTGTCATTGCGAATATCTCGGGGAATACCCCTGAAGAATATGGCATTATGTGCCAAAAATTAGCAGAGGCAAAGGTGGACATGATCGAGGTGAACATTTCTTGCCCCAATGTAAAAGCAGGGGGGCTTGCTTATGGTACCCAAGCCCATTTGGCACAAGAAGTGACAGAAGTAGCAAAGAAAAATGCGGGAAATATCCCTGTCATGGTAAAGTTATCTCCTAATGTGACAGATATCACAGAAATTTCCAAAGCTGTAGAGCAAGGAGGGGCAGATGCCATCTCTTTAATCAATACCATTCGAGGCATGAGAATCGATGTTTTAACAGGAAGACCAGTTCTAAAAATGAACACAGGGGGACTGTCTGGACCAGCAGTCTTTCCAGTCGCTTTGCGAATGGTCTGGGAAGTGGCGTGTCAAACAAGCTTACCTATTTTAGGTATGGGTGGCGTGTCAAAAGGTAGTGATGCAGCACAAATGGTTCTTGCAGGTGCCACAGCAGTGGGGGTAGGGACAGCTACTTTCCCAGATCCCTTTGCACCTTTGGAAATTTTAAAAGAGCTGGAAGCAATCGCCCAAACTCGTGGAGAGACTACTTTGGCTGATATGAGAGGAAAAGTGCTACCTTGGTAAGCATAGAGGAGATTATGACAACAATTTATTTGATTCGACACGCAGAAGCAGAGGGAAATCTATACCGCAGAGCCCATGGTCAGTATGATTCGTTGATAACAGAAAATGGTTATCGCCAAATCCGTGCATTGGCAAAACGCTTTGCAGAGATAGAGATTGACATTGTGTGGTCTAGCGATTTGTTTCGCACCATGACAACAGCTCGTGCGATTTTGGAAAGCCATGGGAAAAATTTGAACACCCATCAAGGTTTGCGAGAGGTGAATATGGGTGCTTGGGAAGACAAATCTTGGGGTCAACTCCAAGAAGAATCTCCAGAGAAATTAGGTCTATTTTCTGCTTCTTCTGAACATTGGCAAGTTGACCATGGTGAAACTTTTGAAAAGTTGACAGAGCGAGTGAGTAAAACCATCACAGATCTAGCCAAACAACATCAGGGGAAAACAATGGCAATCTTTTGTCATGGCCTTGCTATCCGTCAATTTATGTCCCATGTCAAAAAACATAGTCCTGCAGAATGGGGCACCCACCCCCATGGGGACAATACTTCAGTCAATAAATTGCTGTGGGATGGGAAAGAATTTACTGTAGAATATGCTGGAGACAATTCCCATTTAAGTGATGAAATTTCTACTTTCGCACGACAAACTTGGTGGAAAAAAGACTCTGGTGGGATTAGTCAAGATCGAAATCTTTGGTTTGAACCAATGACACAAGGGGAAAAAGACTATCAAGCAGCCATATTAGAAATCTGGGGAGCCGAGCCTCCAGCAATTAACCAAGGAAGAACCGTGTATCTGGCAAAGCACCAAAAGGATTTGGTAGGTTGGGTTGCTATTTCAGACGAGGGAGAAGTGATTTTGCTTCATTTGAAAGAGAACTATCGAGGAGAGCGTCTGGGATTGCAACTGTTAGGGCAAGCTGTTTCCCATGGTAGAAGCAAGGGGCTAGATGCTTTGACTATCCATTGTCCCCCAGGGGGAAATCTAGGATTTTTCGAAAAATATGGTTTTAATGAGAAAAAGGATTACTTTGAAAAATATATTGGTTACCAACCTAGATCCAATATTTTTGGGGAGGAATAAAGAAACATGAATCATTTGTTTCTGCCCATCTCCAAAAAGGATATGAAGGCAAGAGGTTGGGATGACTATGACTTTTTATATGTGACAGGGGATGCTTATGTAGACCACCCAAGCTTTGGCACAGCCATCATTTCAAGAGTACTAGAATCAGCTGGTTATCGTGTGGCGATTCTAGCCCAGCCAAATTGGAAAAACACCCAAGATTTTTTGAAGCTTGGTCGTCCAAAATTAGGGGTGTTGGTTTCTGCAGGGAATATTGACTCTATGGTGGCACATTACACAGTGTCAAAGAAAAAGCGTCATGATGACTGTTATAGCCCAGGAAATAAACATGGTTTACGTCCTGACCGTGCGACCATTGTGTATGGAAACAAAATCAGAGAAGCTTTTGGGGATATCCCCATGATTATCGGAGGTCTAGAAGCTTCTTTGCGACGCTTTGCTCATTATGATTATTGGGAAGACAAGGTGAGACGTTCTATTTTGTTGGATTCACAGGCTGACATTCTCTCTTATGGTATGGGAGAGCGTGTCATCATAGAAATTGCCAATTTATTGAAATCAGGGACACCTATCTCAGAAATCACCCACGTGAAAGGCACAGCTGTCTTAGTAGACCGACCCAATCTGTGCCAATATCCTTGGATCGAATGTGCCTCTTATGAAAAAGTAAATGAAAATAAAAAGGAATATGCCAAGGCGAATATCATACAATATAGAGAGCACGACCCAATTATCGGAAAGGGAATTGTGCAAAAACATGGGGATAAATATTTACTGGTAAACCCTCCTGCCATGCCTTTGACCCAAGATGAACTAGATCGAGCCGCAGAATTGCCCTATGTACGAGAACCTCACCCTGTGTACGATAGTGCAGGATCTGTGCCAGCCATTGAAGAAGTTCGATTTTCAGTGATTCATAATCGTGGTTGCTTTGGGGCTTGTAACTTTTGCTCTCTTGCCTTTCACCAAGGAAGAGTGATTTCCAGTCGTAGTCATGATTCGGTGATACGTGAAGTGTCAGCACTGACAAAACATGAAGGGTTTAAGGGGTATATCCACGACGTGGGAGGGCCTACGGCAAATTTTCGTAAACCTTCTTGTGAAAAACAGTTAAAGCATGGACTTTGTACTCATCGGGAATGTCTTACCCCCACCCCTTGTAAAAATTTGAACACAGATCATACAGATTACCTGATGTTATTGCGAAAACTTCGTAAAATTCCTAAAATAAAAAAGATTTTTATTCGTTCTGGAATACGCTATGATTTTTTGATGCAAGATAAAAGTGGAGAGTTTTTCACTGATTTGGTACAACACCATATTTCAGGACAGCTGAAAGTTGCGCCAGAGCATTGTGTCAGCAGTACATTGGATTATATGGGGAAACCTCCAGTGGATGTTTACGAAAAATTCAAAGAAAAATACGACAGATTAAACAAACGATATGAAAAAAAGCAGTTTTTAGTTCCCTATATGATTTCATCTCATCCAGGTTGTACATTATCTGACGGAGTGAAGCTAGGGGAGTGGTTGAATCGTTCAGGGCATATGCCACAACAGGTACAGGATTTTTATCCCACTCCTGGGACACTTTCCACCTGTATGTATCATACAGAAATCGACCCAAGAACCATGAAGCCAGTCTATGTGCCAAAAACAGTGAAGGAAAAGGCGATGCAACGAGCCTTGATGCAGTGGAGAAAACCAGAAAATCGCCCTCTTGTACTTCAAGCGCTGAAAGAAGCCCATAGAGAAGATTTGATTGGCTTTGGAAAGGCTTCCTTGATTACCCCTCGCCAAGATAAAAATAAAAATTCCTACTCCAAAAAGACTTCTGATGCAAAGACAGAAAGAAAAAAATCTAGTGGTAACAATCAGAAAAAGAGAGGAACAGAGGTCAATCAAAAGAAAGAAAGAAGTCCTTCGGTCTCTCGTAAAGGTTGGGCAAAGTCAAAACCCCAAGAAAAGAAAAAAAGAGTGAGAGGATAGCCATTGTCTTGAATTTCTAAAAATATTTAAAAATTCTCTTGCTTTTTTTTAATGTATGGTATAATTTTATTGTACAAATATGGTAATATATAAAATTTCCCTTGTGAAAAAATTTATTGTAGAAAGTCGAGTTGATTCGTCCACATGGACAGTATAGGTAATCCGAGAACCCAGCAAACAGTAGAAAATTTAGCAGAAGTAGCGGTAGACAGTGCGGGTATGGACAGTAGTGTCTTAGTCATGGCAGTGGCATTGATTGTTTTGATTATGATGTCCGCCTTTTTTTCTGCGACAGAAACAGCATTCACCTCTCTCAATCTAATACGTTTGAAAGTAAAAGTAGACCAAGGCTCCAAGCGAGCAGCCAAAACAATGGCACTTGCCGAGGAGTATGACAAGTTATTATCTACGATTTTAATCGGTAATAACATTGTGAATATTTTGGCAACTACCATTTCTACCCTTCTATTTACAAAGCTTTTTCAGAATTACGGACCCTTGGTTTCTACGGTGGTACTCACCATCTTAATACTTATTTTTGGCGAGGTATCTCCCAAAAGTTTGGCAAAAGAGTTTTCTGAACAAATGGCAATCTTTGCCACTCCTACAATCAGTTGTTTATCTTGGTTTTTGGCACCAGCCAACGCTTTTTTTGTCCAATGGCGAAAGCTTTTATCCAAATGGTTTGTAAACAGCGAAGATGATGGAATCACTGAAGAAGAGTTGGTCAATTTAGTAGACCAAGCAGAAGATGAAGGTGGTTTGGAAGAGCACGAGGGTCAGCTAATACGTGCAGCCATTGCCTTCAACGACATGGAAGTATCAGAAATTCTCACACCTCGTGTAGATTTGAAAGCAATTTCTGACACTGAGACACAGGATAAAATTGCTGAAATTTTTGTAGAAACTGGTTATTCTCGTCTACCCATTTTTCACGAAACCATTGATAATATCATCGGAGTTCTCCATGAAAAAGACTTTAATATGGCTCGATATCATGGGGAATGTGATTTAAACGATTTGAAAGCAACTGTGTTATATACCACTAACACAAGTCAGATTTCTGATCTTTTACGTGTCCTTCAAAAAAATAAGGCACACATGGCAGTGGTAGTGGATGAATACGGAGGCACAGAAGGGATTGTCACTCTCGAAGATATTTTAGAAGAACTGGTAGGAGAAATTTGGGACGAACATGACGAAGTGATAGAAGAGTTTGTAAAGCAAGAAGATGGCAGTTATTTAATTGCTTGTTCTGCCAATTTAGATGATCTTTTCGAATTATTTCAGGTAAGTGGAGATTATGACGCTTCTTCTGTTTCTGGATGGGTCATGGAAGAAGTGGGAAGAGTGCCAGAAGTGGGTGACCATTTTGTTAGTTTGGGCTTAGATGTTACTGTAACAAATGTAGAAAATAGACGAGTTTTAGAAATTTCGATTTATGTTTTAGAAGAAGAATCTGAAGAAACAAAAAAAGAAAAATAGAGAAAAAGCAAAGGGCATCAACTGATACTTTCAGTTGATGCCCTTTTTTCGATCATAAAAGATTAAAATAGAGGTATACTTATGAAAAAAATCCAGAGAACTCATTGGAATTGAGTACTCTGGATTCTTTTATTTGTGATTAGCCTGGAGGCCAAGCCATATCTCGTCCACCTAAAACATGAAAATGCAAGTGGAAAATAGTTTGACCCGCTTGGGCACCGTTATTGTTGACGATTCTATAATCATCTACCCCCAAAGATTTGGCTATTTGGGGGATTTTATCAAAAATATCTGCCAATAATTCACCCTTTTCTTGGGTCATGGCACCATTGGCGGGATAATGCACCTTTGGTACAACCAAAAAATGCACTGGTGCTTGTGGCTCGATATCGTGAAAAGCGATAAAACGCTCATCCTCGTAAATTAAGTCACAGGGAATTTCTTTTGCGATAATTTTACAAAATATACAATCCATTTTGTTACCTCCTTTATATTAGAAACGTTGAAGCATGGCGACCAATATGAAACATTTTTTTAGAAGTTCTAAAAATACCCTAAAAACAATATTATTTCAATTTCTCGTGGACGAAATCATCCACAGCTGCCAAGGCGTTGTCAAGTTTTAATGGATCAGAACCACCACCCATGGCTGACTCTGCCTTGCCTCCACCTTTGCCGCCACAGATAGGGGCGATGGCTTTAATCACATCCCCAGCTTTAATACCTGCAGCGATAGCATCTTTTCCACAAACACAAAGAAGGGAGATTTTTCCTTCTGTCACTGTGGCAAACACAGCAACAATATTTGGGGTTTTGTCCCGAGTCACATCTCCTAGTTGACGTAGTTTTGTGGCATCACTGTCTTGCACCATGGCAGTTAATACTTTCACAGGACCCACATCTTGTGCAGAGACCAAGAATCTGTCTGCATCTCCCACTGATTCTTTTGCTTTATATCGCTCGACCATTTGTCTTAAACTTTTCGTTTCTTCTAACTGTTCCATGATTTTATCTCGCAGTGCCAAAGGACTGGTTTTTAGTTGTCGAGAAACATCAATCATCAGTTCACGAGCATCTTTTGCTTGTTGCAAAGAGCGTTTTCCTGTGGAGGCTTCGATACGTCTTACCCCTGCAGCAACAGAAAATTCACTGGTGATGTAAAACATTCCCACCTTTGCTGTGTTGTTTAAGTGAGTCCCTCCACAAAGTTCCACAGAATAGCCTTCCATGTCAACCACACGAACATCGTTGCCATATTTTTCCCCGAAGAGAGCCATAGCACCTTTTTCTTTTGCTTTGTCCATGGACATTTCTTCTGTTACAATGTCATATCCTTCTAAAACAGCATAATTCACTTTTTGGCTTATTTCAAGGAGTTCATCAGGGGTACAGGCAGAGAAGTGGGTGAAGTCAAAACGGAGAAAATCCTCTTCCACATGGGAACCGGCTTGGTGGACGTGGTCGCCCAAGACTTCTTGTAGGGCTTTTTGCAGTAGATGGGTGGCTGAGTGGGCACGAGAAATGGCTCGGCGACGTTCTGTATCTGTTTCAGATGTCACAACATCTTCTAAGGCGAAGGTACCAGAGAGCACCTTTCCATAGTGCATATATTTGCCACCTTTATTTCGTTGGACATCTGTCACTTGAAAAGCACCTTTAGCCGAAGTGATAGAGCCGTGGTCTCCCACTTGTCCACCCATTTCTGCATAGAAAGGAGTTTCGTCTAACACCAAGATTCCGTCATTTCCTGCGACTAATTCTTCACGAAGTTCTCCTTCTGATACCATAGCAAGTATTTTGCCACTGTGACTGCTTCGGTCATAGCCAAGAAAGAGGGTAGGTGGCATATCTTTCCCAAACTCTATCCCTGCCCAGCCTAAGTCGCCCAAAGCTTCTCTTGCTTTTCTTGCCCTGGTTCGTTGTTCTTCCATATTTTTTTCAAAGCCGTCAAGATCCACTTTTCGCCCTGCTTCTTCTACCATTTCTAAGGTAAGGTCAATGGGGAAACCATAGGTGTCATAAAGTTTGAAAGCATCTTCTCCTGAAAAAAGAGAAGCGTTTTCTGCTTTTGCCATCATTTCTTCAAAGATATTGATCCCAGCATCGATGGTTTTAGAGAAATTTTCTTCTTCCACTCGAATGATTTTGGTGATATATTCTTGTCTTTCTAGCAAATCAGGATAGGCAAGCTTGTTTTCTTCGATGACTGTGTCACAGACTTGAAACAGGAAGGGTTCATGCACCCCCAATAATTTTCCGTGACGAGCAGCTCTGCGAAGCAAACGACGTAAGACATAGCCTCTTCCTTCATTAGAAGGAAGAACTCCATCACAAATCATCATGGTCGCAGAACGGATGTGGTCAGTAATGACACGGAGAGAGACATCAGTGGTGGGACTTGCGTGATAGGCAGCGCCTGTGAGCTGGGTTACTTTTGCTGTAATATTTGCCACAGTATCCACATCAAATAAAGAGGCAACCCCTTGACAAACGCAAGCAAGCCGTTCTAAGCCCATGCCTGTATCAATATTTTTTTGAGCAAGTTCTGGATAATTTCCTTGACCATCACTGTCAAATTGTGAAAATACGTTGTTCCACACTTCAATATATCGGTCACATTCGCAGCCCACAGTGCAGTCAGGCTTCCCACAACCATGTGCTTCACCACGGTCGTAATAAACCTCAGAGCAAGGTCCACAGGGACCAGAGCCGTGTTCCCAGAAGTTATCTGCTTTGCCAAAACGGAAAATACGTTCCCCAGGGATGTTCATTTTTTTGTTCCAAATTTCAAAAGCTTCCTCGTCTTCTTCATAGATAGAAGGATAAAGGAGATCAGGGTCCAGTCCGACCCATTTGTCATCAGTGAGAAATTCCCAGCACCAAGCAATTGCTTCTTCCTTGAAATAGTCACCAAAAGAAAAGTTTCCTAACATTTCAAAAAAAGTGCCGTGGCGTGCTGTTTTTCCGATATTTTCAATGTCTCCTGTGCGGATACATTTTTGACAGGTACAGACCCGATTACTAGGGGGGATTTCTTCCCCTGTGAACCAAGGTTTCATGGGTGCCATACCAGAGTTGATCAGCAGTAAAGAAGCGTCATTTTGTGGTACTAAGGCAAAGCTTGGTAAACGCAAATGACCTTTGCTTTCAAAAAAGGATAAAAATAATTCTCGTAATTCGTTTAAACCATATGGTTTTGGTTCTTTCATTTCTTGACCTCCAAAAAAGTTTTCTTCATTATAACATAACATGAAGAAAAGGTCAAGCAAGAGTGGGGAATGACAGCTTCAAAATTTACAACAAATACTACAAAGCCAAGGAAAGGGATGTATGCCAAAATTCTCCTTTCAAAATCAATCATTGATTTATTTCAAAGGATGTGTTAGCCCTCTTTGCCAAAATCAAGAGAGGAGCGTCAGAGAGTCTTACCTAAGAAATTTTATGAAAAAGTCTCTTGGTAAAAAAGGAAACGGATTCCAGTAGAGGGTCAAAAAGGAGTTTTATCAGTAAAAAAACAGAAAAAAAGAAAAAAATCCAAAAAAATATTTTCTTTTTTTTCGACTGTTATCGTGCCAAAAAACTGGAGTTTTTTCTGAAATCGTGCCAAAATAGAGCAATTCTTAGGAAAGCGTGCCAAGTTTTAAGCAGGGCATGAAAAGTTTTTTTCAAAAAAGACTTGCAATTTGGGTTTAAATAGGTTACAATAAAGTTACAAAAGTAACAGGGAAACTATTTTGCTGTTATCTTTTAGTTATTTTATTTTGTAGGAGTATGTTTATGAAAAGCATGAGTAACATGTTACGCAAGTTAATTTTTCCTGTTTTATGTGCAGTTGCCAGTCTCACGATGACTGGTGCCAATGTTGCACAAGCACAAGAAAATGCAGAATTACTCACAAGTCAAGAAACAGAGCCCAGTAACCATGAAAGCGTAATTGCCACTGAAAGCGTAATTGTTCCTGAAATAGTGGAGGAAGTACAAATTGATTTGCCTTCAGCCACAGAAGAGGATGTTTTTGTCTCTGCCACCATGGGAACTGATTTCACAAAAGCGGTGAGTCCAGAAAATGCTCCCTTTCAAATCAATGGAGCAGGAGCAGATGTGACTTTGGAAATCATCCAAGGTGTCACTTATGTACCATTGCTTGCCACAGCAGAGCTGTTAGACGCTTCTGCCACTTGTACTTGGCACGCTGGAAGTAATGTGGCTACTGTAACAAGCAGTGCTCTGGAATTATCAGCAACAGCAAATGCACTGTATTTGGTTGCCAATGGTCGTTATCTCTATGTGCCAGAAACATTAAAGCCTTTAGAAGGTGATGTGTTGGTGCCACTATCCACTTTGACACGAGCTTTTGATGCAACCTTGTATTGGGATCCCTTGACCAGTATCATTACAGTCACCACAGGCTCTGGAGGAATTCTCTCAGGAGACCAATTCTATAATGCAGATGACTTATTCTGGCTGTCACGAGTGGTTTTTGCTGAAAGTGGTAGCGAGCCCCTAGAAGGAAAGATGGGTGTTGCAATCGTCGTGTATAATCGTATTGCTGACGACTGGTATCCATCCACCGTCCTAGGTGTTTTATCACAAAAAAATCAGTTCACCACTTATCAAAATGGTGCATTGGCAAACCGTACCCCCAATGAAAGCAGTATTATCGCTTCTAAATTGGTGATGGATGGCGGTGTGGTAGAAGAGATTGCGAATGCAACTCATTTTGATTCTATTTCTGGTAGTTGGGCAAGTAAAAATCTTGACACGATCCTTGTCATTGGTGGTCACACCTTTTATGGTTAAAATATGTATTCCCTCAGATTGTGAAAGCAATTTGAGGGATTTTTTCTTTTTATAACAAGGTGATTTCAAAAAAAATCCCTAGAATCAATAAGAGAACAGCGTATTTTAACAAAAATTTGAAAAGAAAAACACTTTCTCTGAAACGCCATCATTTTGAAAGACCCTCTCAAAGAAAAAATATTCTAAAAATTTTTGGATATTTCTTTACA
Organism: Eubacteriales bacterium; assembly: GCA_044432725.1. Lineage (GTDB taxonomy): Bacteria > Bacillota > Clostridia > Oscillospirales > Oscillospiraceae > JAWXUK01. The sequence goes on from JAWXUL010000001.1 coordinate 59,912, forward strand.
ATTTAGTGTATAATGATGTATAATGATAATAGGAAATTTTGAGCAATCTATCTTTTTAATTTCCTGAAATGATTTTGACTGGATAAGATTACAGTTTTTTCCAGCGAAAGGATATAAAAATATGACAATAACAAGAAGCAATCTATTGCCTGGTATGCGTTTGCGTGCCATTCAAACATCTAAATTTAAAAGTTCTTTTTATTCTATTGTGTTTAATACACCTTTACGAAAAGAAACCGCTGCGATGAATGCTCTGATTCCCTCTGTATTACGGCAGGGAACGATCAACCACCCTGATATGCAATCTCTGGCGGCAGCTTTGGACGAACTTTATGGAGGTGCCATTGAACCAGTCGTGCGACAAAGAGGGGAAACACAAAGTATTGGGTTTGTAGCAAGCTTTTTAGACGATGCCTATACCTTAGATAAAAGTGTCATTGTAGAGCCAGCATCCCAACTTTTGGTGGATATCCTCTTTTGTCCTTTGGTGGAAGAACGAGCTTTTTCCACAGACTTTGTCACCCGTGAAAAAGAAAATCTAATCCAAAAAATCCGTGGACAGGTCAATGACAAGCGTTATTATGCAAATCAGCGTATGATTCAACATATGTGTCAAAATGAAGCATACGGAGTGGAACGACTCGGTTCTCTGGAAGAAGTAGAAAAAATCACAGCAAAAGGTCTTTGGGATCATTATTTACAACTTCTTGCCACGTCTGAAATTGAAATTTATTACTGTGGCTCTGCTTCTTATGACAGGGTAGAGTGGGCAACCAATTTAATTTTATCTGGTTTGCCACTGCGCGGAGAAGTGGTGCATTGCGATTGCGATGTTCGGATAACAGCACCAGAAGAACCTCATTTTGTGAGTCAATCCATGGATGTCAGCCAAGGAAAGCTGTCTATGGGCTTTCGAACAGGTGGGGTCACTGCATGGGAAGAAGACTATCCAGCCCTGATTATGGTCAATGCTATTTTTGGTGGCACAAGTATGTCTAAACTTTTTATGAATGTCCGTGAAAAACATTCACTCTGCTATTACGCAAGCTCTACCATCGAACGCCTGAAAGGCATTATGACTGTTTCCTCTGGGATTGAATTTGAAAAATTTGACCAAGCAAAGACGGAGATTCTTGCTCAACTAGAAGCCGTGAAAAAAGGGGACATCACCACTGAAGAGATGGAAGGTTCTCGCAGAATTTTAATTGCAAATTTACAAACGATTCCAGATAGCCAAGGCAGAATGGAAGATTTTTGGTTGGGACAAGCCATTGCTGGTTTGGACGAGGATGTGGACACAATGGTGGAAAAATTAGAAGCTGTTACCGTGGAACAAGTGGTGGCAGTGGCAAATAAATTGCAACTGGATACTATATTTTTCTTGAAAGGCTTGGAGGAATAAACCATGAAAACAAAAAAATATGCTTTGTTGCAAGAGGAAATGTATCATGAAGTTTTGGATAATGGCTTAAACATTTTCATGGTGAAACGCCCAGAATTTCAAAAGAACTTTTGCTTTTTTGCGACAAAATACGGAGGAATGGACACCAGATTTTCATTAGATGGAAAAGAATGGATTGACTCTCCAGCAGGGGTAGCACATTATTTAGAACATAAAATGTTCGATACAGAAGATGGGAATGCGCTGCAAGATTTGGCAAGTAATGGTGCATCGCCCAACGCATTTACAGCAAACGACATCACAGGTTATTATTTTGAATGTACAGAAAAATTCTCTGAAAATTTGAAAATTTTACTCTCCTTTGTTTCTATTCCTTGGTTTACCAAAGAATCTGTGGAAAAAGAGCAGGGGATTATCGCCCAAGAAATTGGTATGATCGAGGACAATCCTCATTGGTGTGTCTATATCAATCTGATGAAATGTCTTTATCATTATCATCCTGCACGTGAATCAGTGGCAGGAACAGTGGAGTCCATTGGAAAAATTTCAGCAGAAACCCTGTATGCTTGCCATAAGGCATTTTATACACCGAAAAATATGGTCTTGGTCGCAACAGGAAATTTTGAACCAGAAGAAGTGGTGAAAGCAGCAAAAGAAATTCTACCTCCTGATTCTGGTGTGTCGCCTTTACGAGATTATGGCAAGGAAGAACCAGCTGACACTTATGAACGAGAAAAAGAAGTAAAAATGGAAGTATCTGCCCCTCTCTTTCAACTTGGCTTTAAATGCGAGGATAGAGAGGAAGGTACAGCAGGTCTTCGGAAAGAACAGCTGGGGAATTTAGCTTGTGAAATGCTGGTGGGGATCTCCAGTCCTCTTTATGCAGAGCTTTATAAATCAGGGCTGATTAACCAAAACTTCGATTCAGGCTTTGAAAGTTTTCCAGGAGGTACTTTTTTTGTCATGGGAGGGGAGAGCAAAGACCCTCGTGCTGTAAAAGCAGCAATTATGAAAGAGGCAAAACGATTGGCAGAAGAAGGACTAGACGAAGGACTGTGGGACCGTATTAAAAAGGGAACCTATGGTAGTGAAGTGCGAGGCTTGAACTCTTTTGAGACGATTTGCATCAGCCAAGCAGAAGGATTTTTTCAAGGTTATGATTTTTTGGAATTTCCAGAAATCTACGACACAATCAAAAAAGAAGAAGCACAAGCACTTTTAAAGCAATTTATCACAGAAGAAAAAAGTGCGCTTTCTATGGTTTATCCAAAAGGGGAGTAATATGATCAACGTTGTTACTTTTCCTGGACTTGGTCTAGAATTTGTATTAAATCGTGTGGTGATCGAAATTTTCGGTCGCCCCATTTATTGGTATGGGCTGATCATTGCCATAGGTTTTTTACTAGGGGCAATGGTATCAGCAAAGCTTGCACCTGAATTTTCTTTAGAAGATGACCACGTTTATGATTTTTTGTTTTTTGCAGTGCCAGCTGCCTTGGTAGGTCTTCGAGCATATTTTGTGATTTTTTACCTAGAGCGATATAAACTTCCAGATGGTTCATTAGATTGGGCAGGTATTTTCCGAATCAGTGACGGAGGAATGGCAATTTACGGTGGTATTATTGCTGGAGTAATCGTTTTAATCTTTTTCAGCAACACTCGTAACATCAACTTTTTCCTCCTTGCTGATGTGTTGACCATTGGACTTATTCTGGGGCAAGGAATTGGTCGCTGGGGGAATTTTACCAATGTAGAGGCTTATGGAGGTTTGACAGATGGACCATGGAGAATGGTTTCAGAATCCATTGCCAATGATATGTTAAAAAAGGGCTTTGCAAACGAAGTAGAGTACCAGCAAATTTTAGAGGGAACCCTTGGGGTACATCCTACTTTTTTTTATGAATCTATGTGGAATTTCGTTGGTTTTGCTCTGCTGATCTACATGACGAAAAAAGCTAGAAAATTTCAAGGACAAATAGCACTGAGCTATTTTACTTGGTACGGGTTAGGCAGATTTTTCATTGAAGGAATGAGAACGGATAGTTTGTATTTCTTTGGACTGAAATTTATGGGGAACGACCTTCGTACGTCTCAAATGCTTAGTTTGGGTATTTTTCTTGTAGCAGGAACTTTCCTCATTTTAGGACATCAGCAAAAACTTTCCTTCCTTGCACCGCTTAAACAGGGGATAGGTTCTGACGATAACAAAGATAAGGAAAAAAAATCCGAGGTAAATAAAGAGGACTCTAAGGACTCGAAAGAAAAATCCAAGGATAAAAAAGAGGAATCTAAGAACTCAAAAGAAAAATCCAAGGAGCAAAAAGAGGAATCTAAGAACTCAAAAGAAAAATCCAAGGATAAAAAAGAGGATTCTAAGAATTCAAAAGAAAAATCCAAGGATAAAAAAGAGGAATCTAAGAACTCAAAAGAAAAATCCAAGGATAAAAAAGAGGATTCTAAGGACTCGAAAGAAAAATCCAAGGATAAAAAAGAGGATTCTAAGGACACGAAAGAAAAATCCAAGGATAAAAAAGAGGAATCTAAGGATAAGACTGAAGTACCCAAGGATCAAAAAGAACCCACTCAAAAAAATAAACCGAAAAAGTAGAAAAGGGAGTGATGTGATGATAGGACTTATTTTACAAGGAGCAAGTGCCAATACCTATGTAAAACCAAACAGAAGAAAAACAGAAGTACTTTCAGAAAAAAAACCTGTGACTCCTGTGGCACGAACAGCAGCTGTTCAAAGGGAACGGATTAATGAAATTCAAATACCAACCCGAGAAGGTGCTGACCCCCAAGAAGCGTTGGTTCGAAGTCGTATTACTCCTTATGAAGAGAGACAACAGCTCAATCAAGTAGAAACAAAAGAAGAGAATCTCACAGAAAAAGAGGAAGCAACGATAACAAAAGAAGCTGTGATAGCATGTGAATATTGTCAGCACAGAAAAAGTAGTAATGCTGCTTCAGAGGACCAAAGAATACAAGTATGTCCAGAGTGTGGCACGCGCTATGTCGCAGTTGGTGTGACAACGGCAGAAGTCAAAGTAGAGAAAAGAGAAAAATATACTATAAGCGAAAAAAGTGTAGATAAAATGATGACTATCGTTGCCTCTTAAATAAAAGCCTTCCTTTTACAGGAAGGCTTTTTTACATCCAAAAGAGGGTAGAAAAAACCCCTCACCAAAGGTAAGGGGTCAGACAACTTGTCTTATTTCAGCTCAACTTTACCGCCAGCTTCTTCTAACTTGCCTTTAAGATCTTCAGCATCGTCTTTAGAAACAGCTTCTTTGATGGTGCTAGGAGCACCTTCAACCATAGCTTTTGCTTCGCCTAAGCCAAGACCAGTGATTTCACGCACTGCTTTGATGACTTTGATTTTTGCAGCAGCATCAAAGCTAGCAAGCACAACGTCAAATTCAGTCTTTTCTTCAGCAGCTCCGCCACCTGCAGCACCACCTGCAGCAGGTGCAGCCATAGCAGCTGCAGATACGCCGAATTCTTCTTCCAAAGCGTGTACCAGTTCAGAAAGTTCCAGTACTGTTAATTTTTTAATTTCTTCAATCAAGCCTTCGATAGCCATAATGATATACCTCCGATAATGTTTTTAATAATTACTTACTCAGCAGAAGTTTCTTCTGCTGGTGCTTCTTCTTGAGAAGCAGGGGCTTCTGCGGATTTTTCTACGAATCCACCTTTTTCCTCTGCAATGGCTTTTAATACGATAGCCAAGCTAGAGATAGGTGCAAGCATAGTACCCAGTACTTGGGCTTGCAAAACTTCTTTTGAAGGAAGCTCTGCGATTGCCAAAACTTCGTTTAAAGGTAGGATTGCTCCGTCCATAAAACCAGCTTTGATAGTGAACTTTTCACCATTGAATTGTTTAGAGAACTTGTTGATCACACGCAGAGGCGCGATAGGATCTTCGTCAGTTCCCAGTGCCAAAGAAGTGGTACCGTTCAGGATGTCAGACAACCCTTCTAAACCAGCTTCTTTTGCAGCAAAGCGAGTGAGTGTGTTTTTGACGACTGAATATTCCACGTTGCTGTTACGTAGTTCTACACGAAGAGCTGTGTCTTCTGCAACAGAAATACCTTTGTAGTCCACGAGAACACCAGAAGAAGCTGATTTTAATTTCTCAGCCAACTCTGCCACTTGTGCTTTTTTGGATTCTAACACTTTTGCGTTAGGCATAGATTTCACCTCCAGAGAATAAAAAAATACTATTACGAACAAAAGTCGAAATAGCATCAAACAGACTATAATAGATTGTTATCAGCCTTCTCGGTAGGACTTATGCTTTACGCACCTACTGTCTTTGAACGCTTAATAAGAATACCATAAAAGGAACGCTTTGTCAAGGGATATTTAGAAAAAAAAATTTTTTTCTAAAATCGCTATCTTTTTTGCCTAAGAGCAATTCTTTTTTCAGATAAAAAAAGTTCTGCAACCTAGCAAGGAAACAGAACTTTTATGAAATCATCTGAGAAAGGGAAGTGGCTTAGCGATGTTAGAACTAGGAATTAGTCATTACGATTGCCCATAAAACGTAAGAGATAGATGAACAGGTTAATGAAATCTAAATACAGTTGTAAAGCAGAAATCACAGAAGCTTTGCCGAGCATAGCTTGATTTCCTTGGAACATATAATATTGTTGTTTGATTTTTTGGGTATCATAAGCTGTCATGCCCAAGAAAATGACAATACCAGCAAGACACATCATGGTTTCCAAAATAGGAATATTAATGAAAATCAAAATCACCCCAGAGATGATCAAGAAAATAACACCACCCATCAATAGTGGTCCTAGTTTGGATAAATCTACATTAGTAAAATAGCCGAAAGCAGACAAAGCACCAAAATAAAGGGAGGTGAGCAAAAATACACCAATAACGCTTCCAAAACCATAGGAATAGAAAAGGCTAGAGAAAGTGATACCAGTCAGGAACGAATAGGCAAGAAACAAACTAGTAGCTGCCCCTGCAGAGATTGAGTTGATTTTTGCAGAGAGGAAAATAACAACAGCAACTTGTGCAATACACAAAATAATGCTCATGGCAGGGATAGAAAGAACAGTGATTGCAAGCCCAGAGACAGCCATGAAAAAGGCTGTGACAAAGGTGACCATGAGACCCACAAACATCCAGCCAAAAGTTTTTGCTGTATATTTGCTGAGGGAAAGTCCAGAAACTGAGTCGTTGTTCATGCCGTAGTTGCCATGGTTGAAATTGTTATCAGGTTGATGATAGTTCATAAAAAAACTCCTTTTTTATTAGTCTTATAATTGTTTACAATCATTAGTATATCAGATGAGAGAGGGGAAATCAATAAAATATTTGTAAATTTTCATTAAGAAAAAATTAAAATATTTCTACTTTTATAGAGGAACGCTTAAGTTTTGTGCTGATGATTATTGATATGATCCATACAATAACAGTGATAGCCTTCGCATTTGGAGCAATAGCGAAAATCCATATCTGGGTTATCGGCATCTGTAACGCCACAGACGGTACATTTGTGAAGATAGCCCTTGCGTTGTTGCATTTCTTTTTGTGCAGTTTTTAGATTGATGGTGTTATTCATCGAACGTCCCACAGAGCTATGCTTTAAGCGATGTTTCCCCTTGAATAGGAAATGAGAAATTTCATCCCAGAAAAAGAGAAAATAATTAAAAATTGCAATGACAGGGACCAAAGCCATCACCCAAAGACCAAAGAACAGTTCATAGAAGACGCTAAAAGCAAACATAGCACCAGAGAACCAAGCAAGCCATTTGGCTTTGACAGGAATAATAAACATAAAATAAAATTGTAAATTAGGATAAAGAGAAGCAATAGAGAAAAATAAGGATAAATTTACATAATACATAGAGGCAGCTGGGTAAAAGGCATAGCCTTCACTGATCAGACCTCCATAAGCCATCCCACTGATGAGCAAGCCACTGAATAAATTTAAAAGAATCCCTAAGGCATAGAAAAAAGTAAATCTAGCAGTGCCCCAACGCTGTTCTAATGCAGAACCAATGAAAAAATAGCACATAGAGGAAATGGCAAACCAAAAAATACTTAAGGTATTAGAGAATCCACTTTCAGGCACCAAGAAAAAGGTGAATATGCGCCAAACTTGCCCCTCGCTAAAAGCATAATAGGGGATAAAGCTAAGCATTTTGGAAAAGCTGGAATTACTGAACATATCCATTAAAAAAACAAACACATTGGCAAGAACAATGTAACGCATCAAACCAGGGATGCCCCAGTGGTTGTGTTTGTAACAAAAACGGTCTATTTCTTTGGAGAGTTTTTGCATATTTGCCTCCTTTATAAAAATCGAGATACTATTATTATACCCCAATTTATCTAAAATGTAAATGGCTTTTTTATAAAAAACAGATATATTTTTTATGAAAATTTCTCGAGAATCATTGGAAAGAGGAAAAAGAACAAATCTAAGGAAATACCTCATAATTCCTATTTTGAATTATGAGGAAAATCAGTTTTCCCGAAAGGGACTTCCAAGGTCGCTCAAAAAGTTAAAAATCGAGAGTCATTTTTGGTGGATTGCCGACGACCCAAGGCAGTGCCCGTGGTAGATTTTTAGCGAATTTGAGGGGCTTGTTTTTCCTTAAATCGAGAATGAGGGATTATGAGGTGTTGCCCTAATAAAGAAAACAGCTCCCGAGAATGATTCATGTATAGAATTTAAACCGCTGATGAAACTGCTGAAACCACCAGAAATTTATCGAGAGCAGAGGATAAAATTTTCGTCTCATGTCACCACTGTATTTCCAAAAACACCTTCTGGCAAACCTCACACACCAACAGCTTCAACTTGTGGGATTTTCTAAAACACTCTAAAAATCTTGGGTATCCTCGAAGGATTTTAGTTGATTTTCAACTTTTTGTAGGAATAATTTTTTTCTCACGTTTAAAATTTGGAATAATAAGGTTTTAGTCAAAGAAAAAAAAAGAAAAACTTTTCCAAAAACCCTTGCGTGTTTGGAAATTTTGTAATAAAATATAAGGTGAATGTATTCGTGGAACGTATCCACACTAAAATATCATAAATTATTTTGGAGGAGTCATAGAAATGAAAAAAGTACAAATAACAGAAACCGCATTGCGTGATGCAAACCAATCTCTGATTGCCACTCGTTTACCTTTTGAACGCTTTGAACCAATTTTAGAAACAATGGATAGCGTTGGTTATTATTCTTGCGAAGTATGGGGCGGGGCAACCTTTGATGTTTGTCTTCGTTTTTTGCGTGAAGACCCATGGGAAAGATTGCGTAAAATCCGTGCAAAAATGCCCAATACAAAGCTACAAATGCTGTTCCGTGGACAAAATATGTTAGGGTATAAACATTATCCTGATGATGTTGTCGAAAAATTCATTCAGCATTCTGTGAAAAATGGTATCGACATCATTCGTATTTTTGATGCATTGAATGATACACGTAACACCAAAACAGCGGTGGAAGCTACTTTAAAAGCAGGTGCCATGGCTTCTGGTACACTCAGTTATACCACAAGTCCTGTGCATACTTTGGAGAAAAACGTCCAAACAGTGAAAGAATTTGTGCAAATGGGCGTTCAAAGCATCACAATCAAAGACATGGCTGGTATTATGGGTCCTCAAGAAGCTTATGACATGGTATCAGCAATCAAAGATGCCTGTGACTTGCCTGTGGTGGTTCACACCCACAGTACCGCAGGACTTGCCTTTATGACTTACATGAAAGCCGTGGAAGCAGGCGCTGACGTGATTGATGCTGCCATTTCTCCTCTTTCTGGTGGTACCTCTCAGCCAGCCACAGAGACCCTGATCTATGCACTACGCCAATTAGGTTATGAATTAGATTTGAAAGACGACAAGCTTTTGGAAATGTCTGACTTCTTCAAAACAGTCCGTGGAGAGTTTATTGAATCTGGCGTCCTTGACCCAGTATCCTTAACCACTGACACAAATTGTCTCACTTATCAAGTGCCAGGAGGTATGCTCTCTAACCTCATTTCGCAACTGAAACAACTCAATGCCATCGACCGTTTGGACGAAGCATTGCTGGAAACACCAAAAGTCCGTGCAGATTTGGGTTATCCTCCTTTGGTGACACCAACAAGTCAAATGGTTGGTTCTCAAGCTGTGATGAATGTTCTAGCAGGGGAAAGATACAAAAATGTCGGGAAAGAAATCAAGGCATATTGTTGTGGTGAATATGGCACAACCCCTGCCCCCATTGACCCAGAAATTTTGAAGAAAATCTTGAAAGATACCCCTGTTCACGAAGGTCGTTTTGCAGATACTTTGGAACCTGCTTTTGAAAAAACCAAAGCAGAATTGGGAGATAAAGCGAAAAACGACGAGGATGTTTTGTCTTATCTTGCTTTCCCAGAAGTAGCAGATGGCTTCTTCAAAGACCGTGCTGAAGGCTTCCCTAAAAAGCCAGAACCTGTGAAAAAATCCGAAACCACCACGGTCACAGCTTCTGTCGAAGGTCAATATAATTTGACAGTCAATGGAAAGTCTTACCAAGTAGGTGTGTCCAAAGGCAGTGGCACAGCACCAGTTGCCCCAGCAGCTTCAGCAGCACCAGTGGCTGCTACACCTGTAGCAAGTGGGGAAGGAAATCCTGTGCCAAGCCCCATGCCAGGTAATGTGTTTAAAATTGTTGCCACTGTGGGTCAGTCTGTCAATGAAGGTGACACCCTCTTGGTGCTAGAAGCGATGAAAATGGAAATTGAAGTCAATGCCCCAACAGCAGGAACTGTGAAAAGTATTCCTGTTTCTGTGGGTAATTCCGTCAATACAGGTGATACTTTAATCACAATCGCATAAGTATCGTATCATAAGAAAAGGCTGTGTCGTAAAACTTTTGCGACACAGCCTTAATCTTTTTTTTTAGAGTTTCAGTCAGAAATCAGAGCGATTGAGGAGCTCCCTAAATCTTTTTTCGATAAGCTTCCACCATTAAGGTTAGTGCACCATCTCCTGTGACGTTACAAGCAGTGCCGAAGCTATCTTGCAGGGCGAAAATTGTCATCATCAAAGCAGTGCCTTCTGTGTCAAAACCTAATATTCCAGTGATGAGTCCTAAGGATGCCATCACAGTGCCCCCAGGAACCCCCGGTGCACCAATGCCAAAAAAACCAAGAAGTATCACAAAAAGTAACATACTTCCTATGTCAGGGAGAGCACCATACAACACCTGAGATACCACAATCACAAAAAATACCTCTGTTAAAACAGAACCACACAAGTGGATATTGGTAAAAAGAGGTATGCTGAAATTGATACTTTCAGCAGAAAGAACTTTTGATTTTTTGGCACAACGAAGGGAAACAGGCAATGTGGCAGCAGAGGACATGGTGCCGATGGCTGTGAAATAAGCTGGTAAATAGTGGGAATAAACTTCTTTTGGATTGGTTTTACTATAAATACCAGCCACAGTGTAAAGGATGCCCAACCAAATGATTTGTCCTGTTATGGCTATCAAAATGACCAAGAGAAAGACGGGTAGTTCTTTGGTGACTGACCCTTCATAAGCGAGGGTTGCAAAAGTACTTCCAATGAAAAAGGGGAGAATGGGAATGACCAAATGGCTGACAATGGCAAGGGCAATGGTTTGAAATTCTTGAAGTAGCTGTTCAAAAGTCTTGGACTTTGTTTGTGAGACAGCCAAGCCGAGGAGAAGTGACAAGATCAACGCAGACATCACAGGCATGATAGGGGTGATTTCTAAAGTGAAGATGGCTGCGGGCAATTCTGTCAAATGTTCAGCAACAGGGGAGATATGAAGAAGAGGGACCAATACATAACCAAGGGCAAAACTCATTAGTCCTGCCCCTAAAGTAGAAAAATAAGCAAGAAAAAGAGCAAATCCTAATAGTTTGGTGGCATTTTTTCTTAAACTAGCGATAGAAGGTGCGATAAAACCAAGAATGATCAGAGGAATTGTAAAAAAGATAATCTGCCCAAGGATATTTTTAACCACAATAATAAAAGACATTACTGCTTCAGTGGCAACAAAACCAAGAGAAAGTCCCAAAATCACGCCGAGAACCAGTTGAAAAACCAGTTCTTTTTTTATTTTTTCAAAAATATTCATATTAGTTTCCTTTCTACGTCCATTCAGAGAGGTCTTCTATAGTATATGTAGCATTGCTAAAAAAATGATATTTTTTTAGAAGCTTTTGGGAGAGGAATACTTCAAGAAGTGAGTGAGTACTTTATGGTGGTACAATGTTAAATCCATGTAAAATTGTAGACAAAAGAGGGAATCTATGGTATAATAAATTGAAAATATACAGAAGAGGTGAACATCATGGGAATGGCAGATTATAATTACTGGAATCCTTATTTTGCTGATAATGAATATCCTTGCTACATCAGGGATATTTACACTGAGGAAATTATCTATGCAAATGAAAAGTTTTTTTATGCTTTTCAATGTGATGAATCAATCATAGGGAAAAAATATTATGAAATTGTTGATCTGGATCAAGATTCTATCGACCATATCAACAATAGTATTCAACGAAAAAAAGACTATGATTTTAAATTTACAGACAAAAAGACAAATTTGCAATGTTTGGGCAATGCCCATTTAATACGAGATCAAAGATCTATTTTTTGCCAATGTCGTGTGATGCTAGAAGAAAATACCAAACTCGAAGTGGCGTTGACACGTTGTACAGAAATATATAAACTGCCACATGAAGAAGTAGCGCCAGCTTTGATGAAACTATTGCTTGATTATTATGGTGGTTCCCGTGCTTATCTACACAGAATCAACAAAGATGATTTAAAGATTACCTGTATCGCAGAATGTACCAAAGGTAGACATCCTCGTGTGAATGAAAATGTTTTCACTGGGGAAGAAGCAAGGAAAATGATTGCATTTGCAGAAAAAAATTTAGAAGATAATATTTCAAAAGGCGCTTCTGCAGAAATGACGGAAACAGATCCAGCCCTTGGGGAAAGTTTGATTGCCCAAGGAATAAATAACTACATCTTTTCTACAGTGGAAGACATCAACAAAAATATTGTTGGCGTAGTCGGGATTACAAATCTAGAGAATTTTGAAAAATCCGTAGATACTCGACTGTTAGAAACGGTATCTCGTTTTGTAGCCCAAGATATTACCCAAGGCTTAATGGATGAAAAATTGGTAGAACTGTATCATCGTGATTCTTTGACAGGTCTTTACAATCGTACTGGATATGTCAAAAGAGTTGATAGAATTTTGGAAGAATCCCCAAAATCTTTGGGTATTATTTCTGCCAATATCAATGGGTTAAAATATGTAAACGAAAAATTAGGTATAGAGGGTGGAGACGAATACGTTAAGAAATGTGCCAAAAGAATCAAAGAGCATTTTCAATTTGTCATTTTCAGAATGTCAGGGGATGAATTTTTAGGAATTGCCCCAAATGTGGAAAAAGAAGAATTTGAATCAACAGTGTTTACGCTAATAGAAACCATGAAGGACGAGGAAAACTATGATTTTTCCATTGGTCATTCTTGGGCAAAAGGAAAAATTGACTTGACACAGCTTACCTTTGAAGCTGAAACGCTGATGTATATCAATAAGCAAGAGTATTACGCCAAAAGTGAACGTAAATTCGATAGTGTAAATGATTCTGTCTTGTCAGACTTGCTATCGTTCCTTGAAAATGACGAATTTATGATATATCTTCAGCCACAGGTTCGTTTAAAAGATGCTTCTCTCCATGGGGCAGAAGCCTTGATCAGAAGATTTGATAAAACAAATCAAAAAATGGTTTTCCCTGACCAATTTATTTCTCTTTACGAGAAAAACTCGGTCATTCGCCATGTGGATATGTTTGTGGTGGAGGAAGTGTGTAAACTGTTACAAAAGTGGAATAGTCAAGGGAAAGCGATTCCGATTTCTGTGAATTTAAGTCGTGTCACGCTACAAGAATATGGAATTGTTGAGAGTATTGTCGAAATTTGTGATAAATATTCTGTTCCACACCAGCTTTTGGTCATTGAAGTAACAGAACGAGTAGGTTTGATTGAAAACAACGTGGCTTCGTCTTTGATTGTTGATTTCAAAAAACACGGCTTCGCCATTTCTTTAGACGATTTTGGTTGTGCCTATTCAAATATCGTAACGTTAGCACAAATAGATGTTAATGAAGTGAAGATTGATAAAAGTTTAGTTGATAATGTATTAATCAATCATAAAAACAAGGTGATTGTAGAAAGTTTGTTGACAATGTGTAATAAACTGGAGGACACCACCACCTTAGCAGAGGGAATCGAGGATAAGGAGCAGGCAGATTTACTTCAAGAAATGGCTTGTACCTTAGGACAAGGGTATTACTATTCACGTCCTATTCCCGTTCCAGAATTTTCAGAAAAGTATATTTAGAGGTTCTTTTTCAAAAAACTTTGCTTAAATGATGATAAATCAAAGTGATTAGGGCAAAAAGCCAACAAGATTTTCTTGTTGGCTTTTTGCTTTGGAAAAAAAGGAAAAAATTTCTTGATTTCTCTTGTAATTTGTTGATTTTTGTAGTATTATTATTTCAGTATGACTGTTTGCAGATGAAGCTCTTGCCTTGTGTAAATTCTTTTTGAAAAGACCCTCTAAACATGGGAAACAGGTGTCCCTTGTGATGAAAGGGGAAAAAAAGAGTGGTAACGAACTATCCCGTGATTACAAATGAAACAACGGAAATCCCCCTGAAACAGCGAAAGGAAGAAAAAAATGACAGAGCAATTCATGCATTTTATGGACAATTATAACTGTGCTTTTATGGTTGGGGACTATGCCCAAACACAAATTGTTTATAGCAACAAAAAAGCAAAAGAATTATATAATGTAACATTAGAAACCACTGATTTAGAACCAATTTTTAAGAATCATAGTCAAGGGCTTGTGGCTACCTTTATCAACGAGATGAAGGAAAAAGGAAAAGAAAATGTTCTGATTCATGATGTGATTACCCTATTAGGAAATGGAGAAAAGCAATTAGCAGATGTCCACCTAGGTTATTTTCACAAGGAAGAAAAAAAAGTTTATGTGGAAATCATTCCCAAACAAGACAAACGAATGGAAATGGCAATGCATCAAGTAAGCAATTCTTCCAGAGCAGAAGTGATTTTTAATTTGGATCAGGAATTGTCCATGATTCACTGTAACAAGTTGTTTCGTGAAATATTTCAATCCAGTGCAGAACTTGCACAAATAAATTCAGAAACTGACTTTTCCAATCAAGTGCAATCTGAAATTCAAAAAATTCTTTTAAAGGAAATTGTTGAAAACTTAGCAAATTTTCCAATTTATACAACAAAAATAAAGATAATTACGTGGGATGGCTTGCCACGTTGGTATTCACTAGAACTGCAAAGACGCACTTTGGACAATTCAGGCACAGATAAAGTCATGGGGTATATGGTAAATATTGAAGATCAAGTAGAAATAAAGACAAAACTAGAAGATATAGAGCAGTATTTCAGTATTTTACAAAGTTTGTCCACAGGCATGCTGTATCGTTTGGATACCAAAAATAAAATTTTATACCGAAATGAAGAAACAGCTAAAATTTATGGTGTATCCACTGTGGTGGAAAATTATCCAGATCACGAAAGCTTGAAAGAGGTGTTTCACCACGAGGATATAGAAGATTATAAAAGTTATATTCATCGTGTACTTTCAGGAAAAGAAGGTTCCCATACAACAAGAATTTTAACTCCTGCAGGTCAGTATGAATATCATAAGGTGGTTTTTAAAGCTGTTTATGACGAAGAAGGAAAGATAAAGGCAATGGTGGGCTGTGCCACCAATATCCACAGCCTGAAAGAAACCCAAAAAGAATTAGAGGGCATCAATGTCTATTTCCAAATTTTGCAAAAAATGTGGGGTGGATCTTTGTATCGTTTTGATATCAAAAACAAAATTATGTATCGAAGTGATGATAACGCCCATTCTTATCGCCTCCCCACAAAAGTTGAAAATTATCCAGATGTGGAACAGCTGAAAAATGTACTTCATCCAGAGGACTTGAAACCCTATTTAGACTTTATTGAAACAGTGATTCAAGGGGAAGAAGGAGAGCTAGAATCCAGAGTGAAAACACTAGATGGTGAATATGAATATCACAAAATGATGTTCAGAGCTATGAAAAATAGCGATGGAACCACAAAAGAAATGATCGGAACAGCACGAAATATACACAAAGAAAAAATGACACAGGTAGAGCTTGCCGATGTGAATCGTCAATTTGATGCACTGCAACATTTATCAGAAGATCTGCTCTTTCGCATTGATATTCAAAAGAAATTTCTCATCAGACACAAAAATAGCGAAAATATGTTTGGTATTTCAACACAAATGTCCCAGTTTCCTGAACATGCCTTAGCAAATGGATCAATATATCCAGAAGATAGGGGGATTTATGAAGAGTTTGCAAGTCTTGCCTTACGAGGTGTAGGTGGAAGTGTTGTATTACGTATGCGAGAGCAAAAGGATTCAGATTACAGATACCGGCGAATCAGCTGGATACCTGTGGTAAATCATGATGGACCTGTGAATGAAGTGGTTGGGAAACTGGTGGATGTTAAATCAGTGAATGATTCAGAAGAATAGGTCGAAATCATAAAAAGGATTGCCCTAAAAAAGGAGGAAAAACCATGCCATTAACTCCAGCGATATGCGTGAATTGTGGTGCTAGTGTAACAGTTGACTCAGATAAAGAGGCAGCAATTTGCCAATATTGCCAAACAGCTTTTATTGTAGAAAAATCTATCAATCACTATCATGTGATTAACCAAATCACAACAGAAGCAACCCATATTTATGGAAAGACTACAGGAGATTTTGTGGTCAAAGCAGGGAAATTAACCGAATACGTGGGGGAGTCCCCAGATGTGGTAGTGCCAGATCATATCAGTATTATTGGGGAAAATGCCTTTCATAATTACACAGGACTGTTGTCTGTGACCTTGCCAGAATCTATTATTCTGATAGAAGCAGGGGCTTTTCGCCATTGTATGTCCTTAAAATCCATCAATTTTCCTTCTAAACTTCGAGCCGTGAAGGAAGAGGCTTTTCTGGGCTGTACTGCTTTGGAAATTGTTCACTTACCTCTTTCGGTGGAATCAGTGGAACGAGAGGCGTTTTTCCAATGCACCAACATTCAGTCCCTGATTGTGGCGAATCCATCGACTTTCTTAGGGGCACGAGCTTTTGGGAAATCTCGCATGGTCGAGGTAAAGGTTTGCAGTGATCTTTGTCAACACAAAGGTGGGGACAAAGAGCGTCCTTTTTGCGATGCAGCCATAGGAGATTTATATCTTACCGCTGGGAGAGAGGTCCCTACACACGCTTTTATCAATGTACCAATCGGTAAAGTTTTCATGGCAGACACCATAAAAACTGTGGGAATTGGGACATTTTATCAGTGCCCATGGTTAACAACAGTGGTTTTATCTAAGAATTTAGAGTACATTGGAGAAGGTGCCTTCTTTTCTTGTGGAAAGTTGACAGCCATAGAATTTCCAAAATCTTTGTCCCATATTGGTAAAAGTGCATTTTGCGGTGGTAGTTCCCTGACAACCTTACAACTGCCTGAGGCAGTGAAAACCGTCCACGACAAAGCTTTTCAAGATTGCAGTCGCTTAGAGGAGATTCATTTCTCTCCTTCAACCGCTGTCATTGGATTTCAAACCTTTTTAAGATGTAAGAATTTAAAAGAAATCAATTTACCTGATACAGTACAAGCCCTGCATGGGGAAGCTTTTGCAAATTGTACTGAAATCTCTTCTTTCACTTTCCCTAAGGCATTGGCTTGGTTTGATTACAGTTTTTTAAATGGTTGCACGGCACTAGAAAGAATCATTTTACAAAAATCTAGTCCACAGTATATATTTCAAAAAAAATATGCGAAAAGAATCAATATTGTTATGGAAAACAAACTAAAAGTCCACTTGGAAAAATAGTTTTTTTCAAGAAAGACTGTGACCACAGAATAAAACTAAAAAGTTCTGAAACCATGATGGATTCAGAACTTTTTTGCATCGGTCTGTTTTTATTTTTTTGGTTTCGCCTTGCATAAAAGTGACACCAAAAAACCGAAGGTAATCGCTGCTGTGATGCCTCCAGCAGCTGCGGTTACCCCTCCTGTAAAAGCCCCCAAAAGCCCTTGCTCGCTCACAGCTTCTTTCACACCTTTGGCAAGTAAATATCCAAATCCTGTCAGAGGAACCGTGGCACCAGAACCAGCAAAATCCACCAGTGGTTCATAAAGCCCAACAGCTCCCAGAACAACACCAGTTGTCACATAGCCAACCAAAATTTTTGCTGGGGTGAGAGATGTTTTGTCGATAAGGATTTGCCCGATGATACAAAACACCCCTCCTACGATAAAAGCATATACATAATCCATTTTATTTCTCCTTTTTGTTGGCAATGGCGATAGCGTGGCAAATACTAGGGATGCTCTCCCCTTGAAATGCAGAGGTAGGGGAGTGGAGCGCCCCAGTAGGGCAAAATAAAATATTATTCCAAGTATGGTTCTCCAGACCAGTCAAGAGATAGCCTGTCAGAACAGAAGCACAGCAACCACAACCAGAACCACCACAGTGAATGTCTTGTTGATTGGAATCAAATATCAAAATCCCACAGTCACTGTGGATTTTGGACAGTTCCAATGACTCTTCTTTGCATAATTCTAATAATAATTCTCGTCCCAACTGCCCCAAATCCCCTGTGATAATCAAATCATAGAAATTCGGATTTCGCCCTGTGTCCTTTAGATGTGTTTTTATGGTTTCAAAGGCAGCCGGTGATAGTGTTATTTTAGGGAAATATAGTTGTTATTGAAAGAGACGTCCCCAAAGTCCTTTTTTCTTAGGCTCTGTGATTGGGGTGCTTCGTATTTCTGCAGGTTTGACTGGTGTGGGAAGAGAAACAGGTACGTAGTCAGGTCGCTTTAATTGGATTA
Organism: Eubacteriales bacterium; assembly: GCA_044432725.1. GTDB lineage: Bacteria > Bacillota > Clostridia > Oscillospirales > Oscillospiraceae > JAWXUK01. The sequence continues at coordinate 78,282 of JAWXUL010000001.1, forward strand.
TTTTTAAATTTTCCCCTCGTTTTTCTTCATACATAGAATCCCCATCATAGACAAGTAAAAAACAAAAAAGCCCATCATTACACTGAAAGAAATCCCAAACCAAATCCCAATTTATGGTGGTATATTCTGACAAATTACCCAAAGCATTGATGAAATTTTCTGAAAGGGAAAGGATTTTCTTTAAATTTTCGATGTATTGGGCAGTTTGCGCTTGGTGAAATTCTTCCGTGATTGATTTTCCTTTGATCAATCCAATGTATTCTCTATGGGTGAACTGTTGCAATCTGGTGGATAAATCCCAAATTTGGTCGTAAATATCCTGAAAACAAACTAAAGTTTCTAAAATATCAACATTTTGGGACAAGACCACAGCAAAGGCATCAATCACCCCTTGATTGATGTCCAAGATGTGAGAAAATGCTGTGGCTTCTTCCATACCATAACGATAGAAACAGCGATAAAAAACAATATCCCAAGTATTCACTTTTTGATTTTCTTGTAAGGAATTGAAAATCTCTAGGGCTTTGTCATAATTACCCTCTGTTGCGGCATGATGTGCAGCAAGCTGTAATGCTTCGATTTTTTCTGTCATAATTAGATTCCCTCTTTTCTCATGTGGCTATATCATATCAAAAAAAGGGGAAAAAGTCAATCTGGACCTTGGACAGTTGATGGATAACAAGAGGAAGCTTTCCAGAAGCTTAGGAAGGAAGAAAGAGTACTTCTCCCACATAAATCAGATTGATGTCAGAAATGTCGTTGATTTCAGCGAAAAGATTCACAGTGGTATTAAATTTCAAGGCAATTTCTGTCAGCGTATCCCCAGATTTTACAGTATAACTACCCTTCGTGGGGATTTCTAAAACCTCTCCCACATAAATCAAATTCACATTGGTAATCTCATTCATTTCGGCTAAGATTGCCACAGTTGTTTGAAATTTTTTGCTGATTTCCCAAAGGGTATCTCCTTTTTTCACGGTATAAGATAGGGGAGTGCTTGAGCCATCCTCTTTGGGGTCCTCACTAGAGTTTTCCTCTGTTTTAGAAATCATCAGCCCAGAAGTAAATAAATCACCATCCACATCCCCCTTTATCCCTGAAACAACAGCAGAATCTGTATATTGATAGCCACTCCACTCTGTCCAAACAGAGTTTTCTGGCAAAATATATTCCTCTGGTTTTGCCAAATGTGCATAGTCAGCCACCCACAATGGATAGTCAGAAAGGGCAGTGCTCCAACGGGTTTTCACATTATATTCATCGGTATAAATTGCCGGTTTGACTCCTGTCAAGGCTTCTAGCTTTTCCAGAAAAGAAAGGGCGATGGCATTGCTCTCTGCCACAGAAACTTGTGAAAAACTCTCGTAATCCATCACTGGTCGCAGAGAATAGTCAATCCCTTGGATCAATTTGCTAAATTGTTCTGCTTGACTCTCTGCTTCTTCTGTGTTTTGGGCTGTGACGTAGTAGTAAAAGCCAAAGTGCAGATTTTCTGCCCCTTTATAATTTTCTTCGAAACGAGAATCTACGGTATTTTCTCCCTCCCCAGCCTTGATATAAAGATATGTACAGCCAGAAGAAGCCAGTTCTTCAAAATTGATTTCCCCTTGATAGGAACTCACGTCAATGCCCTGATAGAAATCGGTGGCTTGTGTTGTGGGGCATGTCACAGCCAACAAAGTAAGGACGATAGATAGAATCATGTTTTTCATAAAAGCAACTCCTTTTTTCAAGTAGATTATTCTATGAAAAACTCCTTCCAAATGTGACAAAGGGAATAGGGGGAAAATACAATGGCAAGACAAATGAGAACCCCCAAAAGGGAAAGAGTTTCCTCTTACCTTTTGGGGGCTTTTTTTAAAGATTGCTGTGTCTTATGACAACATAGCAAGCGCCATCAGCATTTGAGCGATTTCTGCTCGGTTGGCTGGGGCTTGTGGTTCTAACTTACCACCATCACGTAAAATGATTAAGCCTTTGGAATAACACCAGTTCACACCAGTCTTTGCCCAGACAGAGACAGAGGAACTATCGGCAAAATTAGCTTCTGGAGCCAGTGAACCTGCCAAATGTGTTTGAGTGATTGCATATTTGTACAAAATCACATACATTTGCTCTCTGGTGATGGATTGATGTGGGTCAAAGAGGTTATCCCCAATGCCTGCCACGATCCCTAGCTGACTTGCCCATAAACTGGGATAATAGAAATAATCTCCAGCAGAAACATCAGAAAACAAAACTTTTGGGCTTAATGTGGGTTGTTTGGCTAAATTATACAGCACAGTGACAATCATACCACGAGTCATATCTCCGTTGGGGTTGAAACTGCCATTCCCTGCGCCACCCATCAAACCAGATGCCAAAACGTATTGCACTGCATCATAATACCAGTCAGAGGGGTTGACATCATAAAACAAATCCTCTGGCTTGACTGTGGGATAATCGTCATTGTCAGTATCAGGTTTTGTTGTGTCATCGTCGGTATCAGGTGTAGTTGTTTCACCTTTTCCAAAGGTAACGCTGATGAACACTTTGGTGACAGGTTGGGTGAAGGTATAAGTGTTGTCATCCTGTTTTGTCACAGAAATCTCATTTCTGTTGGAATCAAAAATGGTCAGGGTATCCACATCAAAACCTGTTCTGGGGTCAACCGTGATGGTACCTGTTTTTCCGTTTTCAATACGGCTAGGGGAGACAGAGGCAGTCCCTCCGGATCCCACATTCAGGACAGGGGTGGTGATAGAGGAAGTCACAGAGCCAGAGTTGCCACTACTGCCACTTCCGCTACTGCTTCCACCGCCGCCACCAGTGCTTCCACCACCACTGGAAGAGTCTAGGGTCCATTTTGCGTAGAGGGTGGTATCTTTTGTAAAGGTTGTAAAAGTATTGACAGCTGTTGAGGTAGAGCCATCAATATACCAATAATTGAAAGTATAACCATCACAGGTGGGGTTAGGGAGAGTAGAGAGTGTCCCATCTGCGCCTGTGGTTTGTGGATCGTGGGTAGTCCCACCATTAGAGTCGAAGGTGATGGTGTAGAGGGAGCTTTGTGTCCATTGAGCATAAACAAAAATATTATTTCCTTTAAGCGTAGTTAAGTCAACAAGGTTTCCACTTGTTTCATGAGTAAACCAACCATCAAAGATATAGCCAACTTTAGAGGGATTTATTACAGCATCATCAACTTCGTTTGTAAGCGTAGAGTCGTAGAACTTGCCATCACTACCTAGATAAACAGTTATTCTACCGTCGTTGTTCAATATAATCTGAGCAATCTGATCGACGGTTGTTGAAGTCCCAATTT
>JAWXUL010000001.1:81685-292440 GCA_044432725.1 Eubacteriales bacterium
CAATTTCTTTCTCTTTAACAGTTATTTCGTAGTAAGCTTTGTAGGTATCACTACCATCTACATAAGAGACAATCACAGTGTAGGTGCCATCATCGTTCAACTTGGTAGCAGTGGTAATTTCTTGTGGAGTTGTAGAGGTGCCCGTTTCATAATAGGAAAAGGTTAAACCAGTTGTAATAATGGTATCGTTACTATTCTTATATACTCGAAGTCCCGTAGTGCTGAAATTTTGACCTTCAATATATTCAAGTGTTGCACTCGTTGTATCTACACCAATACCAGTCTTCGTCGCAATCATCGCCACACCATAAGTATCTGCCATGGTCGCAATCCCATAAGCAGAATCGTAAGAGGAGAAATACGCAATGGAGCCTTCTTCTGCGATATCACCTTCTACTTCCATAGAAACAGGAATGGTATCCACAATGGAAAAACCAGTCCCCATGGTAATGAGTTTTTCTTCTGTCAAATAAACGTCGTTGTCAGAAATTTCAATGGGATATCCTTCTGCTAGGATGGCAGATTCCTCTGTCAAACCAATGGTGAATGTGCCATTTTGATAAATGCCGTCCCCTTGTTCCTCTGCTCGATTAGAAGCAATCGTCCCACTGACCAGAGTGAAATTACCCTCGTTATGGACAGCACCACCTGTTGTGCCTGTGTTCCCCACGATATTCCCACCATACATGGTGAAGCTACCCAGATTTTGGATAGCACTTTGGGTCCCACCTGTGATGATGCCACCAGAATAAATGTCATAGCTTTCTGAAGTAGGGTCAAAGTCTTCTGAAGTAGGGTCTGCGACTACGTATGTTGTGCCATCTTCACTCCAAGCCCAGTGGCTTTCTGCCTTTTCCACGCTATCATATAAAGAAAGGGTGGCAGTTTCGCTGACAGTGATGACAGAACCTGTTTCAGCGACTGTCATGGTATGACCGTTCAAGCAAAGATGAACTGTGATATTCTCTGGAATGGTGAGGGGGGTAGCCAGATCCTCAGACAGGTAGAGGTAATAGGGGGTGTCTGTGCTGTCTAACACTGTATCACTGGTCAGCGTGGTCCAGGTTGCCTCTGCTGGCAAAAGGTCGCTGACAGGGGTAGCAACATCTTTGCTGGTAAATGTGTCTGTGGACAACACTTTCAGGTATTGCTCTGTTTGGCTACTTGAAGTCTCTTTGTTCTTCTTTGAGGAATCTTTTGCCAATACTGGCATGGACATTTGCACGACCATAGCAAGGGCTAGGGAAGTGGCTAGGCTTCTTTTCAAGTTTCTCATTAGTATCTCTCCTATAAAATTTTTATCCGATATGATTTGGATGATATTGCTTCCGATATGTAGCCAAAACCTAAAGAAAAAAGGAAAAGGCTCTTTTTGGGGAAGCGTGCCAAAAATTACGCTCCCACTTATTATAGCAAAGGTGAAAGAAGAAATCAAGTCGAGATGGAAAAAAAACCAGATTTTCTTTTTAATCGGAAAGAAAAGGAAATGTGCCAAGTCTTTCCTGTCTTTCCTCTTACTGATTGGAGTAGGAATCTAGCAAATGAAGGAGGAATCCCACTGAAATGCAACGAGGTGAAATTTCTCTTGCAAAACCATTGCCAAAATTGTGACAATCTAGCTAAGGTTATTTTTGACACTTTTTTAACTATATTTTAATCTATTAGAAAAAATACTTTAAAATCACTAAAAAAACATAGAAAATAAACGGATGTTTTTCTTTGGAGTTGTGATTGTCTAACTCCCAATCAACAGATGAAATTTTTCTAGCAAAAGAATAATTTACATTTTATTCCAAATAAAATGACATTTTTTTAAAAGAAAATTGCAAATTCTTCTTGACAAATGAAAAAAAGAGAGTATACTAAAAAGTGCGAAAGGAAAGAACAAAGGTTTTTCTGACAAATGAGAAAACCTTTTGTACTATGGTGAAATACTTATGCCGATTCTTTATCAACAACAGGAGCAAGATTGCTCTAAGGTCATTCTTTGTTTTGGGGAAGAGAATTTTTCTCCAGAAACCCAAGCACTTTTCGATGCTGAAGTATTGCAGAAAAAGCACAAAGCAAGCCTCAGCTTATCTCAGCTTGTCAATGGAAAAATACAAAATACCACCTATCTTTATATAGATACCAGTGACACAGAGGAATCATTGCGACAGGCATTGGCAATCCCAGTGAAAGAGCTGAAAAAAGGGAAGGAGACCTCGTTCTCTTTGTCCTATGAAGGGGAACTTCAGCCAGACAAGGAAAAAAGAATGCTGACCTTGTTGGGAGAAGTATTTACCTTATTAACCTATCAATTTGAAGGCTATCAAAAGGAAAAAAAGCCAGCCAAAGAAATCAAATTGGGGGTAGAGAGCAAACTGTCACAATCAGACTTTGAAACAGCTGTGACAGTGGGTGTGAATCTGGCAAACGCTGTGAATCTGGCAAAAGACAGCATCAATATGCCCTCTGATGTGATGCACCCACAAGCCTTTGCTGATTTGGCAACAGATTGTGGAAAGAAATATGGCTTCACCACCCAGATATTACAAGAAAAAGAATTGAAAGAGCAAGGCTTTGGTGCTTTGCTTGCTGTGGGGCAAGGCTCTTTTTACCCTTCTGTCTTGGTCACCTTGAAATACACAGGAGATAAAGCCACAGAACCTTATACAGCCTTAGTGGGGAAAGGTGTCACCTTTGATTCTGGTGGTTATTGTCTGAAAACAACGGACACCATCGCTTTTATGAAAGTGGATATGGGGGGAGCAGCAACTGTGCTTGGTGCCATGTCTGCCTTGGCACAAAATAAGGTGAAAGCAAACGTCATCGCTGTCCTTCCTCTTTGTGAAAATCTCATTGGGAAAGAGGCATTGATTCCTGGCACAGTGATCGAGACGCTGTCGAAAAAAACAGTGGAAATCACCAATACCGATGCCGAGGGACGATTGATTTTGGCAGATGGCTTGTACTATGCCAGTCAAATGGAAGATGTGGCTCGCATTATTGACGTTGCCACCTTGACAGGTGCAACCGCTGTGACCTTTGCAGGGATGTATGCAGCCATCACCAGTAACAACAAAGAGTTTGTCTCTCACTTACAGCAGTCAAGTGAGGCTTGTGGAGAAAGAATCTGGGAACTGCCTTTGGATGACTGTTTCAAAGATAAGATTGTTTCTAAAATTGCAGATTATCGCAATTCAGGACCCACAAAAACAGGTGGTACCATTGTAGCTGGTATGTTTTTGAAAGAATTCGTAGGGGATAAGCCTTGGATTCACATTGACATAGCCGGTGTAACCTCAGCCATGGCAGAGAGCCATTACACCCTTGCAGGCCCCAGAGGTTTTGGGGTAAGAACGCTTTATCATTTACTGGAACAAGGTAAATTTTAAGAAAATGAATTATTGGAGGAAAGAAGTATGAAAAGATTAGTCTCAATGCTACTTGTCTTAAGCCTAGGTTTAGTAGGCTGTTCTTCAGACAGTAGTACAAACACTGGTGGGGGAACGTCCACTGGTGGAGGAACTTCAGCCGGTGGAGGGGATGCTGTCACTGTTAATGGTGTGGTCCTTGATAGTGACCAATACATGAACTATTCCCTGATGACAGATCCTAAAATCCTAGATGCAACCCAAACCAACACAACCACAGACATTGTGATTTTGTCCAATGCTACCTTGATGCTTACCCGTTTGCAAATGGTGGATGGTGCTTTGACCCCCATGCCTTTTGGTGCTGCTTCTTGGGAAAAATCTGAGGACGGCATGGTGTATACCTTCTACTTACAAGAAGATGCCCTGTGGGAAGATGGCGTTCCAGTCATCGCCCAACATTATGTGGACAGCTTCCAAAGAACCCTCAGCCCAGAGCTTGCCTCTTCTGCTTCTTCTAACTTGACTTCTATTAAGAATGCAGAAGCTATCCGTAGTGGCGACATGGACCCATCTGAATTAGGGGCAAAAGCCATTGATGATTACACCTTAGAAATCGAGCTGGAACATTATGTGGCATATTACATGGATACCACTTACAACCCAGTCTACAGCCCTGTGCGTTTGGACGTGATTGAACAACATGGCAGCAGCTATGGGGTAGAGGCAGAGAACGTGATTAGCTGTGGCGCCTTTATCGTGGAAGAATGGGTTCATGACTCCCATATCACTATGGTGAAAAATCCAACTTATTTCGATGCTGATAATGTGTACTTAGAACAAATCAACTTTAAAGTCATCAAAGACAGCAACTCCATTATGGCAGAGCTGTATAGTGGGAATTTGGACAGATCCTCTGTTTCTTCTGTGGAATGGAGAGAGAAATTCATTGAAAACGGTGCTCACAACTATGGCGATTATGTTCTAGCAGGTACTTATATGATGGTGCTGAATACAGAATATGAAAGCAACGGCGTGAAAATTTTCTCTAACGAAAAAATCCGTCAAGCCATCTCTGCTGCCATTGACCGTGCAGAAGCAGTAGAACTGGTAGCAAATGGTTTGGCTGTACCAGCAGAAGGCATTGTGCCTACTACCATTGCAGTAGATGGTAGCAACTACAGAACCACCAGTGGTTATAGCCCATTAGATGCACATTTGGCAGAAGATCCAAGAGAACTGTTTATCCAAGGTTTGGAAGAACTAGGCGCTGACCCAGATCCGAGCAAATACAGCATAAATCTCTTGGTGAGAAGTACAACTGCTGGGGACAAAGACATTGCAGAATATTATTATGAAGTATTTAAAGCTGCCATTGGCTTTTCGATTGAAGTACAACAAGTGGAAAGTGCTGTGGGACTGGACATGACCAAAGCAGGGGATTTTGGAATTACCACTGTGACTTATTATTCCAGTGTGAACGACCCCAACGCACTCCTTGCTCCTTGGGTCAGCACCAGTACCAATAACTATAACACTTCTTGGACCAGTGCTGCCTATGACGAAGCATTAGAAGCAGCAAACAAATCCACCGATTCAGAGGAACGTCTTGCTCTATTTAAGGAAGCAGAACGTATCATCATCGAAGAGGAAGCTGCATTAATTCCCATTTATCATCCTATGAGTTCTATGATGACTGCAAAGTATATCTATGGTTTTGAATTAGAAGCCTCTTCCTTTGCACCAGCTTTGTTCTCTACTGTCTATACCAGTGGAAGATAATCAGCAAAACAAGCAAAGGTATCTCTGAAAGAAAGGCAAGGCTTCTTGCCTTTCTTTTTCTGTAAAACACTTTTTCTGCAAAACACTTTTTTAGGAGGGCACCGTGAAAAAATTTATTATAAAACGCTTCTTTTCTATGCTTCTCACTGCCTTTTTGGTGGCAACGGCAACCTATTTCATCATGTTCTTGGTACCAGGGGATCCCTTGGGAGAAGCAGTGATGGATATGCCAGAGGATATGCAAGCAAACTACATGGCAAAATACGGACTGGATAAACCTGTCTCCGTTCAATATTACCTTTATATGAAAAATCTCCTGACAAATTTTGATTTTGGTGAGTCCATCATCTATCCTGGTCGGTCAGTGAACAGTATTTTAGAAGATGGGATTCCTGTGTCAGCACAAATCGGCTTGCAGGGGCTTCTCTTCGGTATCCCTTTGGGCTTAGGCTTTGGGATTTTAGCGGCAAACTATCGTGGGAAATGGGTGGATTATCTGGTGATGTTCGTCAGTCTTTCTGCGATTTCCATTCCTAGTTTCGTTTTTGCCTCTATGCTTCAATATGTCTTTGCCTTTGAGCTTGGGATGTTTCCAATCACAGGTTGGGGAACCTTTGCCTGCACAGTATTACCCTCTTTGTCCTATGGGATTCGTTCTATCGGGGTAAAGGCAAGATATATGCGTACCAGTTGGCTGGATGTGATGAACCAAGACTATGTTTTGGCGGCAGAATCCATTGGTATGTCTAAATTTGCCTTGCAAATGAAGGTGATTTTCCGAAATGCCATTTCGCCCATCGTGACGATTTTAGTGCCAGAGCTCGCTCTGATTTTCACAGGAACCTTTGTGCTGGAAATGATTTATTCTATCCCAGGGATTGGGTATTATTTTGTGAACTCTGTGACTTCCAGAGACTATCCTATGATTATAGGACAAACTATTTTTATCTCTGTATGCTATATCCTTGCTATGTTCTTGGTGGATATTTTGTATATGGTGATTGACCCACGGGTTAGATTAGACAAAAAAGGAGCATCCTGATATGACGACGACAAGCAAAGCAGAACCCAAAGAGGAAATCACCTTTTTAGAAGATGATTTCACCTTTGATAAAGAAGGCGACGGCTATGCCGATGCCATTTCTCGCCCTAGCATTCCATATTGGGCAGATGCCTGGCGACGACTGAAGAAAAACCCTGTGGCGATTATTGCCATGAGTCTTTTGGGCATGTTATTGGTGATGGTGATCATCGGTCCTTATTTTAACAGCCATTCAGCCACTTCTTACGAATCCTCTGCCAAAAACCAAAGCCCTAGCAGTGAATACTGGTTTGGTACGGATAATATGGGACGGGATATCTTTACCCGTGTATGGGAAGCAGGACGAGTCTCCATTGCCATTGGTGTCATAGGTGCTGCCATCAATGTGTCCTTGGGACTGGTTTATGGAGGCATCTCTGGTTATTTGGGTGGTGCGATTGACAATATCCTCATGCGGATTGTAGAGTTTATTGGCTGTGTGCCCAAAATGTTGGTGATTATTTTGGTTTCCATTGTCCTCAGTCCCTCTATCCCTTCCTTGATTTTCGCATTGACGATTTCTGGTTGGACAGGGACGGCAAGGATGATTCGTGGACGGGTATTGCAGCTGAAAAGTAATGACTTTGTTTCGGCTTCTATTGCCCTTGGGGCGAGCCCATGGCATATCATTACCACCCATATGTTCCCAAATGTTATGTCTCAGCTGATTGTGTCCACCACCCTTGCCATTCCTAGTTTGATTTTTGCAGAAGCCTTCCTCAGTTTTATTGGCTTGGGTGTCACTTCTCCCAATACCAGTTGGGGTGCCATGTGTTCTGCAGCACAAACTAATTTATTTTTCTATCCCTATCAACTGTTTTTCCCAACTTTGATGATTTCCATCACCATGTTAAGCTTTAACTTGTTGGGAGATGGACTGCGGGACGCATTAGACCCAAGACTTCGGAATTAGGAGGAAAGAAACTATGAGTGATATATTATTAGATGTGAAAAATCTGGAAGTTTCCTTCCATACCTATTCTGGAGAAGTGAAAGCAGTACGGAATATTTCCTTTGATCTAAAAAGAGGGGAAACTATTGCTATCGTGGGAGAATCTGGCTCTGGTAAGTCGGTGACCTCCAAAGCGATCATGCAACTGATTCACAAACCAGGAGAAATAAAATCTACTTCTAGCATCAAGCTAGAGGATAAAGAACTGGTGGGTCTTTCTTACAACGAAATGAGAAAATATCGTGGTGAGCAAGTGAGCATGATTTTCCAAGACGCCCTTGCTTCCCTCAATCCCACCAGAAGAATCGGGCAACAAGTGGCAGAAAGCTTGATCATCCACCACGGTGTCCCCAAAAAAGAAGCCCTCCTTCAAGCAGTGGAGATGCTTCGCTTGGTAAAAGTTCCAGACCCAGAACGACGTGCCAGACAATATCCCCATGAATTTTCTGGGGGGATGCGACAACGTGCTATGATTGCTATGGCACTGATTAATAAGCCAAAAGTTCTGATTGCAGACGAACCCACCACTGCGTTAGATGTGACGGTGCAAGCGCAAATCATGGAACTGATTGCTGATATGAAAGAAGAAATTGGTACCTCTGTCATCTTGATCACCCATGATTTAGGGGTGGTAGCAGGAGCTGCCGCTCGTGTTTTTGTCATGTATGGTGGGAAAATTGTGGAAAGTGGTAGCACTGAGGAAATTTTCTATAACCCCAAACATCCCTATACTTGGGCATTGTTAAACTCTGTCCCTCGCTTGAATATCGCCCACAAAGAAGAACTGTATTCCATCAAAGGCACACCACCAGATTTACTCACACCCCCTGCGGGCTGTCCCTTTGCCCCACGTTGTGACCACAGAATGAGCATTTGCAATCGTTTGCTGCCAGAAGAGTTTGAAATATCCCAAGGACATACCTCTTCTTGCTGGTTATCCCATGAAAAAGCCCCTGTGGTAGATGTCTTTCAAAAACTGGAGGTGCAGTAATGGACGAGGTATTATTAGAAGTAAAAAACCTGAGCAAGCATTTTGATGTGGGCAACAAAGCCACCCTAAAAGCCGTGGATGATGTTACTTTTTCCATTCGAAAAGGGGAAACTCTTGGACTAGTAGGGGAGTCAGGCTGTGGAAAAACCACCTGTGGCAGAACCATTATCAATTTATACGATGCAACCCATGGGGAAGTGCTGTATAAAGGGGTAGACATCATGAAATTACCACGGAAAGACAAGGCAGATTTCAGAAAGCATTGCCAAATTATATTCCAAGACCCTTATGCTAGTTTGAATCCACGAATGACTGTGGAATCTATTATTCAAGAAGGCTTAAAAATTCACAACCTAGGTTCTCCCAAAGAGAGAACCCAACGAGTGTACGAATTGCTCGAGCTTGTGGGATTGAACCAAGAGCACGCCTCTCGTTTTCCACACGAATTTTCTGGGGGACAAAGACAACGTATCGGCATTGCCCGAGCGTTGGCAGTGAATCCAGAATTTATCGTCTGTGACGAGCCAATCTCTGCCCTTGATGTGTCGATTCAAGCCCAAGTGGTAAATTTATTTATTAAATTGCAACAAGAACTAGGACTGACCTATCTCTTCATTGCCCATGACTTGTCAATGGTCAAGCATATTTCCGACCGTATTGCCGTGATGTATTTGGGATCTTTGGTGGAACTAACTAGTTCAGAAGAGCTGTTTTCCAATCCATTACACCCCTACACCAAAGCATTGATTTCGGCAATTCCAGTGCCAGACCCAAAAGTGGAAATGAGTCGTCAAGCCATTTCACTAGAAGGCGATGTGCCAAGCCCTATCAATTTGCCAGTGGGGTGCAAGTTTGCACCACGTTGCCCCAATGCCATGGAAAAATGCAAAACAGAACGTCCTGAAATTAAAGAACTGTCACCAGATCACTTGGTGGCTTGTCATCTGGAATAGAAAGGAACTCTTTATGAAAAACCAATTTGACGAATTGATCGAACGTAGAGACAGTGGATGTCTGAAATGGGATGCAAGTACATTTACCCAGTCAGCAATGTATTGTGAAAGTCGAGATATTATTCCCATGTGGATTGCAGATATGGATTTTAGAACGCCTACGTTTGTCACAGACGCTTTGTCTCAAAGACTGGAGCACCCTGTCTTTGGCTATCAATTTACACCAGAATCCTATTTTTCCTCCATTGCCCAATGGCAGAAAAAACGTTATGCCCAAGAGGGCGTAGGCCGAGAAAATGTTGCTTATCAAAATTCTGTGTTGGGTGGTGTGGCAAGTGCTTTGATTGCATTCAGCCAACCTGGGGATCACATTCTCATTCACCAACCAACTTATATTGGGTTTCAACAAACGATTCAAAATTTAGGCAGAAATTCTGCCTTATCTCCACTTTCTCTCAATGATAAAGGTATTTTTTCTATGGATTTGGCAGATATGGAAGCCCAAATAAAAAATAAAAAAATTCCTGTCTTTATTTTCTGTAGTCCTCATAATCCCACAGGTCGAGTGTGGGATAAAGAGGAACTAGAGCAAGTGGTGGCACTTTGTGAAAAGTATGGAGTGAAGATAATTTCTGACGAAATTTGGGCAGATTTTATTCTGGATTCTCAAAAAAAACACATTCCAACCACCTCCATCAACGAAAAAGCGAAAGAAATAACAATTTCTCTCTATGCTCCCAGTAAGACGTTTAATTTGGCTGGCTTGGTGGGTGCCTATTCCCTCTGCTTTAATAAAAGTATGAACGACAGAGTGCAAAAAGTGGCGGTGAGTTCCCATTACAATATGCCAAATGCCTTGTCTGTTGCTTCTTCTGTCGCAGCGTTTGAGCAAGGAGAAGCGTGGGTAGAGGATTTGCTGTGTTATTTACGTGTGAATGCAAGTTATTTTGCCGATGCCATGAATAAAATCTCTGGTTTTTCTGCTTATGTCCAAGAGGCCACCTATCTGATGTGGGTTAATGTGAAGGATTCCCCCTATTCTGTGGATGAAATTCAACAAAAGCTGAAATCAGTGGGGGTGTTACCCAGTTTAGGTCGTGATTTTTATGGAGAAACTTATCTGCGTTTTAATATAGCCTGTCCTTTTTCTCGCATCCAAGATGCAGCAGCCCGCATTTCCTCTGTCCTTGGCAGCTGATACTGATTCCACTTAAAGGAAGTAATGACAAAGCCTCTCTCTTTGCCTTTCTTCGGTTCCTTATTTTGAAATAAAAATAAATGGAAAGTATATAAGATTGCCTCATGAAGGCATGAAAATACCCTGAAAAACGAACAAGTTTTTCAGGGTATTTATTTTTAATAAAATCAAATGAGCCCAAAGGCCTCTTATTTGGTTAGGAATTTCAAATAAGGTAACAAGTCTAAATAAGCAATCTCTGGCGCTTGCTGACATAATTTTTCCCAAGAAATCAAACAAGGGGACAATTTTTTTTCGGCATCTTTTTTTTCAGTGGTCAAGCCCCAGCCTTCTAGCATGGTGAAATAATTCCATCTGCGATGCTCCAAAGCCAATAATTCTTCGCATAAAGAGTTTTCACGAATGCGAGCAAGGGCTTCTTTCCCATGTTCTAAGGGCAAAAGACTACCTTTTTGATCTAAAACGCCACACTCTACCAACAGGGCAATCAGCTCTGTTTTTGGATCTTTTTCTTGAAAATGATCAGAAAGAATTTTTTCTTTGGTTTCATCATGCCATTGGACACAAGTACTTGAATCTTTTTTGTAAAAAGGAATTTTTCTCCATTCTTCCTCGTTAACCAATAAATTTTGGAAAGAAATCTCTGCTAATGGTTGATTAGACTGCTCATAAGCGAAAATCAATCCGTATAAATGATCATAAAGAGCGTTGTATTGTTTTCGTTGCTGCAAGATATGAGGGTTACAAATTTTACTAGCACTGATCACATTTTCTTGACTGGAAATGGGGGAGATATTATCAAATTTTTCCTTGTTTTCACGGATATAATCAGAAATACTAGAACTTTCTTCTAAATTGATTGCAACACAGGGGTAGTTCTTTGGTTCTAAAGTATCAGTGAAAAACTTCTGTAATCGGCTGGCATTGAGTAGGTTTTCATCTATTTTCTCATTACTTAGGATTGCATAGGTAAATGGATTGTCTATTGACAGTTTTTGCAGCATTTCTTGGTGAATTAATTGACTTTCTATACAATTTATTCGAATTGTTCCATCTAAATAATCATGGGCTGAAGTTATGGAAACCTCTGGTTCATCAAGAATCAGGGACTTTTCTGCAAGAATTAATTGAAGGAAATCTTGATTAAATTCTTGTAAAATCTCTGTTTCAAAACGAGATCTTGCATTTTCAGCCACAATATCAATGGTAATTATGCTGTCTTTGCTCATGACCCCTGTTTTTAAGATATGCTTTAAACATTCTATCCCCATATTTTCAAAACCCATCAACAATATATGCATAGAATAGGGAGGTGTAAGATGGGTAAATAAAGGATTTTTCGAAAATAAATCACTTATTTTCAGTTGATTCATGCTGATTAGACTAATGTCATCATATTCTGTGCTGGTGTCATCATGGTACGCACTCATCATGGACTTTGCCCCAACACTTTCACTACAACAGAAAAATCGTACATTCTTATTCTTGACTTTTTTGAAATAATTGGTACAAAGAAGATAATTAGAGATGTTATTTGCCATAGAATCATGTAGAAATAGAATAGAAGTGGTGTTCTTGAAAGAATATTTACTTAAGATTGCCTCTATTTGTGATTTGGTATCTTCTCCAGCATCCACTACTTGTAAAATAACATTGTTACTTGCCAAATAATCTTTTGTGTTCAATGGTAAGTCTTCTGTATGAAAGAGCAAATAAATATCTTGTTTTTCCTTGTTTTTGATCAAAATGCGCACATTCTCATTGTAACCAAATACAATGTATTTTCCCAGTTTAGAGGCTTTTGCTCCTAAGATGCCACGTTTTACCCAGCGCTTTAAAAAAGTATAACATACAACGATGAGAGAGCTTGGTGCAACATACAAGGAAATGGTGTAAAGATGGAAGCGAATTGTTTGTATCAAAACAGAACTGAAATCCTCGTCTGTGATAATTTCGTGAGGAAGAATCACAGGGTCAAGAGCAAGAACTTTTCTGAAATTGCGAACAGAACCATAGACAATGGCTGAAATATGGTCAGTTTCATAGGAATAGTGGATGGCGCCTTCTGTCAAAATCCCAGCAAAAGCAAGAAACATAATGAAGGAAAAAACTTTTGATTTAAACAAAGTCATCATTCTCCTTTTCATAATAAATGGCAGCAGCACCATATAAACCTGCTAAATTTCCCAGAGAAGTCAAATTTATTTTGGTGTTTTCTGCAAAAATAGGAATGGCACGCTTGTAAAATTCCTCACGTACCGAGCAGAGCAAGGTTTCATTTTTTTCACTGATGCCCCCCCCCAGTAACACTGTGCCTGGGTCAAAAAGATAAACAAAATTTAAGATTCCAGTGACTAAATGCCCGATATATTCTGTAAATAATTTTTTGGCAAGGGGTTGTTCTTGTGACAAGTGGAGAAAGAATTCTTTCCCAGAGTAATGTTTACCACATTCTTTTTGATAGAGGGCAAGGAGGGAAAAAGTAGAGGCAAAATTCTCGTATTTATCCGTTCCCATCAGCATTTCTCCCCCATAACAGGCAAGTTGACTGTTACCACGATAGATTTTTCCCTCTGTCACAATCGCCAAACCTATCCCTGTCCCTATGGTCAAGCAAAGAAAGTGGTCCAAGTTTTGACCAGAGCCTTTCCACATTTCGCCCAAAGCAGCTGCTTTGACATCATTTTCCACATAACAAGGTAAGGCTGTTCGCTGTGTGATAGTATCAGAAAGTTGACATCCTGTATAATGGGGGATTCTTTCGTTGGCGTAAAGTATTTTCCCTTCCTTGGGTTCCACAATGCCTGCTGTACTCACAGAAATAGCAGAAAAATTTTCCAGATTTCTGATTTTTTCTACTTCTTTGCAGATGGCAGTGACAATCCCTTCAGCACCTAAATTCTGGGGAGTGGGGATGGATTCTTGGAATAAAAGCCTCCCTTGTGAGTCGATAACGCCCGTTTTGATAGCAGTCCCACCAACATCAAAGCAACATACTGGATCCATCCTATGCACCCCCTGTTTCTATGCTTATTTTGTCCATTTCTTTCTGAACCAAACCCAACAAAGCGTGTTGTTTTTTGTAATCTTCGTTGATCATCCGTAAATTTCTGCTAATTCTCCTTGTGATGGACTTCTGGGAAACCTCAGGGAAATACACCATTTCTTCCACTTGTATGAGTAAATATTCTAAGTTAAAATTCACAGTCAGTGCTTGATTGTTACTTTCTGTAAAATAAGCAAAGGAGCTTTGTCTTGCCTTTTTACCAATGGCAAAATAGCGACTAGAATCCTCTTTTTCATCCATTTGAAAGGTAATTACGGCTAGATTTCTGTAAATGTACCCCTCCCAAAGATTGACATAATCATCATCTACAGCAGGAAATTCCTTTTGCCAGCGTTCCATGGCGACAATCGCCTGTTCAAAGGCTTCTTTTGCTTCAAACAGATGCTCTGGGTCACTTTCTGCCAACACCATGTGACAAACACCAATAAAATCAAATAAAATTAGGTTTTTCCAAATCATCACATCCAGTTGTAATTTATCCATATTCTCTGAGACCGCTTCGATGGAGGCTGTATCAGCAACAGATTCTAATTTCTGCAATATTTGTTCCAACTCATAAACTTTTTGGGTGTTTTGTTGGTTGTCCGTTGTGATGTAAAAATTTGTTACATTTAAAGCCACAGTCAAGATACTTCGTAAAGTTGCATTGCTTTTAGGCAGCAACAGTTCTAAAGTTTGTTGGAAAAAAAGTAAATCATGGTTATAATATGCAGCCTGAATACTGTGCAAAATAATATTTGCAATTTGAAAATTAGAATGAGAAGGATTCGTCAAATGCTGTTCGATGATTCCCTTATTTTCACGCCAATTAAGTAGGAGTTCCATCTTTTTATGGGTTAGATCCAGTTCACGTCCCACAAAGAGAGTCACGATTTCCTTTGCCAATTCCTCGACAGATTTGCCTTCACTGCTGACACTATCAGCCCAACAACCTTTTAAATCAGAAGGAAGAAAATGGATATCTAAATCTATGACAATAGGGCATACATTTTCAGTGTTATATTTTGCAACAATGTATCCCCATTCATACATTAAATTAGGATTGAAACTAATTTTGTCTTCGCCTATATTTTTCACCAAAATAATAGCGTAAGAGCAGTTTTGAATTTGCTCCATGACTTGGAGATTGACCAGTTGCTGTGTCCGAAATTGTCCACCCACCACGCCACAAAAACGCTCAGTTTTGTTTAATTCCGCCCCTACTGCATCTGCTAAATCCTTGTTTCCACCCCAAACAATAAAAACATTCCCATCAGAAACATGTGCACTCATTTTTCTTCCTCCGTATTATCTTTCTTGAAACTCCTATGCCAAAGGGAATAGAGTTCTTTTTTTGAAAATTTATTCTCTTCATTTTAACACATTTTTCTGGTGTTTTCAAGCTTCTTTTCACAAGTGATACAGAAAAATGATTTTGTTTCATCAGGAAGAAAATAAAGAATCATAAGAACTTCAGTTGTTTTTTTATCCTGCCCTTGATTTTTTTGGTGGGATGGTTTATACTAAGGGGACGTATGAATCACATGAATAGAAAGGTGGGGAAACCATAAAAAATATTGTAAAAAATTATCAATTCACCCTGATGTTCATGGGAGTGATTCTAATTTTCCTGTTAATGCCTGTAAGCTCAGGAGATGATGGGGAAAGTGGATTGATAGGACAAATATTATCTTATATTCCCTTTGCAGATAAAATCGTGCATGCTGTCCTTTTTGCAATCCTAGCCCTAATCAATGGGATGGAAAATAGAAAAAACACCCAAAAAGTACGACTCATGTGGGCTGTATACCTATGTTTTTTTGCTGTAGTGACAGAATTTTTGCAAAAGCTGACAGGCTATCGAAGTTTTGATCTTTATGATATTATGGCAGATTGCTTTGGTATTTTCGTCGTAGTTGTTCTGTCAATCAAAAGACCAAAAACCAAGGCATAGCAGAGGTCATTTTATGAGTGAAACGGATGTTGTTACAACACGAATAAGGAGGGGCAGAATTGTCAAAATATCGTAGATTTGAAATTGTTGCGGATAAAATCAATCACGTGGAAAAATCACTGGGGTTAAACGAAGCGATTTCTGTCATTATGCTAGAA
This sequence comes from Eubacteriales bacterium, assembly GCA_044432725.1. Classification (GTDB taxonomy): domain Bacteria; phylum Bacillota; class Clostridia; order Oscillospirales; family Oscillospiraceae; genus JAWXUK01. The sequence goes on from JAWXUL010000001.1 coordinate 97,157, forward strand.
TCACAACTGATTCCCAAAGAACAATGGACAGAGATTTATGTTTGTATCGCTAAGTTAGAATATATACGCACGCAGAGACTGTACACCAAAAAACTGGGGGATGCATTGTATCAAATCTTGTGGGATGTTTTTAACGAAAAAAGCAAATTAGAGCAAATTGTGGATTTAGGACTTTTTTTAGATAAATTTCTCAAAGAAAATAACAGAGAATTAAAACGCAAAGACTACGAAAAAATGGCACCTTCCATCAGTCGAAGCACCTCTATGAATGAAGGTACCTTGCGTGACTATTTTCGAGAGAAATTTCCAAGCATCCCTCCAAGTCCTCAGCCAGCTCTCCCAGAGAAGCCCCCTGTCCCTGTGGTGAAAAGGGAATCCAAGCGTCGCCGTGTCATTCGAAAAACAAAAATATTGAAAAGAAAAATTTTCCGTAAAATGAAATTGAGAGACACAAGGCAAAGGTGAAGGGTAGGGAGAGCCTCTAGAGAGATTTGTGCCAGCAAGTTTTTGTATTTCCCTAAAATAACATCATCCGGCGCCATGGCAGCCCCCATGTTATTGGTGTCTGTGATGCCTTTGTCAGTTATTTTTCCCACGGTGGCATGGGTGATATAAGGACCCTTGTCAGAGTTGCCTAGCACTACAGCCCCCGCTCCTGTCACAGTCCACTGGGCTGTGGGGGTACGTTGCCCACCGTATTCCAGTGGGGTACGATATTGCCTTTCTGCGGTACAAAAGTGGGAAGAAGCAGAAACTGCCACCTGATTGGCAAAATTTCCATCTAAAGTCATGGCGCCTAAGATCAAACCTTCTCCCATGGTGGAGCAAGCACCGTATAGACCAAAAAATGGTACTTTTTGATCTCGCATGGCAAAGGAAGAGCCGATACATTGGTTCAGTAAATCTCCCGCAAAAATAAAATCTAAATCTTCAGCGGTTGATCCAGCTCGCTGTAAGGCAAGTTCCATTGCCTGTTTTTGCATCGAGCTTTCTGCCTTTTCCCAGCTTTCTGTGCCAAAAGTATCATCGCTACCAATTAAGTCAAAGGAGCTTGCCAAAGGGCCAGCTCCTTCTTTTTTTCCAACCACATTGGCTCGGCCAATAATCGAAGGGGCTGAGGCAAAGGCAATGGTTTGTGTTCCGATTTTTTTCATGAAATCATCTCCTTTGAACACTAGTATAAACCAAAAAAATTTTTTTATGTTTTCTCGTGGAAAATATTTTCTGTTCCCTCTGTTCAAAAGAAAAAAATTAGTGTATAATAAGGAGATCGCTATCCCAAAGAGTTCGTACAAAAAAGGAGCCTAGAAAAAATGAATGATACCGATACCCGAAGCATATCTTTCCTCTGTCCCCATTGTGGACAAACAGTCATTGTGACAAAGGATCTATTTTCTCTCTCAGCACAAACTAATTCTTTCCCTTGCCCTTGTGGGAAGGGGATTCTTTCTGTTGATTTTCAAGCAGAAAATGTAACCCTTGACATTCCATGTTATGTCTGCAAGAAAAATCATAAAGTTTCTTGCCCTTCTACAGCATTTGTTGGGGAAAAACTACTGTCCTTTTCTTGCAATCATATGTCCTGTTGCCTGATTGGAGAGGAAGCTGCTGTATTTGAGGGCACTCGCCGATTGGAACAAGAAGCTGATTTGTGGTCAGGAGAAAACCAAGGCAACGCTTTTTTAAACCCTGTTGTCATGGAAGAAGTTTTATTAGAAATCAAAGAAATTGCCAAGCGTGATGGGATTTCCTGTGCTTGTGGCAGTCGAAATTGGTCGTTTCAGGTGGATTATACCTCAGTGGAGTTGAATTGTGTCTCTTGTGGTCGAAAAAGCCGTATCCCTGCCTCGATTCAAGAAGATGTTGACAATATATGTTGCTGTCACTCCTTTGTGATTGGCCACAAAGAAGGAGAAGCAATATGATCCAAGACTTAGGTCAAATTTTGCCACTGGTACAAAAACCTGCTCGCTACACCGGGGGAGAATATCATGCTGTGGTGAAAGAGAAGGAAGAGATCTCTGTCCGTTATGCCCTCTGCTTTCCTGATACTTACGAGATTGGGATGTCTAATTTAGGCTGTCGCATCCTGTATGGTGTGATGAATGGGGAAGAAAATATTTGGTGTGAACGTGCCTTTGCCCCTTGGGGAGATATGGAAGAGCAAATGAGAGGGCAAGGAATCCCCCTTTACGCACTAGAAAGTCAGGACCCGCTCAAAGATTTCGACTTTTTGGGGTTCTCCTTGGGCTATGAGCTTGCCTATACCAATGTACTAAATATGTTAGATTTGGCGGGGATACCATTATACAGCAAAGAGCGTACCTTAAAAGATCCTCTGATTGTCGTGGGTGGTACCTCTGCATATAACCCAGAACCCTTGGTTGATTTCATCGACTTTTTTGTCTTAGGCGAGGGAGAAGAAGTCACTTTAGAATATATCGCTCTCTATGAGACAGGAAAACGTAAAAATTGGAGCAAGGAAAAGTACTTGACAGAGGTTGGAAAAATTTCGGGAATTTATGTCCCGTCTTTTTTTGAGGTGAAATATCACGACGAAACAGATTTTACGGTGTCAAGTATTACACCTTTACCAGAAGCACCTTTTCATACCATTACAAAACGCATTGTGCAAAATATGGATACCTCTTATTTTCCTGTGGATACCATCATCCCTTCCACAGAAATTGTCCATGACCGTGTAATTTTGGAATTGTTCCGTGGTTGTCAAAGGGGCTGTCGCTTTTGTCAAGCGGGTTATGCCTATCGTCCTGTGCGAAATCGTGATATAGAATTATTGAAACAATATGGGAAAGAAGCTTGCGAAAAGTCAGGCTATCAGGAAATGACCCTCTCTTCTCTTTCTTCCACGGATTATCCCGACTTATTACCTCTTTGTAATGATTTATTAGAATATTGTGCACCAAAACACATCAATCTCTCCTTGCCCTCACTTCGGGCAGATACCTTTTCCATGGAATTGATGGAACAACTGCAAAAACAAAGAAAAAGTGGTCTCACCCTTGCACCAGAAGCAGGAACCCAACGTTTGCGTGATGCCATTAACAAGAATCTCCAAGAAGAAGAATTTTTAGAGTCTTGTCGCACAGCCTTCGCTGGCGGTTTTTCTTCAGTGAAACTTTATTTCATGTTAGGTTTACCCACAGAAACAGACGAGGATGTCTTGGGGATTGCAGAACTGGCAAAAAAAGTCTTTCAACTATGGAAAGAATATGGTGTCAACAAAGCAAGGGGGATGAGAATTACTCTGTCTACAGCTTGTTTTGTCCCCAAACCCCATACAGCATTCCAATGGGAAGGGCAGGTCGCACCTGAAGAATATCAGCGACGTGTCAACCTTCTTCGAGATGCAATCCGTGGCGAGAAATCAATCTCTTACAACTGGCACGATTGGGAAACCTCTCGCTTAGAAGCTGTCTTTTCACGAGGGGACAGACGTTTGGGTGCTGTGATTTATGAAGCATGGAAACAGGGGGCTAAATTCGATTCTTGGAGCGAATACTTTTCCTTGGAACTTTGGGAAAAAGCCTTTGAAACCTGTGGGCAATCCATGTCCTTTTATGCCAATCGTCCTCGCCCCAAAGAAGAGGTTTTCCCTTGGTTCCATCTATCAACTGGGGTAAGCCGTGAATTTTTGTGGAGAGAGCGTAACGCTTGCTATGAAAATACTTGTACCCCTGATTGCGCCAAACAATGCTCTGCTTGTGGAGCGAACAAATTATTGGAAAAGGGGGTGGCTAAAAATGACGGATCGCATTGTATTTTCTAAATCAAAACAGGCACGTTATATCTCCCATCTGGATTTGATGCGTACCTTTCAACGTGGTTTCAATCGTGCAGGCATTGAAATTCGCCATACCGAGGGATTTCATCCCCATCCCTTTGTGTCTATTGCATTGCCACTTTCCCTAGGTTTTTCCAGTGAATGTGAAATACTGGAGTTTGGCTTGGTCAGTGGTTCTACCAGAGAAGAATTGCCACAGAAATTAACAGAGGTATTGCCAGAAGGCATTGACATTCTCTCTTGCTATGAGGGGGAAATCAAATTAAAGCATATTATTTTTTTAGAGTACCTACTTACCTTAGATTATGGCGATGCTGTGCCACAGGGTGCCGAGGCAGCATGGCAAAGCTTTTTATCCCAAGAGTCCTTGGTCGTAGAAAAGAAATCCAAAAAATCAAAAAAAGGTTTTGTTTCTTTAGATATCATGCCTATGATTCATCAGTCTGCCATAGAGATACAGGGGAGTCACCTGATGATAAAGACTCTTTTGACAGCACAAAATCCAGGATTGAACCCAGAACTCATTCGCAAAGCCTTTGTGGAACAAAACCCAGAACTTGCCCCCAAATTTATGTATTGTCATCGTTTAGAGATTTACAACAAGGATAGGGAAGTGTTTCGATGAGAAAAATCTGTTTCTTGCTATTCCTATTCCTTTTATCTAGTTGTTCTGTGGATACAGTAAAAGAATATAATGGTTTTTCAGTGGATACAGCACGAAATGTAATTATTTTTTCTGATAGAGAATTTTTCTATCGTTTGAACAAATATCCTTCCGATGGCAGTGCAGACTTGGACATCTATTACAGCTATGTCCCCACCTCTGGATTCAACACCCCAGCCATGCGACTTTATCGTGAAGAGAGCAATCGGATTGTTATGGTGGACGGGGGAGAATATTATGTGGCAGAGGACTGGGAAAATTACGACTATATGAAGGTAGCAGAAGAACTTCTCCCCAGTCGCACCGCCTTCTTCACAGATTTCCCCACATTTTGGATGAAACCTTGGGGCATTTTCTTTCTCTTTGGAGGGCTATTTTTGTTGTTTCCTCGCCCTATGTCCTATTGGTGGATACGCACCAGTCGTTACTGCCCTGAAGTGGTGGACTATGATGATAATGTTCATCGCCCTCTCTGTGTGAAATATGGACTTTCTTTCATGATACCCAGCTTTTTGAGCTGGTTTGTGTCCCAATTACTAGGAAAAGAACTGCCTTTCTTCCTTGTCTTTGTGGCAATTATGGTGGTGTTGTTACAAGTGCCAGTGCCAGAGGGAGCCAGACCCCAAAGACCAGAAAGATAAATTTTTTCAAAAAAACACTTGCATTCTAAGAAAATCTATGTTATACTATCAAAGTCTGAAAAAGGGTGTTCCTCTGACGTAGAGAGAAACAAGTTCTATCTTTAAAATGAGCGTGCAACGAACACCTTACTAATTGGAGGAATAAAGAATGGATAAACTAAAAGCATTCAGCGACAAATTCAAACGTGAAGAAGTCCATGATGTGACTGTGGGCAATACTGTCCGTGTTCACCTCAAGGTCAAAGAGGGAAACCGTGAACGTATTCAGGTCTTTGAAGGCACTGTAATTGCGAAAAAACACGGTGGTGTAGAAGAAACTTTCACAGTACGTCGTATTTCTTACGGCATTGGTACTGAAAAAGTATTCCCTCTTCATACCCCTTCCATCGAAAAGGTAGAAACAGTCCGTCGTGGTAAAGTACGTCGTGCGAAACTGTATTATCTACGTGACCGTGTGGGGAAAGCTGCAAAAGTAAAGCAAGCTCTTTAAGAGCGAGGCAAGCTCTGTATGAGCCAAAAAGGAGTGGCTGTTGGTCGCTCCTTTTTCTATGTATCATAGAGAGCCACTTGCTTTGCTTTGAGTCAGTATAATCTGGATGTTTGGAGTTAATATGAATATACAATGGTACCCAGGGCACATGACCAAAACACGTCGCATGATAGAAGCTGACCTGAAACAAGTGGATTTGGTTGCAGAAATCATGGATGCCCGTATCCCGATTGCCAGTCGCAATCCAGATATTGATGCCATCATTGCAGGAAAGCCACGATTGATGATTTTAAACCGAGTGGATCAAGCAGATCCCGAGGTCACAAAACTCTGGCGGGCTCATTTTAAATCACTAGGACACGCTGTCATGGAGTGCGACGCCAAATCGGGCAACGGAATCAAGCAATTTTCTCCAGCCATTCAGTCAGCGTTAAAAGAGCAAATCATAGCTTGGAGAGAAAAAGGACAGGTGGGACGTCCAGTCCGCGCCATGATCGTTGGGATTCCCAATGTGGGGAAATCAACTTTTATCAACAAAGTGGCACAGAGAAAATCAGCAAAAGCAAGTGACCGTCCAGGAGTTACCCGTGGGAAACAGTGGGTTCATGTGGATAAAGGACTGGATTTGTTGGATACACCTGGGATTTTATGGCCCAAGTTTGAAGATGAAAGAATTGGGATGCATCTTGCTTTTACTGGCGCTGTGAAAGATGACATCTTAGATGTGGAAACCTTAGCTTTTCATTTTATTGTCTTTTTGGCAGAGCACTATCCCAAGGCACTGGAAACTCGCTACAAATTAAAAATAACCGAAGAAATAGAAGGCTGGATTCTTTTGGAACAAGCAGCGAAAAATCGAGGTTTTCTTATTTCTGGTGGGGAATTTGATATTGAGCGTATGGCAAGAATCCTTTTAGACGAATACCGTGGTGGCAAGCTAGGGCGTTTCTCCTTAGAAAAACCCCATGATTTGAAAGAAGGGGAGTGAAACATTGCTAGAGTTTGAACAAGAAGCAAGAGCCAAAGGCTTTCAATCTATTTGTGGTGTGGACGAAGCAGGGGCAGGTCCTTTAGCTGGTCCAGTGGTGGCAGCTGCTGTCATTTTGCCTTTCGAGGATAGTAGCTTAGCAGAGCATGGTCTGACAGATTCAAAAAAAATGTCCGAGAAAAAAAGAGATTTGCTTTTTGATATGATTTGTGAAAAGGCACTTTCTTTTGCAGTGGCAGAGGTCTCTTCCCAAGAAATAGACCAAACAGACATACTCAGTGCCAGACTGAAAGCAATGAACCTTGCCATTGAAGGACTGTCACTCCAAGCAGATTTCGCCTTGATTGATGGAGACAGAGATAAAGGTCAACAATGTCAAATAGAATGCCCTCATCAACTGATTGTCAAAGGGGATGCGCTGTCTCTTTCGATTGCAGCTGCGTCTGTTCTGGCTAAGGTTCATAGAGATCGCTATATGCTAGCACAAGATGAAATTTACCCACAATATGCTTTTGCAAAGCACAAAGGCTATGGTACAAAGTTGCATTTTGAAAAAATTGCACAGTATAAGCTTTGCCCGATTCATCGTGTCACCTTTCTACGGAAAAAGTGGAACGAGCTAGGTTTGTCATGAAGCTAGGTGAATGGGGCGAAAATTTAACAGCAGAAAAATTAAGTGCTTGGGGCTATGTGATTATTGCGAGAAATTGGCATTGTCGCTTTGGGGAAATAGATATTATTGCCCAAAACGAAGAGTATATTTTGTTTGTGGAAGTAAAAACAAGAAAATCTGCTAATTTTGCCCAACCTTATGAGTCAGTAGATTATCGAAAACAAGAAAAAATTCGTAAAACTGTGGAAACTTATCTCCAACAAAATCCTAGCCCATTGCAACCACGCCTTGATGTGGCCAGTATTGTGGCAGCTAAGGGGATCCACAGCGAAAATCCCGAATTTACTTATTTGCCACAGGCTTTTTAGAAAAGAACAAGGTTAAACTTATACTAATTTCAATCAAACACATATGATTCTTTGTGTTTATTGGAGCCAAAGGACGAGCAATCGTTTTTTCTGAGTTAAATGTCCATAAACAAAGTGAAAACAAAGAAATAATCTAGTTTCTTTGGCAAGCATTGCTTTCTTTGATTCCATGGAAAAGCAAATATAAGTTGTTATAAAACTGAAAGATAGGATTTGAACAGTATGCAATACATGAGTACACGAAATCGGGACATTCACTATACCTCTGTCCAAGCAATTTCCCAGGGTTTGGCACCTGACGGTGGGCTGTTTATACCTGCCTATATTCCAAAATTGGCAGATAATGCTTTGCAAGAGTTGACCGCAATGTCCTATCAACAACGTGCCGTTTATGTGATGAAGATTTTTTTAGAAGAATTTTCCACCCGTGAGTTAACTGATTTTACGAAATCTGCTTATAACTCTGAAAAATATGACACCCCAGCCATTGCCCCTGTGCGTAAAGTGATGGATGATACCTATGCTTTGGAACTGTGGCACGGTCCTACCTGTGCATTTAAGGATATGGCACTGCAAATGTTGCCACATCTCCTAACTGCCTCCTTAAGAAAACAAGAAGAACGCAAAACAGCCTGCGTTTTGGTTGCGACTTCAGGGGATACAGGAAAAGGTGCTTTGGCAGGTTTTCAGGATGTGCCTTCCACTAAGGTGTTGGTGTTTTATCCTAAAGACGGTGTATCAAAAGTCCAAGAAATCCAAATGGTGACACAAGACGGAGATAATGTAGGTGTCACAGCAGTGGTCGGTAACTTTGATGATGCACAAGCAGGAGTCAAAGCTTTGTTCCAAGATGAAGCGTTAAAAGAAGAGCTTGGTCGACGAGGCTATTTGCTTTCTTCGGCAAATTCTATCAACTGGGGACGTGTCTTGCCGCAAATCGTGTATTATATTTCTGCCTACAGCGATTTGATTCGAGATGAACAAATCGAAGCAGGTGACTTGGTCAATGTTTGTGTGCCAACAGGGAATTTTGGCAATATTTTAGCAGCGTATTATGCTAAGCTCATGGGAGTGCCCATTGATAAATTGATTTGTGCTTCTAATGAAAATAATGTATTGACAGATTTTCTGCGCACAGGTGTGTATGATAAAAATCGCCAGTTTTATAACACAAACTCACCTTCTATGGATATTTTAGTTTCTAGTAATTTAGAACGACTTTTACAAGCGGTATCTCAAGATGGTCCATGGGTAAAAGGAAAAATGGAAGAACTTGCTGAAACTGGAAAATATGAAGTAGAACCCGCAAAGTTCTCTCGTATTTCATCACAATTTGTGGGCTATTTTTGCGATGGGAAAGAAGTGCAACGCACCATTGCAGAAGCATATGAAAAATGTGATTATTTAATGGATACCCATACAGCTGTTGCATTCCATGCTTTGGCGCAATATCGAGCAGAGACAGAAGATAATAAGAAAACCATTGTGGTTTCCACAGCAAGTCCTTATAAATTCTGTGATTCAGTTTTGGAAGCTTTGGGTGTACCAAAAGATTCTCAAGAGAAAGATTTGGATGCACTAACCCAACTTGCCTCGAAAACAGGAGAGCCTGTGCCTGCACCTCTTGCTGAACTTCATGGAAAAAAGGTTCGTTTTACTTCAGTGGTGGAAAAAGAAGCCATGATTTCTGCAGTGCAGGAGTTTTTATGAGCCTTTTTGTCATCGGTGACACGCACTTATCTTTGGGTGTGAAAAAAGAAATGGATATTTTTGGCGGTAATTGGGTAGGCTACATGGACAAACTGGAAAAAAGTCTGACGGCGCTATCTACTGAAGATGTTCTGGTTTTGTGCGGTGATATGGGGTGGGGAATGACACTCGAACAAAGTTTAAAAGACTTTCAATTTTTGTCGAACTGCCCAGCGAAAATCATTTTGGTAAAAGGCAATCACGATTACTGGTGGGTTGGCATCAAAAAAATGGAGACATTTTTCCAAGAGCATTACATGTCATCCTTTTCTTTTCTTCATAATAATTGTATCTTTTATGATGAAATTGCCCTTTGTGGAACAAGAGGTTGGTTTTATGAAGAGGACAGAGGCGAACACAGTGCTAAGGTTTTTCGCAGAGAGCTTCTACGCTTGGAAACTTCTTTGAAATCAGCAGGAGAAAAAGAAAAGTTTTGCTTTATCCACTACCCACCTTTGGCAAATGGTTATTGTTGCCAAGAAATATTAGAGTTATTAAAAAAATATGATGTGAAACGATGTTATTATGGTCATTTGCATGGGAAGCAGCATAAGATTGCTGTGGAATCTTTTGTAGATGGGATAGAATTCCATTTGATTTCAGCAGATTATTTGAACTGTGTACCAAAAAAAGTTCTTTAATATTTTTTGTTTAGAATAAAAAATTAAAATTTCTACTAGAAATTTGATTGAAAATCTGGTAGAATAAATATGACTATATTTAAAAGATGCTTGTGGAATCAAGTATCTATTAGGAGGAAAAAAAATGAAAGTTACTAATGTAGAAAAAAAAGAAAAGAGCACAGTAGAACTGACAATTCAAGTAGAGGTTGATGTGTTTGAAACAGCAGTCCAAAAGGTGTATTTGAAAAATCGTAGCAGAATTACCGTGCCAGGCTTCCGTAAAGGAAAGGCTCCACGTAAAATCATTGAAAAAATGTATGGTGCCGAGATTTTCCACGAAGAAGCAATCAACGAATGTTATCCTGCTGCACTACAAGAAGCCATTGAAGCAAATGACATCGAAGAAATTGGCTATCCTCGTTTAGAAGTAGTATCCATTGATGAAAATGGTCTTACTTTTAAAGCTTTAGTGACTACCAAACCAGAAGTGAAAATCAGCAACTACAAAGGCTTGCAAGCCCCTAAAGAAGTAGAAGCTGTCACAGAAGAAGACATTGAAAACGAACTAAAACCCTTTGTCCAACGTGCGACTCGTTCTGTTTCCATTGATGGCGCTGTGAAAGATGGTGACACAGCTGTCATCGATTTTGAAGGATTTGACCAAGGAGTGCCTTTTGATGGTGGTAAAGGTGATGACTATGCGCTAACCATCGGTTCTGGTTCTTTTGTGCCTGGCTTTGAAGAACAACTAATCGGTATGAAAAAAGACGACGAAAAAGATATTGATATTAAATTCCCAGAAGAATATGCCCCTGATTTAGCAGGGAAAGATGTGGTATTCCACGTCAAGATAAAAGAAGTCAAGGAACCTCAAGCCCCAGAGGTTGATGACGAGTTTGCAAAAGACGTTTCAGAGTTTGACACATTGGCAGAGTTTAAAGAAAGTCTTGGCAAAAAATTAGAAGAACGTAGAAAAGAACATAGTGAACAAGACTATGAAAATGCGATTTTAGATCAACTGGTTGACCATATGGAAGGGGAAGTTCCTGATGTTATGGTGGCAATGCAAATCGACAAGTTGATGGAAGATTATGCAAGACGTTTAACAGCACAAGGAATGTCCATGGAACAATACACCAAAATGATGGGTGGCAATATGAATGCCCTTCGTCAATCTTTGGCTCCAACTGCTTTGCAACAAGTAAAAAGCCAACTGGCCCTTGGTGCAGTTGCAGATGTTGAGAAATTTGTCATTACAGACGAAGAATTGATGGCTGAAGTGAAACAACTGGCAGAAGATTATAATATTTCAGAAGAACAAGTGAAACAAGCTGTGCCAGAACCTACTATGCGTAGTGACTTGCGTTTAAAACGTGCTGCAGAGCTTGTCATTGCAGAAGCGAAAATCGGTCCTGCTCCAGAGAAAAAAGAGGAGAGTGCTGATAAAGAAGAGAAAAAAGAAGTAAAAAAAGAAAAGAAAGCCAAAAAGGAAACTGAAGGGGAAGAAAAGCCTAAAAAACGCACCACAAAAGCAAAAGAAGATGGTGAAGTGGAAAAGAAACCTCGTGCCCCTCGTAAAAAGAAAACAGAAGAAGAATAAGATTCTTTTTGTATATTTTCCAGTGTACGGGGATATACTAAGTGGTATAAGATTTTCAGAAAACAAGGAGTAAGTCAATGAGTTATAATAGTTTTATCCCCTATGTAGTCGAGCAAACCAACCGAGGAGAACGTTCTTACGATATTTTTTCTCGCTTGCTAAACGACCGTATCATCTTTTTGTCTGAGGATGTGAATGACACCACTGCTTCTTTGGTGGTGGCACAACTTCTTTATTTAGAAGCACAAGACCCAGATAAAGATATTCAATTTTATATCAACAGCCCTGGGGGATCTGTCTCTGCAGGTATGGCAATATATGATACAATGCAATATATCAAGGCAGATGTTTCCACTATTTGTGTGGGTATGGCGGCATCTATGGGGGCGTTTTTGTTATCAGCTGGTACAAAAGGGAAAAGAATTGCTCTGCCAAATGCAGAAGTAATGATTCATCAGCCTCTTGGTGGGACAAAAGGACAAGCTTCTGATATTAAAATTCATGCAGATCATATCCTGAAAACAAGAGATAAGTTAAACCGTATTCTTGCTGAAAATTGCAATCGGCCTTTGACTGATTTGGAAAGAGATACCGAGCGTGATAATTATATGTCTGCACAAGAAGCCCTTGATTATGGCTTAATTGATAAGGTAATTGATAAACGGTAATCCTCCAGTTATGTGAGGAAATGGAGGTAATCATATTGAAAAATGATGATAAACGGCGTGCAGTACAATGCTCCTTTTGTGGCAGAAAACAAGAAGAAGTTGAACGCTTGATTTCTGGCGCTGCAGGAGGTGCAGGCGCATATATTTGTAATAAATGCGTGCTTTTGTGTACAGAACTTTTAACTGAAGAGAATCCAGAGGATGAAGTGGAAGAAATCCCTTATGGGGACCTTCCAATTCCCACTGAAATTCACGATGTCCTAAACCAATATATCATTGGGCAAGAGCAAGCAAAAAAAGCTCTTTCAGTTGCTGTCTATAATCACTATAAACGAATTCATTATGGTAATAATGAAAACGATGTAGAACTACAAAAAAGTAATATTTTGTTAGTCGGCCCCACTGGTTGTGGGAAAACTTTGTTTGCCCAAACCTTGGCGAGAATGTTGGACGTGCCTTTTGCGATTGCAGATGCGACCACATTGACAGAGGCTGGATACGTGGGCGACGATGTAGAAAACATCCTTCTTCGATTGGTACAAGCTGCAGATTACGACATCGAACTTGCAGAAAAAGGTATTATTTATGTAGATGAGATGGATAAAATAGCACGTAAAAGTGAAAACACCTCCATCACCCGCGATGTTTCAGGGGAAGGTGTCCAACAAGCCTTGTTGAAAATTTTAGAAGGTACTGTTGCCAATGTCCCACCTCAAGGTGGAAGAAAACACCCACATCAAGAATTCATTCAAATCGATACCAAAAATATTTTATTTATTTGTGGTGGAGCCTTTGAAGGTGTGGATAAAATCATTGAAAATCGTGTAGACCGTCGTAGTTTAGGCTTTGGAGCAGAAATTTTAAGTAAAAAAGATAGAAATGTAGGCGAGTTGCTACAAGAAATTCAACCACAAGATCTTTTGAAATTTGGTATTATTCCAGAACTTGTCGGACGGCTACCTGTGCTGACTACATTGGCTTCATTAGATGAAAAACAAATGGTGCAAATTTTAACAGAGCCAAAAAATGCTTTGGTAAAACAATATCGCACTTTAATGGGTTATGATTTGGTGGACTTAGAATTCGAAGACGAAGCCTTAGCTGAGATTGCAAGACTTGCTGTGGAGCGTGGTATTGGTGCCAGAGGATTGCGTGCTATTTTGGAAGATGTGATGATTCAAATTATGTATGATGTACCTTCTGATGATAGCATAACCAAGGTGACAATCACAGCAGATGCTGTGAAAAAAGAAGGCGAGCCTGTGATTCTTCGTGAAGATCGCAGCAAAATAAAGCAAAAATTAGCAGATTGATGATTACCCGCAAGCTCCTCTTCCAAGAGGTAGGTTGCGGGTATTTCAAAAGGAGAGCAAACTATGAAAAATACAATTTTACCAACAATCGCTCTTCGGGGCATTACTGTCTTTCCTCATGTGCTGATTCATTTTGATGTGGGCAGAGAAACCTCTATCCATGCGTTAGAAGAAGCAATGTCAACAGGTGAACCCGTCTTTTTGGTGGGGCAAGAAAACATGATGGTGGATTTTCCCGAAGAAGACGAATTGTGCAAAATCGGAACCATCTCTCATGTGCGTCAACTTTTACGACTGCCAGGTGACAATATCCGTGTTATGGTAGAGGGCGTTTGTCGTGGCTCTTTAAAAGAATTGAAACAACAACGACCTTTTTTACTCTGCGAGGTGAAGCCGTTTTCTGAAGATGCCATGCCAAAAAACACAGCAAAACTAGAAGCACTTCTGAGATCTACTTGTGAAATGTTTCAGCAATATGTGGAACTTGCGCCCAATCTTCCTTATGATATCGCAATGGCTAATATTATTGAAACCAGTGACGCAGGTTATGTGGCAGATTATATCGCTTCTAACATTGCTATGCGCAACAGCGATAAACAAATGGTATTAGAAGAAATTTCTCCTGTCCGTCGCTTGGAAAAGGTATTTCGTTTGCTATCTCGTGAAGTAGAAATTCTGAATCTTGACATGGACATTCAAGGAATGGCAAGAGAAAAAATTGCAGAACATCAAAGAGATTATTATCTCCGTGAACAAATGAAAGCCATTCAAACAGAGCTAGGTGAAGATGAAGAACAAGAAATTGAAGAATATCGTCAAAAAATGGAAGAATTAGATCTGCCAGAAGAAGTAGCAGTTAAATTGGAAAAAGAGCTGAAACGTTTGGGGCACCAATCTCGTCATTCCTCGGAAAGTACAGTTATACGCAATTATATTGATACTTGTCTAGAAGTGCCTTGGTCTATTTCTAAAAAGCAAAAATTAAATGTTTCTCAGGCAAGTAAACAGCTTGATAAAGACCATTATGGACTTGAAAAAGTAAAGGAACGCATTTTGGAATTTCTCGCAGTTCGAAAATTGTCTCCCGAAATTAAAGGGCAAATTCTGTGCCTTGTGGGACCTCCTGGGGTTGGAAAAACTTCCATTGCTTCCTCGATTGCTTCTGTGCTGGGGAGAGATTTTGCTCGCATTTCCTTAGGTGGTGTCAGTGACGAAGCTGAAATTCGTGGTCATCGGAAAACTTATATCGGCGCTATGCCAGGACGAGTCATTGCTGCTGTATCCAAAGCAGGAAGCAATAATCCTGTTCTCTTACTGGATGAAGTAGATAAAATGGGACGTGACCATCGTGGTGACCCTTCCGCAGCTTTGCTGGAAGCTTTGGATCCAGAGCAAAATAGTAGCTTTAGAGATCATTATTTAGAATTACCCTTTGATTTGTCTCAGGTTCTATTTATTGTCACAGCGAATACCACTTCTTCCATCCAGCGCCCTTTACTAGATCGTATGGAAATCATCGAGATTCCTAGCTATACAGACGAGGAAAAGGTTCAAATTGGAAAAAAATATTTGGTGCCAAAGGAATTGGAAACCCATGGTATGTCCAAAACACAGATGAAAATTTCTGACCTAGCTTTGCGCAACGTCATCACTGGTTATACCCATGAGTCAGGTGTTCGTGGATTGCAACGGCAATTAGCAAAGTTATGTCGTAAAACAGCTATGAAACTGGTACTTGAAGAAGAAGACTCCGTGAAAATCACAGATAAAAACTTAGAAGATTTTCTGGGAGCCAAACGTTTTCATGGACAACAATACAGCTTGAAGCAACGTGTCGGTATTGTCAATGGACTTGCATGGACCTCTGTGGGGGGGGAACTTCTGGAAGTGGAAGTCAATATTGTGACAGGCACTGGTAAAATAATTTTGACAGGGAATTTAGGCGATGTGATGAAAGAGTCAGCACAAACGGCGCTTAGTTTGATTCGTAGTCGAAGTACAAGCCTTTCCATTGATGAAAATTTCTATCAAGAAAAAGATGTTCACATCCACTTCCCTGAAGGTGGTATTCCCAAAGATGGACCTTCTGCAGGGATTGCCATTACAACAGCCATTGTTTCAGCTTTGACCGATATGTCAGTCCGAGGAGGCATTGCCATGACAGGCGAAGTGTCTCTACGAGGCAGAGTCCTTGCCATTGGCGGGCTTCGTGAAAAATCAATGGCTGCTCTTAGAAATGGAATTAAAACAGTTCTAATTCCCAAAGAAAATGAAAAAGATTTAGAAGAAATTGACCAAATCGTGCGTAATCAACTGAATTTTTATCCAGTGGAAACCATAGACCAAGTACTTGATTTTGTGATTTTTTATCGTGGAAAACCAGTGAAGGATATGGTAATGAAAACAAAATCACGTGGGGAGACAAGTCCCTTACAACAATAGAGAATGATTGAGAGCTTTTAGAGTGAAGTGATAACTTGTGTCATCATTTCGTCTTTGTCTCGAAAAAAGTCTCGAAAAGGAGTAAAACATGGCAATCAATTTACAAAATGCAGAGTTTATTATTTCTGCTGCCAGTGTGAAAGATTTTCCACGAGATAGAATGGCACAAGTTGTCTTTGCTGGTCGATCAAATGTGGGGAAATCTTCTGTCATTAATCGTCTTTTAAATCGTAAAAATTTAGCCAGAGTGGGGAATTCTCCAGGGAAAACCACTCATATAAACTATTTTAAAATAGATAATGCGTTTTATCTGGTGGATTTACCCGGCTATGGCTATGCAAAAGTATCCAAAACAGAGCGTGCTCGTTGGGGAAAACTGATAGAAGAATATTTCGCAGACCCCGAAGATCTGATGACCTTAGGGGTTATGATCGTGGACAGTCGACACAAACCAACAGCAGATGACTGTACAATGGCGACTTGGTTTCAAGAAACAGGCTGTCCACTGGTGGTGGTCGCTAATAAATTAGACAAACTAAAGAAAAAAGAAATAGAGCCAAATTTAGATCAAATAAGACTGGTTTTGCGACTGAATGACGAGGTGGAAATCATTCCCTTTTCTGCAGAGAAAGGCATCGGAAAGCAGGAATTATTAAATGTAATTTTGCCTACGGTGGAATAAATGTTAATTCTTATAGATATATTAAAGATTGCTTTGCAATTTACCCTTGTATTTATTGGGATAACCATTGAAGATACATTTTTTCCTCCCCCTGAAGCAACGAGTACCATAGAAGAAAGTAGTTTTATCACAGAAGAATTCCCTCAAGAAGAAAAAGAACTGCTACAAGGGAAATGGCATCAGCATTATAATCTGATTGCCCATGCTTTGGGAGATATAGAAGGACGAATTGAAACAAACAGCAAAGAAGCTTTTCTATCTTCTTATGCAAAAGGTATTCGGGTGATGGAAGCTGATTTACAGTTGACATCTGATGATGTCTTGGTTGTTAGACATGATTTTGAGCAAATTTCTTACTATAATTTAGAACAAAAAGTCTATGATGGCGACACAGATATGGATTTAGCACGATTTATTTCTGAAAAAATCAACTATAAGTACACTCCTTTAACGGCTGAAGATTTAATTGCCTTGCTGATAGAATATGATGACGTTTTTTGGGTGACAGATACAAAAGATACTGACCCAGAAATCATCGAAAAGCAATTTTCTCAACTGGTAGAATTGGTCAAGGAAACAGAAGATGAAACTCTTTTTGATCGTATCATTGTTCAAATATATCAAGAAGAAATGCTTTTACTGATCAACGAAATCTATCCATTTTCTAATTGGATTTTTACATTATATCAAATAGAAGACCCAGATATAGAACAAATTGCTACTTTTTGTCAAGATAATGCCATTGATGTGGTTACCATGCCCTATAATACCATAACATTAGAAAAATCAACTATTTTACAAGAACAGGGTCTGAAAGTGTATACACATTCTCTCAATCGTTTGTGGGATGTTATGTATGCCCAATATGCTGGTATTGACGGTATTTACAGCGATATTTTAACACAAGAAGATTTAACCTTGCTGATTGTAAAACCATTTGTACTAGAAGAATCTTTGTTGCCAAATTTGGAGATAAATTAATACTCTTTCTATTTAAAAATAAACAATTAAATCATCGTCTATCTTTGTTCTTATCAAGGCGGAGGAGTCCTGAATCCTTGGTGGATTCAGGAGGACGACAACGATGAGAAGAGCAAAGAGAGCGGTTAGTTATTGTTTGTTTTTAGATGGAATGAGTATAAGGAGAAAATAATGAAACAAGTCAAAACAGAGGACGCAGTGGGACATGTTTTATGTCACGATATCACCGAAATCATTCCCAATATGACGAAAGGTGTTGCCTTTCCAAAAGGTCATATTGTGCGAGCAGAAGATATACCACGTCTTCTTGACATGGGGAAGTCGAATCTTTTTGTTTGGGAACAAGATAGTACAAAGTATCACGAAGATGAAGGGGCAGAAATCTTAAGAGAAATTTGCCAAAATCAAGGGATGGAAGCTTCTTTGCCTAAAGAAGGTAAAATTGATTTGATGGCTCTTTATGATGGACTTTTTGTGGTAGACATCCCCAGATTGCGACAAATCAATGGACAAGGTGAAATGATGGTTGCCACTCGTTCTACCTTAACGCCAGTCAAAAAAGGGGATAAACTTTGTGGGACTCGTGTGATCCCCCTTCTCATTGACAAGGAAAAAATGAATTCAGTCAAGACCCTTGTGGGGAAAGACCCAATTTTATCGTTATTTCCATTAAAAAAGAAAAAATTTGCCATTATTGTCACGGGTGGAGAAGTATTTCATGGTAGGATTCAAGACCAATTTTCTCCTGTGTTAATCCAAAAGATGAAAGAATTTTCTTGTGAGCTCATAGATGTGATTTTATGTGATGATGACCACCAAAGTATCACGGAAAATATATTGACAATGAAAACACAAGGCGCAGAAATGATTCTCTGCACAGGTGGTATGAGCGTTGACCCAGATGATAAAACCCCTTTGGCAATCAAAAATACAGGTGCAAAGGTGGTTTCTTATGGTGCCCCTGTCCTTCCAGGTGCGATGTTTCTTCTTGCTTATTTAGAGGGTGGAATCCCTGTTTGCGGACTGCCAGGCTGTGTCATGTACGCAAAACGAACAATTTTTGACATTGTGTTACCTTTGCTATTAGCAGATTATAAAGTCACCACGGACTATTTGGCAGGCTTAGGGAATGGAGGTCTGTGCCTTTCTTGTGAGAACTGTCATTTTCCTAATTGTAACTTTGGGACAGGTATTTAAGGAGAGATTGTTATGGAATTTAGTCATGTTGATGAAAAAGGCAAGGCAAAAATGGTGGATATTGGAGAGAAACAGCCCACCCAGCGAAAAGCTGTTGCACGAGGGGAGATTTTAGTCAGCGAAAGATGTTTTGAAATGATCAAAGCTGGAGAAAGTCAAAAAGGACCTGTTTTAACAGTCGCACAAATTGCAGGTATTATGGCAGGAAAGAGAACAGCAGAGCTCATTCCATTGTGTCATTCCCTAAATTTGAGCAAAATAGATGTGGATTTCACACTAGATGAAGAGAAATCATCCATCATTGCAACCGGGACCGTTTCTTGTCAGCAAGGAACAGGGGTGGAAATGGAGGCTTTAACAGCAGTTAGCTTAGCACTTTTAACTATTTATGATATGTGTAAAGCAGTCGATAAGGAAATGGTGATTTCTCAGGTGTATTTGTTGGAAAAACAGGGAGGGAAATCAGGGCATTACAAGAAAATGGAGGAAATAAATGAAGGATAATCTGGGTAGAAATATACGTTATGCCAGAATTTCAATCACGGATGCTTGTAATTTTTCTTGTACTTATTGTAAAACAGAGGAAGAGAGTGGTTTTTATCCTGTTTCTATTACCACAGAAGATATTCTGAAAATAGCAAAAATATGGATTGAATTAGGAATTGATTCCTTTAAAATAACAGGTGGAGAGCCCACGTTGCACAAAGATTGTCTCTATTTGATCGAACAACTGAAAAAATTAGGGGCAGAAGTGACTATGACAAGCAATGGTAGCTTTTCAAATACTTTTTTGAAACAATTAGGGAATTCTGGCTTAGATGCCCTCACTATCAGCTTAAACACCCTTGATTCTCAACAATTTCAAGAACTTTCCTCTTCCTCTGTCCCACTGGAACAGGTTTTAGAGAATGTCTTTTTGTCAACAAGTTTTTTTAAAACCAAAATCAACTGTGTTTTACTGTCAGAAACGAAAAAACAATGGATTCCTTTGGCAAAAATAGCACAAAACCGCCCTATTGATGTAAGATTTATACAACCTATGCCCATTGGTAAAGCAATACATGAAAAAAGGGAAGCAACGATTCCTTATTTTCAAAAGGAGTGGAAAGATTTACAGCTAGCTCCTGAAAAAAAGGGAAATGGTCCTGCTATTTATTACAAAACTCAAGAGTTACAGGGCTATTTAGGGTTTATTTTGCCAATAGAGGATAAATTTTGTCATCTTTGCAATCGCATTCGTCTCAATAGTTCAGGCTTTCTGCAATCTTGTTTGTGCTATCCAGAAGGTGGCGATTTGAGAAAATTTATGGAAGAAAATGATTCAGAATCAGCGTTAAAAGCCTACATAAAAAAAATTATTGCAGAAAAACCCCAAGCACACTGCTTTGAAACAGGAAAGTCAAAAACTAAAAATATGCGACAAATAGGGGGCTAATATGGGAAAAGTGATAGCAATTTCTATAAGTGAAGCAAGAGGAACAAAGAAAATACCACAAACTTCGGTAGAATTTCAAGAAAATTGGGGTATTAAAGAAGATGCACATGGAGGAACTTGGCATCGTCAAGTCAGTCTCTTAAGTGCTGATAAGGTAGAGGCTTTCAGGGAAAAAGGTGCCAAGATTTCAGCTGGAGATTTTGCAGAAAATCTACTGGTTCAAGGGATTGATTTTGCTCAGTTGCCTGTTGGCACGTGGCTCAAATCTGGAAATATAATTCTACAAGTGACGCAAATAGGGAAAGAATGTCACACCCATTGCGAGATTTATCAACAAATGGGTGACTGCATTATGCCCAGAGAAGGTGTCTTTGCCAAAGTCATACATGGGGGACCTATGTCTGTGGGGGATGTAATGGAAATCATTCCTTGTGGGAAACCATGTCCACCAAGAGCAGGGGTTATCACTTTGTCAGACCGTTCTTATGCAGGAGAAAGAGAAGATGAAAGTGGTAAATTATTAGTGAATTTGTTGGAGAAATCTGGGTTTCAGGTAGAGGAAGCTCGTTTAATTCCAGATGAACAAGTGCAATTAGAAAGAAATCTGTGTCGAATGGCAGATCAACTGCAACTGGACTTGGTGCTCACCACTGGTGGGACAGGGCTCTCTCCCAGAGATATAACCCCAGAGGGGACATTGGCAGTGGCAGATCGGCTTGTTCCAGGTATTTCAGAAGAAATTCGTCGTAAAAGCATAGAAATCACAGCAAAAGCAATGCTCAGTCGTGGGGTCTCTGTGATAAGAGGAAAAACCTTGATCATCAATTTGCCAGGCAGTCCAAAGGCTTGTCAGGAATGTTTTGATATTTTTTCAACTGTGCTTCCCCATGCTGTGGAAGTTTTACGAGGGGATACGCTAAATTGTGGACAGGTGAATTAGATGAAAAAATTACTAGAAATGGCAGAATTGCACCCAAAGGAAGATCTAGTGATTGTCACAGTGGTTGAAACACAAGGCTCTACCCCTCGGAAATTAGGGGCAACGATGTTGCTGGGGAAAACTGGGTTACTCTATGGCACCATTGGTGGAGGTGCCTTGGAAAAAGAAGCAATGACAGTAGCACAAGCTATGCTAGGAAAAAATATCGGAAAAGTAATTCAATATAGTTTGAATGATGAAGAATCAGGAGAAATTGGTATGATTTGTGGAGGAAATACCAAAATTCTCTATACACCAATTTCTGAGTTAGATGATATTTTATGGGAAGATAAAAAGATGGCATTTTCTCTGCCTTTAGATGGAGGAAAGCCCTGCTTTTTGCCTCTTTCTTTGAATTTTCCAAGTATAAATTTTGAAAAAAACACAATTTCTTTTCCCTATGTGGAAGGTGGTCGGGTGTTTTTGTTTGGCGCAGGCCACGTGAGTCAAGCTCTGGCGAGGCTTTTGATGAATTTGGAATTTCCTTTGATTGTGATAGATGACAGAGAGGATTTTTGCAATCCCAAAGCCTTTCCCATAGGTGAATTATGTCAGATAAAGGATTTTTCAGCATTAAAAAACACCTTGAAGGATGCGTTATATCCTAGAGAAGAGGATGCCATCTGCATCATGACCAGAGGACACCAAGGTGATTTAGATTGTATACGCTTTGCGCTAACGTCCCCAGTCAGTTACATTGGCGTCATGGGTAGCCGTCGAAAAAAAGAAAAAGTTTTTGATATTTTAGAAAAAGAAGGCTTTACAGAAGCGAGAAATAGAGTGAAAACCCCCATTGGTTTAGAAATCAGTGCAGAAACACCAGAAGAATTGTCAATATCTGTCGCTGGTGAGTTGATTGCTTGGCGAGCAGCACGAAGAAAGGAGTCCTGTTCATAATGGAAGCTGTTTTACTTCTAGCCGGAAAAAGTGAAAGATTTGGGGAAAATAAATTATGTTACCCCATCAAGGGAAAAGCCATGTATCGCTATATGTGGGATGTTTTTTGTCACGCTTCAGAAGAAAAACTGATCAATCATCTTTATGTCGTGACGCAATATCAATCCATTATGGAAGATTTACAAGAAGAAAATTGCATTTTAATTCACAACAAAAATCCGGAAAAAGGAATTTCCCACTCTATCAAACTTGCCCTTGGGGAAATCAGAAAGGAACATCCTGATTCAGAAAATTGTCTTTTTTCTGTCGGCGATCAGCCCTTTTTCCAAAAAGAAACCATGGTACGTTTCATTGAAAATCATAGGAAAATCCCCCAAGGAATTTCTTTGTGTGCCCATGAAAACCAGAGAGGCAATCCTGTGATTTTTTTCCAAAAATACTATCCAGAACTCATGGGGCTCCAAGGAGATGTGGGAGGGAAACAGGTCATTTCTCGCTATCCAGAGGATGTATTTTTCTTTCCTGTGGAAAAACAAGAATTGGAGGATATTGATGTCAAACCTTTATAAAATAAATGAAAACAATACTTTAAGCCCATTGCCTGTAGAATCTTTTCTGCTAGCAACAGGAGAAGAAAAAAACATCATTACCTTGGTGGGGGCAGGAGGGAAAACTACTTTACTCTATTTGATGGCACATAAATTTTCACAACAGCAAAAAGTTTTCGTCTCCACCACTACACATATTTATCGTCCTGAAAATCAGCACTATGCGAAAACAGAAACAGAGATGAAAAATCTCTGGCAACAAGGACGTTACGCAGTCATGGGAGAAGAAACGGGAAAGAAATTACGTTCCCTTCCACATAATCAATTAAAATCCATGATGAATCTTGCTAATATCACCTTATTAGAAGGGGATGGAGCAAAATGTATGCCAATGAAAGTACCTTCTGACCATGAACCTGTCCTTTTACCAGAGTCGAACATTGTGATTGCCCTTCTTGGCTTGAATGCTTTGGGGAAACCATTAAAAGAGGTCTGTTTTCGTAAAGAGCAAGGGAAAATCCATCTGAATAAATCAGAAGATGACATCATCTTTTTGGAAGATTTCTTTCAAATTTTTGTTTCTCCTTGGGGGTCTTTCAAAAATGTGGGAGAGAGGAAAATCTTTTTTATCCTTAGCCAATATAATCCACAACACCAAGGAGAACAATTTCTGTCAAGGGTAAATGCTTTACAAAAAAAACATAATATCTCAGTCATTCTTTTTGAAAAAGAAGGTAAGTAACATGAAAAATATAATCTGTCAATCCGGTGGTTGCACTGCCAAATTAGGCGCAGGTGTTTTGTCAAAAATTTTATCCCACATCTCTACACCCATTCAGGACGAAAAACTTTTACTGGGATTTCAAAGTAGTGATGATGCCGCCATTTATCAAATCACAGAGGACATTGCGACCATACAAACTGTAGATTTTTTTCCTCCCATGGTAGAAGACCCTTATACTTTTGGAAAAATTGCTGCAGCAAATGCTTTGAGCGATGTCTATGCCATGGGTGGTGTTGTGAAAACAGCCCTAAATTTAGTTTGTTTTCCAGAGAAAATGAATTTAGATCTCTTAGCCCCTGTTCTGGAGGGAGGCGCTGAAAAAGTCGCTGAAGCCGGTGGTTCTCTGGTGGGGGGACATTCTATCTATGATGATGAATTGAAATATGGACTTTCAGTCATGGGGCTAGTACACCCACAAAAATATTATCGCAATAATACAGGGCAAGAAGGGGATCATCTAGTACTGACGAAAAAGTTGGGGACTGGGATTATCACCACAGCCAACACCATGGGAGAAGCCTCTGAAATTGCATTTCAAGAAGCCCTTTCTTCTATGGAGACTTTAAATCAAAAAACAGCCATGATCAGCCATAAGTATCAGATTCATGCTTGCACAGATGTGACAGGCTTTGGATTTTTAGGACATCTCCACGAAATGATGGGAGGGAAACTTTCCTGTAAAATCACCGAGAGCAGTATCCCTGTCTTGCCATTTGCGTTAGATTATGCAAATCAATTTCTGCTCACAGCAGGAGGTCAACGAAATCGAAATTTTTTAGAAGAGTTCATTCATTTTCAAAAAACATCCTTTGCAATGGAAGAGATTTTGTTCGACCCACAAACCTCAGGGGGATTGCTGTTGGCTTTGTCTGAAAAGGAAAGTGCTGTCTTTGTAAAACATTTACAAGAAGAAGGAATCTCTGCTAGCATAGTAGGAGAAATTACAAAAAAGCAAGAAAAAGAAATATTGATACGGGAATAAGGTGAAGAAGATGGAACTCTATATCGACGCACGTGGGGATAACTGCCCTATCCCCGTGATCAAAACAAGAAATGCGATACGGAATTTAACAGAAGATGGTGAAATCAATGTACAAGTGGACAATTACATTGCAGTTCAAAATTTAATAAAAATGGCAAATCAGCTTAAAATTACCCACCAATGGACTGAAATAGAAGAAAATCATTTTTCTGTCATCCTGCAAGTGGGAGAGGAAGTCCCAAAAGAAACTCTGCCCCAAAAGCCAACAAGGCAAGGACAAGAGACGGATACAGTTGCACTACTCATTTCTTCAGAAACTTTAGGGGTAGGAGAAGAAAAATTGGGGAAATTATTGATGAAAGGATATCTTTTCACTTTGTTACAAGAGGATATTCAGCCAAATGTTGTTATTTTTATCAATGGAGGCGCCAAAATCACCAGTGACCCTTATTCCACAAGTTTAGAAGATTTGAAAGAACTGGAAAAAAGAGGGGTTACAATTTTGACTTGTGGTACCTGTATAGATTTTTATGAGTTAGATTTACAAATCGGGGAAGTCGCAAACATGTACGAAATTAGTCAGCATTTAGCCCGAGCAAACAAGGTAATCCATCTATGATTTACTTTGACCACAGTGCCACTAGTCTGGAAAAACCAAAGCAAGTAAAAGAAAATATGATATTTGCCTTAGAGCATTTTGGCAATCCCAACCGTGGTATCCATGCACCCAGTTTGATGGGAAATCGCCAGATTTTTAATACAAGAAAGGCTTTGGCAAAGTTGATTTCAGCCCCAAGCCCTGATACCATTGTCTTTGCCACCAGTGGCACTCATGCACTGAATCTTGCACTATTGGGGCTGTTTTCCTCAGGTGACCACCTGATGACTGGGACATGGTCTCATAACTCTGTTCTTCGCCCCCTTTATCACTTGGAAAAACAGGGGATTTCTTTATCCATTGTTTCTCAAGTCCACCATTTTTCCTTGGAAGAAATTCAAAAGCAAATCACCCCAAAGACAAAGGCGTTGATCTTGAGCCATGCTTCTAATGTGACAGGTGCCTATTGTGACTTAGTAGAAATCGGAAAATTTTGTCATGAAAAAAATCTTCTTTTTATTGTAGATGCGGCACAAACCATAGGGCTACTTCCCATTAATGTGACAGAAATGCACATTGATATCCTTTGCTTTTCTGGACATAAATCCCTGTATGGTCCCACTGGGACAGGAGGACTTTATGTTTCTCCTCAGCTTTCCTTACGTCCCCTTCTCTTTGGTGGGAGTGGAAATAACAGTTTTTCCCAAGAACAACCCTCCTCTATGCCTGAAAGGCTAGAAGCTGGCACACTCAATGTCACTGGTATTTCAGGATTGTTGGGAGCATTAGAATGGATAGAATCCATAGGACAAGAAGCAATTCTGGCACACCAAGAAAATCTGACACAGATATTCACAGAAGAAGTGAAAAAAATCCCACAAATCACTCTTTATGGAAGAGAAAATTATAATCTTCCTGTGGTGGCACTGAATATAGAAGGGAAAGATTCCTCGGTGTTAAGCGATATTTTATGGCACAAAGGCGCCCTTGCTTGCCGAGGAGGGATTCATTGTGCGCCTCTCCTCCATCAAGATTACATGACTGAAACCCAAGGTATGCTTCGATTTAGCTTTTCTTTTTTCAATACAGAAGAGGAAATACTACAGGGTATTTCCCTCTTAAAAGATCTCGCTTCATCCTTTGTTTTGTGAGGTGTTTCCTAAGTAATTCTCTTTGAAAATTTTTCTTTTCATTTCACATTTTTTGTGATATAATAAAAAAGGTTTAGAAGCTGATATGTGCATGGAACAAAAATTTTTTCGTTGAACATGGTGGAAATCTGTGTCTTTCACCACAAAAAACAATGAAATCTTCCTTTCTCTGTCCATATTGATAGGGAAGTCAGGGACCAAATGTTGCACAGAAGGATTGCTTGTTTTTAAACGACAGAAAAGAAAAGGACATCTCATGATAATATTAGGAATTGACCCAGGCATTGCAACCATTGGTTTCGGCTTGATCCAACATGAAAAAAATCAGAATAAAGTCCTTCAATATGGTGTCATCTCCACACCAGCTGGCTTGCCCCTTTCTCGTCGTTTACTACAAATCGGAGAGGATATGGCACAGTTATTGCAAACCTTTTCCCCAGATGAAATGGCAGTGGAAGAACTTTTCTTCAGCAAAAATGTCACCACAGGGATTTCTGTTGCCCATGGCAGAGGGGTGATTTTATTAGAAGGCGAACGTTTTGGTTTACCCATTTATGAATATACTCCCAATCAGGTAAAGCAAGGAGTCACAGGCTATGGAAAAGCAGAAAAGATGCAAGTAATGCAAATGACACAAAAACTGCTCAAATTGCCAAGCCTTCCTCGTCCTGACGATGCGGCGGATGCACTTGCCATTGCCCTTTGTCACAGCCGTTGTGCAAGTTCTTTACTCAACCAAGACAGAGTCTTTGATCCAAAAAAATATCAAACCCGTTAGAGAGGTTATCCTAAATGTTTTATTACTTATCAGGAAAAATCACCCATATAGAAGGAAATTTGGTGGTGGTAGACTGCCAAGGCGTAGGTTATCTCTGCCACAGCACAGGGAATACCATCGGAAAATTACAAATAGGAAAAGACCATAAGCTGTTCACTTATCTCCATGTCAGAGAAGACGCAATGGATATTTTTGGTTTTTATACCGTGGAAGAAAAACATATGTTTCAGCAACTGATTTCTGTCTCTGGCATAGGTCCCAAAGCAGGGCTTGGGATTTTGTCCATGTCAAGCCCTGCTGATGTGGCACTTGCGATTATAACAGGAGACGAAAAAGCCTTGACCGTTGCCCCAGGTATTGGAAAAAAAATCGCACAGCGTGTGATTTTAGAATTAAAAGACAAACTCGCCAAGGGACAAAATCTCACCCTTGCAGCAGGGGAGAGTCATAGTCCAGCTGTGACTGTGATTCCCCAAAATAAACGCTCAGAAGCCACAGCTGCTTTGGCTGTGTTGGGGTATAGTCCTGTGGAAATTGCGCAAGCCTTGCAAACCATAGACCTAGAACCACTGACTTTAGAACAAATCATCAAAGAAGTTTTGAAAAAAATGATGAAATAATCTTTTCTCTATTACAAAGGGGGTGTTCCATTGAGTATTGATTTTTCTTCTTTCTCCGAAGAAGAGTACGACGAGGACTATCTGGTCTCTACCAAGGCAATTCCAGAAGATGACAGCGAAGGAAATCTTCGCCCCCAATCTTTGCTTGACTATATCGGACAAAGCAAAGTAAAAGACAATTTAGAAGTGTTTATCCAAGCAGCAAAAATGCGAGGAGAGTCTTTGGATCATGTTTTGTTACATGGTCCTCCTGGCTTAGGGAAAACAACACTTTCCCACATTATAGCCAACGAAATGGGCGTAAACTTAAAAATCACCTCTGGCCCTGCCATTGAAAAGGGAGGGGATCTTGCAGCACTTCTGACCAATCTAGGGGAAAATGATATTTTATTCGTAGACGAAATTCATCGCCTCAATCGTGCTGTGGAAGAAATTTTATATCCAGCAATGGAAGATAATGTCATTGATATTATCATCGGCAAAGGTCCTTCGGCAAACTCTGTGCGATTAGATTTACCGAAATTCACTTTAATTGGTGCCACCACCAGAGCAGGACAGCTTTCTGCACCTCTTCGTGATCGTTTCGGAGTTCTTCTTCGCTTAGAGCTATATACCCCAGAGGAATTATCCCTGATCATCACTCGATCGGCAAGTATTTTGGAAGTACCAATCGAAGACGAGGGGGCTTTGGAATTGGCTCGTCGTTCTCGTGGAACCCCTCGGATTGCCAATCGTATGTTACGCAGAGTCAGAGATTTTGCCCAAGTGCGAGCTGGTGGTGTGATCACGCAAGAAGTCGCTGCCCTTGCCCTGACAGCTTTGGAAGTTGACCACCTTGGACTAGATTCCATAGACAGACGAATGCTTTCCAGTATCATCGAAAATTATGCTGGAGGTCCTGTGGGGCTGGAAACTCTGGCAGCAACAATCAATGAAGAAGCAGTCACCCTAGAAGATGTTTACGAGCCATATCTTATGCAACTGGGCTTCTTGACTCGCACCCCACGGGGACGTTGTGTCACCTCGAAAGCGTACCAACACCTAGGCTTGTCAGAATTTGAAAAAAACCAAGACCAAGTCCATATGGATGAAATAATTTCCAAGAAAAAAGGGGAGTTCTAACATGGATACACCGGAAAAAGATAAGCTAGAAGCCAGAAAAATCACTTCCATTGCCATGAAAAATGAAAAGTTTTTAGAAACACAGGCAAGTGGTTTAGAAGAAAAACAAAAAAGCTTGTTGGAAGAATTAGAAGAATTATCGACAGAGGAAAATTCATATGTCTCTACCAGTAATTTGTTACAGGTACGAACCACAGCCCTTTCTGTGATAGAAGAAGAAAAAAATCCAAAGCAAGAAGAAAAACCAGAGAAAACAGTTCATGAATTTTTATATGGTGAAGTTATGGGAGATCGTGCCAATATCGATCGCACCAGAGCAGAAAAAAAAGTGGACAAAAAAGGCTGAAATGAATGTGAGGTAAATCATGGGAAAATTATTTGGAACAGATGGTATTCGTGGCATTGCCAATGCAGGACTTGACAGTGACCTTGCCTATCGAGTCGGACTTGCTGTTGCCACAGTCTTGCAAAAAACAAACAAACGCCCCACTGTCGCAATTGGGAAAGATACCAGAATTTCAGGAGACTTGCTCAAAGGATCTCTCATTGCTGGCTTGTGTACAGCAGGAGCAGATGTGCTTGATTTGGGTACCATCTCTACCCCAGCAGTGGCGAAAATGACCATAAACCAAAAAGCAACTGCTGGTATTGTTATTTCTGCATCCCACAATCCTTTTGAGCATAATGGGATTAAAATTTTTAATGACAAAGGCTTTAAACTATCAGATAAACTGGAAGAAAAAGTGGAAGAAATCGTTCTTCTGGGCTATAACAATATAGAAAGACGTACTCATAGCAATATTGGAAAAGTGACCTATTTAGCACCCAGAGCTGTGGAAAATTATGTAGATTATTTATGCACAACAGTCAATCACACTTTAGAAGGATTACGAATTTTAGTGGATTGTGGCAATGGTGCCTCTTACACCACAGCAGCCCTCTTGTTTGAACGTTTCCCTAAACTTCATGCAGATATCATCAATATTGATCCAGATGGGGTGAATATTAACCAAAATTGTGGTTCTACCCATGTGGAAGAGCTGTCAGCGATGATTGTAGCTGGGCATTATGATTTGGGGATTGCCTTTGATGGAGATGCAGATCGTTGTTTGTTATTAGATGAAAAAGGAAGTTTAATTGATGGGGATCAAATGCTTGCCTTATATGGTCTCAGCTTAAAAAATCAAAATAAATTGCCCCAAGACACCATTGTTGGCACAGTGATGTCCAATTTAGGACTGCACGTCTTTGCCAAAGAGCATGGGCTTTTACTGAAATGTACCGATGTAGGGGACAGAAATGTATTAGAACTGATGGAAGAGGAAGGCTTGGCGATGGGAGCAGAACAATCAGGCCACGTTATTTTCCGTGAATATGCAACAACAGGGGACGGTCAGTTGACAGCACTTCAAATGTTGGCTCTGCTGAAAGAAAGTGGAAAAAAAGCTTCTGAGTTATTTGGTGCCTGTCCTAAATATCCCCAAGTGTTACAGAACATTCCAGTGACAGACAAAGATAAAAAACAAGAAATTATGGAAAGTGCTAAATTGGCAAAAGGAATAACAGAAATCGAAGAAATTTTGGGAGATTCAGGAAGAGTTTTAGTACGTCCCTCTGGGACAGAGGCACTGATTCGTGTCATGGTAGAAGCAAAAACACAAGAGCAGGCAGAAGCTAGTGCAAAGAAGCTGATTGACTTGGTAAGAAAATTGTAAGATATGTCAAAAAAAAACTTTTCTTTTAGCTATTTTGCCTATTAACAAGAAATAAGGAAAAATTATTAAAAAAAATTTAAATTTAATGAAAATAACTCTTGACAAAGAGCAGAAAATTAGATATGATAGACCTGTGCTAGAGTAACAGAAGACTTTAGTTCTTGATTCAGATTTTTTTCATCCTTTCTCTGCAGTGGGAATCGGTCGCCTCCATTTGTATTGTGGATCATGCCGCTTGGACGAAGCGAAAAACTGGCTCATATCCTAACCAAGGCGTATCCAGCATCAGCTGATCGCATATTACAATTGCCCAGAAGATAGAATATCAATGGGGGAAGTCAAAGAGAGGGAATACCATGTACGAAGACAAAAACCTATCCTGCAAAGAATGTGGGGACGAATTCGTGTTTACCGCTGGTGAACAAGAATTTTACGCAGAAAGAGGATTCCAAAACGAACCTCAACGTTGCAAAACTTGCCGTGATAACCGCAAGAATGCTGCTCGTGGACCTCGTGAGTATTTCAGCGCAACTTGTGCTGCTTGTGGTAGCGAGGCAAAAGTGCCTTTCGAACCAAAATCCGAACGTCCTGTATATTGCAGCGATTGCTTCGCTCGTATGCGTGAGCAAGGCTAATCATAAAGATTATCCGAACAAGGAACGCCCTTTGGGCGTTCCTTTTTTCGACTTTTTCGAACTCTCTTGACAAAAATTTAAAAATAAAGTATAATAAAAGGCATAGTAAAAAAGTATGAAAGAAATTTATCCTTTTAGGAGTGTAACAAATGGGTCGTAACAACAAAGTTTCCACTGCTGTCATACGTCGTTTACCTAGATATTATCGTTATTTGTCAGAATTACAAAACAAAGGGACTACTCGTATCTCTTCTGGCGCATTGGGGAAAGCAATGGGGCTGACTGCCTCTCAAATACGTCAGGATTTATCGTGTTTTGGCGAATTTGGACAGCAAGGTTATGGTTATACTGTCAGCTCTCTCCGTGAAGAAGTAGCAGAAATCATGGGGATTACCCGTGGTAATCGTGCCATTATCTTAGGGGTCGGAAACTTAGGCAGAGCGTTATTAGAAAATTTCCCCTTTGGAGAATATGGATTTCAAATTATGGCAGCATTTGATGTCAATCCTTTGGTTGTTGGCACACAGTTGCAAGACGTTCCTGTCTATGATGTGTCTGAATTATCTTCTTTTTTGGAAAAGGAACCGGTTAGCGTGGGGGTCATCACAGTACCCAAAAATATGGCGCAAAAAACAGCTGAAAATTTGGTGAAATGCGGAATCCAAGGGATTTGGAATTTCACCAACGAAGAAATTTCTGTGGACTCTGTCGTCGTGGAATCAGTTCACTTTTCTGACAGTCTTTTGGCATTAAGCTATATGATTTCCCCACGTGGAATAGGAGAGGAAGACAATGAAAGCAAAATATAAATTACTTCTTCCAATCAGCGTGACTTTTTGTTTCGTGGGGGCTGTCTTTGCCTCTAGTGATAGTTTGATTTCTCTTGATTTTCTGGAAAACACCTATCTGGCTGTGATGCAACAAGCACAGGAGGAAGGTATTTCTCAGGGGATGGATACCCTGTATCAGGATAAATTAGAAGAATTAGAAAGCCTTCAAAATGAATTTTCTCATTCAAATTCAGTTCTGACGCTAACGCCAAATTCAATGCTTGCACTACCTCAAGGTTCTGTTTTGGTGCCAATAGAAGGGGAAATGGCAATAGAAACCCAAGGTTCTGTGGTGAATTTAAGCACAGGGGAGTTGCAAAATTCAGGTTTGCTGAAAACAGGAAATCAATACTTGGTGGCAGAAAACACCAACGCCATTGTTCGTGTAGGTAGCAGCGCTGTGAAAGTAACAGTCCAAGGTGCCTATCAAATTTCTGCTGGCACAACAGACAGCGCCATGAGTTTTTTAGATGTGACGACCAGTGATTGGTTTTATACAGCTGTGAAATTTGTCATAGAAAAGAACCTTTTCGCTGGTACCAGTGATAATTTTTTTCAGCCAAACGAGTTTATGAACAGAGGGATGATGGTAACGGTGCTTTATCGTCTTGCTGGTTCTCCTGAAGAAGAATTAAAAAATGCGACAGCGTCTTTTGTGGATGTTTATGCTGGAGATTGGTATGACACCTTTGTCAGTTGGGGGGGCAGTCAGGAGCTTGTCGCTGGCATGGGCGATGGCTATTTCATGCCAAATCTTTCTGTCAGACGGCAAGAAGTAGCAATCATGCTGTATTGTTTTGCAGAAAAATATCTGGAACTTGATATGAGTCATACTGGTGACCTATCCTCTTTCCATGATAGCGACCAAGTGCCTTCTTGGTCAAGCAAAGAAATGGCGTGGATGGTGGGCAAGGGATTGTTTTACGGCATCCCAGAAAGTAGCTATTTGCTAAAACCAGCAGATTACGCCAGCCGAGCAGAAGTTGCAATGATGTTATATAATTTTTATATTCGTTACTTACAATAAAAAATTGCTTTTGGGATTGCTTATTTGAACAGAAACCCAAAAGTGCAAAAAATCCAGAGAACTTCAGTAGAATGAGTTCTCTGGATTTTTGATATTTTAGCAAAAAGAAACTTTGTTGTTCTTTCTTTGCATAGAGTCAAAAATGAGCAAGATATTTATCATTTTAAGGAAATAACCTGAGGTCAACACCAAGATTAGTTGTCTGAAAATTTCCACAACATGCCTGCACCAATGATGCCGGCGTCATTTCCTAACTCTGCGACCACCACACGTGTGCGATGATCTAAACCTCTAGCATAATCTTCGTTATCCACGATTTTCAATAGGGGAGTGATAAGTTTGTCCTTTTGACCTGCCACACCACCGCCGATACATAAAATTTCTGGTTGAAATAGATTGATCAGGCTTGTGACCCCACTGGCAAGATAGTAAATATATTCATCAACGACAGCAAGCCCAGTCTCGTCCCCTAAAAGAGCAGCATCAAAAGCGGTTTTACCATTCACTTTATCCAAAGAAGAAGCAATTTCCCACAACTTACTGCTGGTGTTTTGTTCCATCATTTCTTTGGTGCGAGAGATCAAGGCAGTCGCAGAGGAATAAGCTTCAAAACAGCCTTTTCTTCCACAAGAACAGGGACGTCCCCCAGCTTTTAACACAAAATGACCAATTTCCATGCCGGCATAGTTAAAACCTGTGAATAATTTTCCATTAAAAATAGCACCACCACCAACACCTGTGCCTAAAGTAACTGCCACAAGGGAATCCCCGTTTTTTCCAGCCCCTGCAAAAAATTCTCCCAAAGCTGCTGCGTTGGCATCATTTTCTAAGTATACTTTTGGAACCACATCACTTCTCTTTTTGGCAGCTTCAGTATAAAGCTTTCCCAGTGGAACATCATGAAAATCCATGTTACTCCAAAGCCCGATGGTTTGCGTGGTGGGGTCAACTGTTCCAGGGGTACCAATCCCTACAGAGCTTGCTTCACCAAAGGAAAAGGCTGTTCCTTCTAACGCAAGAAAACTAGCTTCTACCATTGCTTCAGCGACTTGCTGGGGTAATTCACTTCCCCATTTTTTTGGCGTAGGGATGGAAGAGCGAGATAAAATCTCACCCTCTTCAGAGACAACAGCAGCAGCAACGTTTGTGCCACCTAGATCAATACCGATTGAAAACATAAAAAATCCTCCTTAGAAAATAAATATTTTTTTGGAAACGAAAGCCATTTTTAATTTGATTAGGTATCTCTAAAAACTTTTGGAAAAAAGAGTAAAACATCAATGTAAGGATATCAGAATTTTAGAGATCATCACTAGTATAGCACAGTAAGTGAAATTCGTCTAGTAAAAAATAAAAAAGCCTTCTAAAAAAAGAAGGCAAAAAAAATCTGAAAATATACTTGACAAAGAGAGGGAAACTATGGTAAAATGAATAGATTTGTATCGACACCAATACTGAATTTTCCAATAACATCTCTGCCATCCTATAAATTAGTATAACACAAGGAACATAATTTGGCAATAAGGAAGAGAAAAAAACTATCCACGTAAGTGGGTGTGTCGTAAACAATAAAAATGAAAGCGAGTTGATTTTTTCATGCCAAAAGACGTATATTATGGCAAAACACTGCGAAAAAGTTTTGCCAGCTATGAAGAATTACTGGAAATGCCTAACCTTTTAGAGGTGCAAAAAAATTCCTACCAGTGGTTTTTGAAAACAGGACTCAGAGAAGTCTTCAAAGATGTTGCCTCCATCACAGACCATGCAGGCAATATGGAACTATCTTTTGTAGACTATACAATGGACGAAAAACCAAAATATGATGAAGAGGAATGTAAAGCACGGGATGCCACCTTTGCAGCTCCAATCAAAGTCCAAGTACAACTTCGTAACCTCTCAGGAAAAGACAAAGATTCCATCAAAAAACAAGAGATTTTTATGGGAGATTTCCCTTTAATGACCAACGCAGGTACCTTTATCATCAATGGTGCTGAGCGTGTTATTGTCTCGCAAATTGTCAGAAGTCCAGGGATGTATTTTACCCGCACTGCAGATAAAGCAGAAAATCTGACTTTTGGTACCACAGTCATTCCTTATCGTGGGGCATGGCTTGAATATGAAACAGATTTGTCCGACATTTTTAATGTTCGTATTGATAAAAATAGAAAACTTCCCATCACTTGCCTGATTCGTGCTGTTGGCCCTAAGACAGATGCAGAAATACTTGAAATGTTCGGGGAAGATGATCGTATCCTTGCCACTTTGGAAAAAGATACCTTTAAAACTTATGAAGAGGCACTGCTAGAAATTTACAGAAAACTTCGTCCAGGTGAGCCACCAACAGTAGAATCTGCAGAAACACTGCTGAAAGCATTGTTCTTCGACCCACGACGTTATGATCTTTCTGCAGTTGGACGTTATAAATTCAACAAAAAAATGGCTCTTTGGACCCGTCTTTCAGGTGCGACCCTTGCCCAAGCTCTGGCTGACCCTCGCACAGGGGAAATTGTGGCTGAAGAAGGAGAAAACCTGAGCAGAGAACGAGCCATCGAACTGGATAATTTAGGTATCAATGAAGCCATTGTGAAAATCGCAGAGGGCAAAACTGCGAAAATTTTCTCTAACAACATGGTTAATCTAAATGGTTTTGTTTCTTTTGACCCTGAATCAGTTGGCATAACAGAGCTTGTCTCTTTCCCTGTTTTATGCCAATTATTGGATCAATTCCCTAAAGAAGATGACTTGAAACAAGCCCTCAAAGAAAATTTGGACAATCTTTGCCCAAAACACATTACTGTCGCTGATATCATGGCTTCCATCAACTACCTAAACAGCCTAGCTGTTGGATTGGGGAATCCAGACGATATTGACCATTTGGGCAACCGTCGTCTTCGCTGTGTTGGTGAGCTTCTACAAAATCAATTCCGTATTGGTTTTTCTCGTATGGAACGTGTGATTCGTGAAAGAATGATCATTCAAGATATGGATGTTGTCACCCCTCAAAGTCTGATTAACATTCGTCCTGTGACAGCGGCAATCAAGGAATTTTTCGGCTCTTCACCACTGTCCCAATTCATGGACCAAACAAACCCACTTGCTGAATTGACCCACAAACGTCGTCTTTCTGCGCTTGGTCCAGGGGGACTTTCTCGTGACCGTGCTTCCTTTGACGTGCGTGACGTCCACTATAGCCACTACGGTCGACTTTGCCCCATTGAAACCCCTGAAGGTCCTAACATCGGCTTGATTTCCTATCTTGCATCTTATGCCAGAATCAATCGCTTTGGTTTCATTGAAACCCCATATCGTAAGGTGGATAAAGAATCAGGAAAAGTAACCGATGTCATTGATTATATGACAGCAGATATTGAAGATGAATTTACTGTGGGGCAAGCCACTGAACCACTAGACGAAAATAACTGCTTTATGAATCAGCGTATCACCTGTCGTCACAGAAACGAGACCATTTCTGTTGCACCTAATTTGGTGGACTACGTGGATATTTCTCCTAAAATGATGGTGTCTATTGCGACAGCAATGATTCCTTTCCTACAAAACGATGACGCAAACCGTGCCCTCATGGGAGCAAACATGCAACGGCAAGCTGTGCCTCTTCTTCGTCCAGAGGCACCCATTGTGGCAACAGGACAAGAGCATAAAAACTGTATTGACTCTGAAGTTGCTTTGCTTTCTGAAGGGGACGGCATGGTTTCCAAAGTCTCTGGCAGAAACATCGAAGTGAAATATGATGATGGTAAAATCAAAGACTATCGTCTCACCAAATACCTTCGTTCCAACCATGGTACCTGTATCAACCAACGTCCCATTGTGGATGTGGGTGATCGAGTGGAATATCAATCTGTTCTGGCAGATGGACCTTCCACAGAACAAGGGGAAGTTGCCTTGGGACGTAATATCCTAATGGGCTTTATGACTTGGGAAGGGTATAACTACGAGGATGCGATTCTCCTCAACGAACGTATTGTGCGTGATGATGTCTTTACTTCTATCCACATTGAAGAATATGAAACAGAAGCACGTGATACCAAACTAGGCGCAGAAGAGATTACCCGAGACATCCCAAATGTTGGGGAAGATGCCCTGAAAGATTTGGATGAACGTGGTGTGATCCGTGTGGGTGCTGAAGTCCATTCTGGCGACATTCTTGTGGGAAAAGTCACTCCAAAAGGGGAGACAGACCTGACAGCAGAAGAAAGACTGCTTCGTGCCATTTTCGGAGAAAAGGCAAGAGAAGTTCGGGATACTTCGCTGAAAGTCCCTCATGGAGATACTGGTATCATTGTAGATGTAAAAGTCTTTACTCGTGACAATGGGGATGAACTTTCTCCAGGTGTCAATATGGTGGTTCGTGTGTATATCGCCCAAAAACGGAAAATCTCAGTGGGAGATAAAATGGCTGGTCGTCACGGAAACAAAGGTGTGGTTTCTCGTGTCCTACCGCAAGAAGATATGCCTTTCTTGCCTGATGGAACCCCATTAGACATTGTCCTAAACCCCTTGGGTGTGCCTTCTCGGATGAACATTGGACAAGTGCTAGAAGTTCACTTGGGCTATGCAGCAAAGGCTTTGGGGTGGAAGGTGGCTACGCCTATCTTTAACGGTGCAGATGAAAAAGATATCGCTGAAGCACTTACCTTGGCTGGACTGTCTCCAGACGGAAAAAGTGACCTTTATGATGGTAGAACAGGTCAAAAATTTGACAATCCTGTCACAGTGGGCTATGTTTACTTCCTGAAACTTCACCATTTGGTGGATGATAAAATCCATGCTCGTTCCACAGGTCCTTACTCCTTGGTCACGCAACAACCATTGGGTGGTAAAGCTCAATTTGGTGGACAACGCTTTGGAGAAATGGAAGTGTGGGCACTGGAAGCTTATGGTGCTGCTTATACCTTACAAGAAATTTTGACTGTGAAATCTGACGATGTCACAGGTCGTGTGAAAACCTATGAAGCGATTGTAAAAGGGCATAATGTCCCTCGTCCTGGAGTGCCAGAGTCCTTTAAAGTGCTCATCAAAGAACTTCAATCCCTCTGCTTGGATATGCGTGTTCTTGATGCTGATGGTAACGAAATCGAGCTGAAAGAGGAAGAGGAAGAAACCTTCCACCCACGTCGTGATGATCGAGACATTGATTTTGATATGCAACAAGATGAAGCTGTTGATGTAGAATTTAGCGAAGCAGGCTTCACCTTAAAAGAAAGTGACGACGATGACGATTGCACCGTTTCTGGAAGTTCTCGTGCTTTAGATGATAATGACGAAGAAATCTCTTCTGATGATGTCGATTATGGCGACGGAGAAGAAGAGGATCATTATGCCGAGGATAGTTCTGCAGAAGAAAATTATGATTAAGGGAGGAATGAAAATATGAGTTATACTGAATTTGATGCAATCCGGATTGGAATTGCCTCCCCAGAACAAATTTTTGAATGGTCTTTTGGTGAGGTGAAAAAGCCAGAAACCATCAATTATCGTACCTTGAAACCCGAGCGTGATGGTTTGTTTTGTGAAAAAATCTTTGGCCCAACAAAAGACTGGGAATGTCACTGTGGAAAATATAAAAAAATTCGCTACAAAGGGAAGGTTTGTGACCGTTGTGGAGTAGAAGTGACCAAAGCAAAAGTAAGACGTGAACGTATGGGGCACATCGAGCTTGCAGCACCTGTCTCTCACATCTGGTATTTCAAAGGAATTCCTTCTCGTATGGGACTTCTTTTGGATATTAGTCCTCGTATTTTGGAAAAAGTCCTTTATTTTGCCTCTTATATTGTCACAGACCCAGGGATGACACCCTTGGCCAAAAATCAAATCTTGACTGAAAAAGAATATTTTGATATGCGTGAAAAATATGAGGATGATTTTCAGGCTGGTATGGGTGCAGAATCTATCAAAAAACTGTTGCAGGATTTAGATTTAGAAGCCATGTCAACACAGCTTCGCAG
Organism: Eubacteriales bacterium; assembly: GCA_044432725.1. Taxonomy (GTDB): domain Bacteria; phylum Bacillota; class Clostridia; order Oscillospirales; family Oscillospiraceae; genus JAWXUK01. Next base: position 136,048 of record JAWXUL010000001.1, read on the forward strand.
CGAGTTGAAAGAAGCTTCTAGACAAAAAAAAGGAAGAATCGTAAAGCGTTTAGAAGTGGTTGATGCCTTCCGTTCTTCAGGTAACAAGCCAGAATGGATGATTATTGACTATCTTCCAGTCATTCCCCCAGAAATTCGTCCCATGGTGCAACTGGATGGTGGACGTTTTGCTTCTTCTGACTTAAATGACCTTTATCGTCGTGTGATCAATCGAAATAATCGTCTGAAACGTCTGATTCAACTTTCAGCACCAGACATTATTGTCAGAAATGAAAAAAGAATGTTGCAAGAAGCAGTAGATGCCCTGATCGACAATGGTCGTCGTGGCAGAGCTGTCACAGGCGCCAACAATCGTGCCTTGAAATCCCTCTCTGATATGCTAAAAGGAAAGCAAGGACGTTTCCGTCAAAACCTTTTGGGGAAACGTGTGGACTATTCTGGTCGTTCTGTTATCGTGGTGGGGCCTTCTTTGAAATTATATCAATGTGGTCTACCAAAGGAAATGGCGATTGAGTTGTTCCGTCCTTTTGTCATGAAAAAATTGGTGGAAGATGGTGTTGCAACTAACATCAAATCTGCCAAGAAAAAAGTGGATAAGGGAGAAGCAGTGGTCTGGGATGCATTGGAATTTGTCATCAAAGAACACCCTGTTATGCTAAACCGTGCACCTACTTTGCACAGATTGGGGATTCAAGCTTTTGAACCTGTCCTAGTAGAAGGTCGAGCTATTAAATTGCATCCCCTTGTATGTACTGCGTTTAACGCTGACTTCGACGGAGACCAAATGGCGGTTCACGTACCTCTATCCGCAGAAGCACAAACAGAAGCTCGTGTGCTTATGCTCTCAGCAAACAACTTGCTTCGCCCTCAAGATGGAGGTCCTGTTACCATCCCTTCACAAGATATGGTGTTGGGTGCTTATTACCTCACTTATGACCGTGATACAGAAACAGGAACTGGAAACATCTTTGCATCAGAAGACGAGGCAATGCTTGCCTATGCAGCAGAAGCTGTCACTCTTCATGCCCCTGTCCGAGTGAGAATGTTTAAAGAAATAGATGGGGTAATGCAACACAGATTGGTAAGCACCACTGTGGGACGTTTGATTTATAATGAAGCAATTCCTCAAGATTTGGGCTTTGTAGACAGAACAAACCCAGAAACCATGTTTGACCCAGAGGTTAACTTTGTGGTAGGGAAGAAACAATTAGAGAAAATCATTGATAAATGTATCAATAAACACGGTTTCACTGTGTCAGCCAGTGTTCTTGATGCATTGAAAGATTTGGGGTATAAATATTCCACCCGTGGAGCATTGACCGTTTCTATTTCTGACATGACTGTGCCAGAGAAAAAATATGAATTGGTCAAAGCGACAGAACAAGAAATTGTGAAAATTGAAAACCAATTCCGTCGTGGTTTTATCACAAACGAAGAAAGATATCGTCTTTCTGTGGAAGCTTGGGAAAAAACCACAGCAGATGTGACCAAAGCACTTCAAGAAAATATGGATCGATATAATCCTATCTTCATGATGGCTGATTCTGGAGCTCGGGGTTCAGAATCACAAATCCGTCAACTAGCAGGGATGCGTGGATTGATGTCTGATACCACCGGACGCACCATCGAAATCCCAATCAAAGCAAACTTCCGTGAGGGGCTCTCTGTGCTAGAATACTTCATCTCTTCCAGAGGTGCTCGGAAAGGGATGGCTGATACGGCACTTCGTACTGCTGACTCAGGATATTTGACACGTCGTTTGGTTGACGTTTCTCAAGAAGTGATCATTCGTGAGGACGACTGTGGCACAGAGGAAGGCATCATTGTCAGCGAAATCGAAGAATTGGGCAATACCATTGAAACATTGGCAGAACGTATCCACGGAAGATTCTTGGTGGCAGATTTGCACAGCCCAAAAACAGGGGAGCTGCTCTTTGACAAAAACACTATGCTAAACAAAGAGGATATTTCAGTGATTGATGCCCATGGTATCAAAGAAATGAAACTACGCTCAGTTCTTTCCTGTCGTGCCAGAAGTGGTGTTTGTAGCAAGTGCTATGGGGTCAACCTTGCCATTGGTGGTGTGGTTGGTGCAGGGGAAGCAGTTGGTATCATTGCAGCCCAATCAATTGGAGAACCTGGAACCCAGCTCACCATGCGTACTTTCCACACAGGTGGGGTTTCTGGTGTGGATATCACCCAAGGTTTGCCACGGGTTGAAGAGCTTTTTGAAGCAAGAAAACCGAAGAAAATGGCACAACTCGCCGAGATTTCAGGAGAAGTCTCCATTGAAGAAGTAAAGCGTACCATGGTGGATCTGACGATTACAGCGACAGATGGTGAAGTGGTGACCTATCCTTTACCTGTGAGCGCTGGGATTCGTGTGAAACATGGAGACCATGTGGACAAAGGCTTTGCATTAACAGATGGCGCTCTCTATCCACAAGAAGTGCTTCGAGTGCGTGGGGTTTCTGATTGTCACAACTACCTCATCCGTGAGGTGCAAAAAGTGTATCGTCAACAAGGGGTTGATACCAACGACAAGCATATTGAAGTCATTGTAAGACAAATGATGCGTAAAGTTCGTGTGGAAGAAGCAGGAAGTTCTGAACTTTTGTCAGGTTCTACTGTGGATGTGATTGAATATCATGACGCTTTAAATGCGATCAAAGCCAGAATTGAACAAGGGGAAGTAGATGAAATGGGTGAGGCATTAGAGTTGCCAACATGCACCAACCTGTTGATGGGGATTACGAAAGCCTCTCTTGCAACTGACTCTTTCCTTTCTGCTGCCTCCTTCCAAGAGACAAACAAAGTCTTAACAGAAGCAGCCATCAAAGGTAAAGTTGATCACCTATTAGGATTGAAAGAAAATGTTATCATTGGTAAGCTCATTCCTGCAGGTTCTGGTTTATCTCAATATCGACGCTCTGTTCCCATTGATGAAAATGGTAATGAGTTAGGTGCAAAACCAAAGGCACCTGTCATAGAGCCTGATCATTATTCTGGTGCAGATCTCTTTGGAGATGATGACGATGATGATGAATTCGACGAATTTGATATGGATTTGGACGACATCGACGATTATCTTGATGTTGATGAAACAGAAGCATCAGATAAAGTTCCAGAAGAAGATAGCTTCAAAGAAGATGAGCTTCCAGAGGAAGATATCCCAGAAGATTTCCAAGAAGATAATTTTAAAGATTTAGCAGATGAATTTTAAAGGTTGACTTCTACAATGAATCCCCCTGATTATAATAATCAGGGGGATTTTTGTTGGAGTATACTTCTATTATTTTTATATTTTTTCTGCATTTTTACGATAAAATTCTAAAGTAGGGAAGGGATAGTCCAGCTGACTCAAAAGATATCCTTCTGCCAACAGGGACAGTGGCTTCATTTGATCTAAGGCAAAATGAAATATTTTTTTGGGAGGAGCATTCACAATATAGCGTAATGCAGATAAGGTGCTTGGCGAAAGAGAAAAGCTTTTACCACCACATTTTTGACAAAAGACAATACCATCTTGCAAGGAAAACTGTGGGGCTTGTGGATTTACTTCGTGACAATAGAAACAACTTCCTGTCATTGGTTCATATCCTGCTTGACAAGCCACACGCAGCTCAAAAACTGATTTTACCATTTCTAAAGTTAAATCCTGTCGCATATCCAATGCAAATAAGCAATTAAGTAGTAAAGAAAGTAAATCATCTTGGGGAACCCCTTCCATAGAGAGGAGCTCTCCCACCTCTGCAAAATAGCAAGCAAGAGAAAAACGCAAAAAATCTTGGGGTAAATGGGAAAACAATCGCTCGATACTGACTTCTTTCACAGACCAACGCCCTTTTCTCTGGTACAAAACAAATTCTGCCCAAACAAGTTGTTGGCATCCAGCAGAAAGTTGGCTTCCTTTTTTTCGACAACCACTGGCTGATACTGTTATTTTGCCCATATCTTTGCTTAATAAGGTTAGTATTTTATCTGATTCTTTGTAAGCTACTTCTCGTAATACCAAAGCATTGGTAGTTAAATGCATGATTATTTCACCTCTGTAAAAAAATCTGTGAACTTCTTAACATAGAAGCTCACAGATTACTTTTGTTTTAAGAGAACCAGTCATAAACAAGCGTAAGACTGTTTCAGTTCCCCTTAAGTTTCGTTATAAATATTATAGTTTGTCCCAAATTTTTCATCAGATTCTTCCAAGGCATCCAAAGCTTCATACAAATCTAATGGTTTATTGCCCAAAGGAAGAGGGGAAGGTGCTGCTGTCCAATTACCAGGAGAAGCTGAATTAGGAATCGTAGAAGCAGACCATTCAGGCATGGGTGGTGGTGGTGGCGCAGATTGCCAATTTTGGGGTTTTTCCCATTCTGTATTAGCAGGTTCTTGCCAGTTTTGTGCTTTATCCCACTCTGTTTGCTCAGGCTCTTGCCAGTTTTGTTGCTTTTCCCACTGGGTATTTCCTTCTTTTTCTTTCTTAGGAGCAGAAGAAGTGGCACTAATGGTACGACCTAGGTGAGAAAAGGCTGAGTCTTGGGTTTTGATGACAGAACTGATTTGAGAAAGAGCATTGGTGGCTCGGGCAAGTCCTTGGTCAACTGTTGTGATATTATCATCTAATTCTTTGCAAAGAGAAGAATAAGATGAATTCACACGAGCAAGCCATTGCTCCACTTGCTGTTGGACACGAAATACCTCTGATTCTGCTTGTGTGATTGTTTGCTGTGCACGGAATTGGGCTTCTCTTTCCATGGATTCTACACGATCCTTGATGCTGAGATAAGCCTTGGCAGGTGGTTCTAAACGACCCACTTTATGGGCAAGTACATCATGATTCATTTGCACTTTTTTCAATGTTTCTTGCAATGTCCATTCCGTATTTTTCCGTTTGGTTAATTCCACACGTAAATCATCAAGCTCGGTGATCAAAGTAGCATTATGTCGCTTTTCATCCCCTAAACTTAACTCTAATTCTTCTACTGATTTGGTCAATCTCTCTACGTCTTCACGAACAGATTCAGAAGCTTCAGTGGCTACAAGGTTTAATTTTTCTTCTGCTTCTTTCAAAAGTGATTCAAGACGAGTAACTTCTTCTTTGCTTTCAACCACTTGCTCTTTAAATTTGACGGCATATTCAAGTTCGTCTTTGACTTCTTTTAGTTGTGCTTTTAATTTAGAGAAATCTTCCAACTCGTCTTGTGCTTCACGTAATTGTGATTTCACACGGGTCATGGAATCTAATTCTTCTCTTGTTTCTCGTAGTTGTGTTTTTACCTTGGACAAGGATTCAAGCTCTTCTTGCGTTTCACGAAGTTGGGTACGCAAACGATTCATTGCGTGCAATTCCTCATGTGCTTCATCTAATTGAGATTGGATAGACGCTTTGTTTTCTTGTTCTTCTGCCAGAAGATTTTTTTGGTTTTGTAAATCTAATTCTAACTGCATTACTTTGCCAGTCTCTGAGGAGGCTTCAGCTAATTTATTCTCAGCAGATTTTAATTCTTCTGTCAAAATAGTCAATTTGTCCTCAGCAATGATAAGAGCTTCTTCCAAAGAAGATACTTTGTCCTTTGACATTTTTAATTGCTCTTCTAAAGTTGATAATGCATTAGGATCCACAGATTTTTTCGCCTCTTCCAGAGAGAGAATAGTCTCATTTGCTGTGGACAATTTATTTTGTAATAAAGATTCTGATTGTTTACTTGCAGATAGTTTTTCTTTGGATTCTCGAAGCTCAATTACCAATGCATCGTATTTTCCGTCTTCTTCTGCAGGACGAGAAGAAAGACGTTGGTTCTCTCTTTCAGAATTGTCTAAGCGAGAGAGAAGTTGTTGCGTGCGTGCATCATAACCTTGGGCTGTAAATTCTAAATCAGCGATTGTTTGACCCATGGATTCCAATTTTAGTTCGGAATCTTCAGCACGTTGTGTTGCTTCTTTCAAACGAATAGACAGATCTGCAATTTCCAATTTTGCCTTGTCTAAATCGAAACCACCACTGGGGAGAGGCAAAGCAGTTTGAGGAGGAGGGGCATCGGCTGATTTTACCTTTTTCAACTCAAGTTCGCATTCATCCAAAGCTGTTTCCAATTCATCAATGGTAGTTGCCATATTTTCTAAACGAATTTGCGCATTTTTCAACTGTTCTTGACATTCACTTAACTCTTCTGAACCACCTTCTGCACCACCAGAAAGGGCTGCATCCAGTTGTTTTTTCAACGCAGAAACTTCATTTTCTAAAACATCAATTTCATCTAATAATTCTTCATTATTGCCAGCAACAGGCGCAGACTTTGCCTCTTCCAGTTGCTTTTTCAAAGCGGTAACTTCATTTTCTAAAACATCAATTTCATCTAGTAATTCTTCATTATTTCCAGCAGCAGGCGCAGACTTTGCCTCTTCCAGTTGTTTTTTCAAACTGGAAACTTCATCTTCCAGAACGTCAATTTCATCTAGAAGCTCTTCATTGTTTCCACCAGATGGGGCAGAGGTGCTTTGTGCTTCTTCCAGCTGTTTTTTCAAGCGAGTGACTTCGTCTTCTAAAACGTCAATTTCATCTAAAAGTTCGTCATTGTTTGCACCGCCGCTGACAGCTTTTGCACTGGCGAGCTGTTCTTGTAAAGAACGAACCTCGTCTTGAAGGGCAAGAATTTCTTCGTCATCTCCACCAGCACTGCCACCATCTTCTCCAGAACCATTTTTTTCTTTGACTGATTTTAGTTGCCATTCTAAATCTTCAAGCTGTGTTTCATAATCTTCTTGCATAGCTTCCATGGCTTCAGTACGTTCTTTGGCAGCACGTTTAAAGTCATCAAGCTCTTGTCGCAAAGCTTCCACTTCTTCGTGTTCTTGGTTCTCTCCATCTTGATATGATGTGAGTTGTACACCAGATTCTATTTTAATTCGGCTGATTTCTACTTCGGCTTCTGTCAGTTTGTCTTCGTATTCACTGACCTTAGCTTCCATTTCAGCATGACGTTCCTCTGCAGCACTCAGCTGATTTTGTAAACGCTCTAATTTCTTTTGATGGGCTTGATTTGTGGCTTCAAGATATGCCACAACATCCTCTCTGTTAAATCCATTAAACGTCGCTGTTCTAAATTGATAATCCATGCTAGTATAGCTTCCTTTCTAATAACAGGATTCAGGGGAATTTTAAACCGAGTCAAAACGATGGAATAAGTTCCCAAAAAATTCGATTGCTTTATTATAACACATTATTCATAAATATTCAATGGTATTTTGAAAAAAAGAAAAAAATTTTTCTGAAAATATTTTCAAAAAGGAATAGTTGACGAAAGGGCGGATTCATGATATACTAATTTCTAAAATGTGTAAAAGAGAAAGGAATTGCCCTTATGTTATGGATAGCAACCGATTGGCAAGATTATCAGCTTATTGACTGTGGCAAAGGAGAGAAATTAGAGCGTTGGAACAAAGAAATCCTCATTCGTCCTGACCCTCAAGCCGTCTGGCAAACCCCACGAACACATAAATCGTGGAAATCCTATACAGGTCGATATCAACGTTCCAGTACTGGCGGAGGTCATTGGGAAAAACACAATATGGCCGAGCGTTGGACCATTCAATATAAAGATTTGACCTTTCATCTGAAACCAATGAATTTCAAACATACAGGTATTTTTCCAGAGCAGGCGAGTAACTGGGATTTTGCCCAAAAACAAATAAAAAATGCAAATCGCCCCATTTCCGTTCTTAATTTATTTGCTTATACTGGGGCAGCTTCGGTGGCTTGTGCAGTAGCAGGGGCGAAAGTTTGTCACGTGGATGCCGCCAAAGGCATGGTCTCTTGGGCAAAAGAAAACGCAAAAGCTTCTGGGGTGGAAGAAGCCCCCATTCGTTGGATTGTAGATGATTGTGTCAAGTTTGTCGAGCGTGAAATCCGTCGAGGGAAAAGCTATGACGCCATCATCCTTGACCCACCCTCTTATGGCAGAGGTCCTTCAGGAGAGCTGTGGCGTATGGAAGAAAATCTTTTTCCCTTTGTAGAGCTTATCTCAAATTTACTTTCTGACAAACCTTTGTTTATCATTTTAAATTCTTACACCACAGGACTTGCCCCTTCTGTCCTTACCTATATTTTAGAAACTGTCATCAGTAAAAAAATCGGTGGAAAAACAGAAAGTCGTGAGCTGGGATTGCCAGTCACAGAGTCAGGATTGGTGTTGCCTTGTGGTGCCACTGGACGTTGGACGGCACAATAGGCATAAGCTGATATACTCGGAGTCTTTGATTTTTTAGAGGTGATTTTTTGATAAAAGCAGAACATTTGTCCTTTGCCTATCCCCAAAATCCAGAAAACTTTGTCTTTTCTGACATCAATCTACAGCTAGAGCAAGGAAGCTTTGTGGCGATCTTAGGACACAACGGTTGCGGGAAATCGACCCTTGCCAAACATATGAACGCCATCTTGCTACCGAGTGGAGGAAAGTTGTGGGTTGGGGAGTATCTCAGTGCTGATTTAGAAGTTCTATTAGAAATCCGTCGTCGTGTGGGGATGGTGTTTCAAAATCCAGATAATCAAATTGTGGCAACTGTAGTGGAAGAAGATGTCGCCTTCGCCCCAGAAAATTTAGGCGTCCCCACAGAAGAAATCAAGGAACGTGTGGACGAGGCATTGAAAACAGTGGGTATGGAAGCGTTTCGTCTCCAAGCACCTCATTTATTATCAGGAGGGCAGAAACAAAGAGTGGCGATTGCAGGTGTACTTGCCATGAAACCCGATTGCATCGTCATGGACGAGCCCACAGCCATGTTAGACCCTGTAGGTCGTCAAGAGGTAGTGAAAACCATCCAAAGCCTAAGTCGTGATCACGGAGTGACAGTGGTGCTGATAACCCACCATATGGAAGAGGCTGCTCTGGCAGATCGCTTGATTGTCATGAACAAAGGAGAAATCATTGCTGATGATATGCCAGAGATTGTATTTCAAAATGTAGAAATGTTGGAAAGTCATGGACTTGCTGTGCCACAAACAATCAAATTGCTTTGGGAACTGCGGGGAGAAGGTTTACCCCAAAATGGATTATTAGAAGAGGATTGTGTCAAAATTTTAGCAGAATTTTTACAAAATTTGCAGAAACAGGGGACAGAATGAAAGCGATTTTAGAAACCAAAAATTTAACACATATCTACAGTCCCAAGACTCCTTTCGAGCGGGTGGCATTGAATGCTGTAAACTTTACAGCATACGAAGGGGAGTATCTGGGGATCATCGGCCACACAGGCTCTGGGAAATCAACGTTAATGCAGCATCTCAATGGCTTGCTACAAGGTTCCCAAGGAGAGGTTTTGTTTCAAGGAAAAAATATTTTTTCTGACCCTAGCTATACCCGAGACACTCGTTTTCAAGTGGGCTTAGTGTTTCAATATCCTGAATATCAACTATTTGAAGAAACTGTGGCAAAAGACATCGCTTTTGGCCCCAAAAATATGGGGCTTGCCCCAGAAGAAATTCAAGAACGTGTGAGAAAGGCTGCCGAATTTGTCAATCTACCCCTTTCTGTCATGGAAAAATCCCCTTTCGAGCTGTCTGGTGGTCAAAAACGACGTGTGGCAATCGCTGGGGTCATCGCCATGGAACCCAAAGTGTTGATTTTGGACGAACCCACAGCAGGCCTTGACCCCGTGGGGGCAAAAGAAATTTTAGATAATATTAAAAGTTATCAACAAGCCCATAACGCTACCATTATTTTGGTCTCTCACTCTATGGAAGATGTGGCAGAAATTGCCCAGAGAATCTTGGTAATCGAGGCAGGTACAATCCCTTTACAAGGTACAGTGGCAGAGGTTTTTTCTCATGGAGAAGAATTAGAGGCTATGGGACTTGCACTGCCACAAATGACAAGGATTTTCAGAAAGCTAAAGGAAAAAGGCTTGCTTGTCGATGACAATATTTATACCTTAGAGCAAGGGAAAGAAGCGATTTTATCTCTGATAGAAGGGAGAAAATCATGGCATTAAAAGATATCACCCTAGGGCAGTTTTTCCCAGGAAATTCTTTTCTTCATAGGCTTGATCCTCGTTGCAAAATCATCATGGTTACCTGTTATATCATCGCTCTTTTTTCAGCGAAAAACTTTGTTGCTTATGCTTTGATGTTCCTGATTTTGTGTCAAGGGATAGCACTTTCCAAGGTTCCATTATCAGCGATTATAAAAGGAATGAAACCTTTGGTGTTTATCGCTAGTTTCACGGCTATCTTAAATATATTCTATACAACAGGGGAGACTATTTTGTGGGAATACTGGGTGCTCACCATCACCCTAGAAGGTGTCATCAACGCTTTTTTTATGGTCAGCAGAATTCTGATGCTCGTAACAGGTACCTTTTTGCTCACCTATACCACATCCCCCATGGTCTTGACAGATGGTTTAGAAAACTTAATGAATCCTTTGAAAAAATTAAAAGTCCCTGTCCATGATCTTTCTATGATGATGTCAATCGCTCTGCGATTTATCCCAAATCTCATCGAAGAAACGGACAAAATCATGTCAGCACAACGAGCCAGAGGGGCAGATTTTGAAACTGGTGGCTTTGCCAAGCGAGCCAAAGCCCTGCTTCCAATCCTTGTACCTCTTTTTATCTCAGCACTAAGACGAGCAGACGAGCTTGCCGAGGCAATGGATGCCCGGTGTTATCATGGGGGAGAAGGCAGAACGAAAATGAAGGTATTACACTATCAAAAAATAGATTTTCTTGTGATGATTTTTATGGTTTTGTGGATATTTCTCATCGTTTCAGTCTCCCAATATTTTTCTTTCTGATACTCGTTTCATGAAAAGGAAAAATCACATCCATAAGTTCCAAGGAAAGTTTCAAGGAAAGAGAATAGTAAGGTTAAGGCGGTTTTACAAAGAAATTAGTCTGATGATTAGGGAGGAACTACTGTGCGAAACATCGCCCTGAAACTGATGTACGTGGGTACAGCTTACCACGGTTGGCAAGTACAAAAAAATGCCATCACAGTGGCGGAAACTTTAGAAAAAGCAATTTCTCTCACCGTGCAAAGCCCCACGAAATGCGTGGGGGTAGGACGCACAGATGCAGGGGTGCACGCAGAAGTTTATATTGCAAATTTTCGTTGCGAATCAAAAATACCCTGTGACAAAATCCCTTTGGCATTAAACACCCGTTTGCCAGCAGATATCGTGGTGATGAAAGCCACAGAAGTGCCAGAGAGCTTTAATGCCATTGGTTCGTGCTTGAAAAAAGAATACACCTATCGCATTCATAACTCCCACATCGGCAATGCCTTTTTAGTCAATCGTGCTTGGTTTTATCCACAAAAATTATCCGAAGAAAAAATGCAAGAAGCCGCGAACCATTTTGTCGGAACCCATGATTTTTCTGCTGTGCGCTCTACTGGAACCCAGACAAAAACCAATGTTCGTACCGTTCATTATTTTCAAATCAGCCGTAGTGGGGATTTGATTGAGTGTCGTGTTTGTGCCGATGGCTTTTTGTATAACATGGTTCGTGCCATGGTGGGCACTTTGATTTATGTGGCAGATGGTAAACTGCAACCCCAAGAAATCCCATTCATTTTGGAAAGTTGTGACAGAACTTTAGCAGGTCCAACAGCGCCACCAGGTGGACTTTATATGACAAAACTTTGGTATCAAGAGGATATTCTTTGAAATAAGAGGTCTTATGAAACGAAAAAATTTATTACAACGCTTTGGAGTTTTCATTTTAACTGTGGTGCTGGTTCTTGTCGCCATTACTGTCACCATGAACCGTGATGTTTTAAACTTTGACTCCTTTCGCCGTTGGCTTATTTATGGAGATTTAGAACTGTCTCTATATGGAGAAAGCGACTCCTTCACCCACGCAGGTGGAGACTTATCCTCTTTTGCACTTACAGAACAGGGGGTCGTGATGGTGTCTACAGCCGGTAGCCGTTACTATTCTTTTCGAGGAGATATCTTCCACGAAAAAGTTGTCAGTTATGATAACCCTGTCTTGCACAAAGGAACAAACGCAACTGTGGTTTACGATGCAGGAGGGAGAAGCCTTTCCCTATATCAACAAGAGAAAGAGGTCTTCGCCCTTGGCTTAGGGCAAGAGGACAGCATCATTTCTGCTCGTCTCAATGAAAACGACTGGCTTGTGGTGGTAACCCAAGAAAAAGGCTATAAAGGGATGGTCACGGTCTATAATAAGCTACAAGAACCAGTGATGCAAATTAGTCTTTCCACAACCTTTGTTTCGGATGCAGCCCTCGCTCCTGATAACAAAACGGTCTTATTGGTGACAGTGGGGCAAACAGGAGGCATCTTTCAAAGCACCTTACAATTTTATGATTTAGATGCCGATACAGCAAAAAAAACGATTACCTTTTCCAGTACGGTGATTCTTGATTTAGATTATGAAAACGACGTCCTTTGGTTGTTGTGTGAAAAAGAATTGATTACCATAAGCACCACAGATTACAGCCAAAAAACTTGGTCCTTTTTAAGCGAATACTTAAAAGATGCCACCTTAGATGGGGACGGCTTCGCCACTTTACTCCTGGGGCAGTATCGAGCAGGTACGGCAAATCGTTTGCTGACCATAGACAGTCAAGGGAATATCTTAGGAGAGCATTCTGTGACCAGCACCCCCTTGGCTTTGGACAGCGCAGGGGAATACATTGCCTATTTAGCAGAAGATCGTCTGATGTTGCTGTTAAAAGATTTATCGGAATATGCAATCCTAAAAGACGTTCGTCATGGTAATAACGTGACGGTCACCCCAGAAGGGACTTGCCTTTTGACAAGTCAGCAAGAAGCATGGCTGTTTTTACCTAGTTAATTTGTTGGTTGCAATCCTCAGTGGAACACTTTTTTAAGAAAAGAAATATGCAAAGGATCTGGCAGAGGCATGTTCCAGAGTGGAATATACAAGAGAATGGAGAAATGTATGGAAACTTTAATCGATCTTGTTATCGTGATTTTTATCCCTATCATGATGTATCGTGGCTATCGCAGAGGAGGTATCTTGACATTAATGACTTTTTTTACCCTGTTTGTGGCATTTCATGGAGCCGTTTTTTTATCCACAAACTTGGCTGAACCAGTGGGACGATTCATTCAGCCCATTGTAAAAGATGTCATAACAGATGTGCTAGAAGATGCCTTGAAATTTGAAAATATTGTCATTGAAGCACCAAGCAATACTAATGAAATAGAAGAAGAGGAAAGCACAACGACACAAGAATATTTAACCATGGCACGTGCCTTTCAAATTTTAATAAAATCTCAGGATTTAGCCAAAATAGAAGGTTTTATTGATAAAGCCAGAACAGAATTGCTCACAGGAGCCCAAGAACAAATAGGCTCTGTCACTGATGGAATTTCTTCAGTGATTGGACTGGAAATTGCCAGAGTGGTCACTTTTTCTTTGTCCTTTTCTGTGCTTTTCATTTTTTGGCTTCTCTTAACCCGTGCCATCAATATCGTGTTTAAAATACCAGGGCTGGCTCAGGTAAATGCGATTTCAGGGGCATGTATTGGATTATTTCTTGCACTGATGCTTGTTTATGTCTTTGCATGGATCACACCTGGGGGAATCATTCCTTGGAGCGATGTTGAAAAAACGCTGCTTTTTGAATATTTTGCAAAAAAGAACCCCCTAGAGCTTCTTGCCCCTAATTATCAAGTAGAATTGGACATTTGATTTGTCAAAAAGAAATTTAAAATTTTCTAAAATAACTATTTCATCTTCAGCCTTTTTGTGGTATAATAAGATTTAGTCGAAAATAATTATGATATCAAAAAGATAGTATCAGAAATACTTGTAAATCAGGAAGGAGGGTTGCACCATGCAACCAACTTTATGCAGTCGCTGTAAAACAAATATGGCAGTGATATTTATTACCAAACTAGAAAATGGTCAAGCCGAAAACGAAGGACTTTGTCTAAAATGTGCCAGAGAACTTGGGATTCAGCCCATTGATGACATGATTAAAAAAATGGGACTGAGCGAAGATGATTTGGAAAACCTGACAACAGAAATGATGTCTGCTTTTGGTGAAGAAATCAACGAAGAAAATGAATCAAATGAAGCGAATGAAGAAAATGATGATGGCAACACTGCCACCTTCCCTTTCTTAAACAAAATTTTTGACAATAACAACAGACCTCCTGTGTCTGAACCCTCTAGCGACAGCAAAGAAAAAGAAGAAAAACGTAAAAAGCCCAAAAGTAGTGGCAAGAAATTTTTGGATAATTATTGTATTTCTCTCTCTCAGCAAGCACGAGATGGGAAAATTGATGCACTGGTAGGAAGAGACCGAGAGCTTGCTCGTGTGATTCAAATCTTAAATCGAAGACAAAAAAACAACCCCTGTCTCATTGGCGAACCAGGTGTGGGTAAAACAGCCATTGCAGAAGGTTTAGCCATGAGAATTCATCTAAAAGAGGTGCCCTATAAATTACAAGATAAAGAGGTCTATCTCTTAGATTTAACTGCTTTAGTGGCAGGAACCCAATTTCGTGGACAATTTGAAAGCCGAATCCGTGGACTGATAGAAGAAATTCGTCGCTTGAAAAATATTATCCTGATGGTGGACGAAGTACACGGCATTGTCAGTGCAGGGGATGCCGATGGTGCCATGAGTGCAGCAAATATCATGAAACCCGCTCTTTCACGGGGAGAAATTCAAATCATTGGTGCAACCACTTTAAAAGAATATCGGAAATACATCGAAAAAGATTCTGCACTGGAACGACGTTTTCAACCTATCATCGTGGAAGAACCTTCCATCGAAGAAGCAGTAGAAGTGATTTCTGGTGTGGCGAAGCACTATGCTGAATTCCATAAAGTGGAAATCTCTCCAGAGATGTGCCGTCTTTCTGTCGTCCTTGCCGAGCGTTATATCACTGATCGCTTCCTTCCAGATAAAGCGATTGACCTGATTGACGAGGCATGTTCTAGTTTGAATTTGGAAAATAAATCTTTGATTCGCTTATCTCAAGTGGAAAAGGATATCGCTGATTTGGCAAAGGAAAGGGAAGTCATTATGGCGACCAGCACAGACGAGTCTTATTGCCGTCTTGCGAATATCCGAAGCCAAGAGCTACGCTTGGAATCTGAACTTTCAGAATTGAAAGAAGCACCATTGCCTGTTCTTTCGGTGGACAATCTTGCCAATGTGATAGAGTTATGGACCAATATTCCCGCCAGTCAAATAGAAAAACAAGAATACAAACGTTTGGCAGAGCTACCAGAACGTTTAAAAGGTCATATTGTGGGTCAAGATGATGCTGTCGCTGCTGTTGCATCTGCTGTTCGTCGCCGTCGTGTGGATATCTCAGCCAAAAGAAAACCTGTTTCCTTTATTTTTGTAGGTTCTACAGGGGTGGGGAAAACAGAATTGGTGAAACAACTTGCCACTGATTTATTTAACACACCAGAAGCACTGATTCGTTTGGATATGTCCGAATTTATGGAAAAACACACTGTTTCTCGTATGGTAGGAGCCCCTCCTGGCTATGTTGGACATGATGATGCCGGACAATTAACAGAAAAGATTCGTCGTAAGCCCTATTCCATCATTCTTTTTGACGAAATGGAAAAAGCACATCCTGACGTCCTGAATGTGCTTTTACAAATATTGGACGATGGTCATATCACAGATGCCCAAGG
This sequence comes from Eubacteriales bacterium, assembly GCA_044432725.1. Lineage (GTDB taxonomy): Bacteria > Bacillota > Clostridia > Oscillospirales > Oscillospiraceae > JAWXUK01. The sequence goes on from JAWXUL010000001.1 coordinate 151,702, forward strand.
CCGAATTGTTAACTTTGAAAATACTGTTATCGTCATGACCTCTAATGCAGGTAGTGGCAAACAAGTGGGTTCAGTTGGTTTTGACAAAACAATCAACGAGCAAAATAAAGAACGTGCGATGAAGGCATTGGAAGAGTTCCTACGTCCTGAATTTATCAATAGAATTGATGAAATCGTTTATTTCAACCAATTAACAGAAGATGATTTTGAAAAAATTGCAGAAATTATGCTAAATGACTTGAAAAAAGCCATGTCAGAAAAAGGAATTCTTCTAACATGGGAAGATAATTTACTCCAATATTTAAGCAAAACGGCATATTCTACTGTGTATGGGGCGAGAAATCTACGTCGTCTCATTCAAAAAGAACTAGAAGATAAAATCGCTATGGAAATGATAGAAAATTATGAAAAACCACTCAAAGCCATCTTAGCGACATCAAAAGAAGATACTGTTGTCATTCAAGCAGAGTATTAAGGGAATACCTTATCATTAATGGTAGAAAAGAGTAAAAAACATCCTCGCCCTTTGGTGAGGATGTTTTTTTCATTTCTAAGAGAGGTGCCTTTATTGAATAACCACATTTTCGTTGCCCAAACGAGTTCTTAAATCATCTAACATCTCCTCTTCAATGGCACAAAAAGCTTTTTGCTTTTCTTTGGTATCGGCATAGAAGATAATGACATCCTCATCACCAGGAAAAAGAGAAACAATGGTTTTTATTTTGGGGACTAAGGGGTTTTTTGCGGAATCTAAACGCAAATACAAGGTTTTTCCTTGCCGCTGTAAAGGTTCTTTTGCTTCTAATTGTACGAAGGAATTCACTAAAATTTGTGGTCCCTTTTCTTCTTGGACCGATATTTTCCCTAAAACCATGACAGGACTGCCGGTATAGATCAAATTACCAAAGCGTTCAATGGTTCGAGAAAATACCACTAATTCTAAGGCTGCTGTCCCATCTTCTAAGGTTACATAAGCCATTAAAGTATTTTTTTTAGTTGTTTTCGTTTTATTTTGTGTAATAATGCCAGCAATGGCTACTTCTTGACCATCTCGAAAGGAAGGTGTGGTAGATTCTTGGGAAAAGGCTTGATGCACAGCGACAATAGAACTACAGCGAAGTTCACGTGCATGTCGCTGATATGCTTCCATGGGATGCCCTGACAGATATAATCCTGTTGTGTGTTTCTCCATTCGCAGAAGCTCTTCTTGGGAAAATTCTGGAATGTCTGGTAACTCTAAGGGGAGGGGATCTTTGGAAAAGAAATCCATCTGCCCCATCACATTGGATTTTTCCTTACTAGAAATATCTAACAGCACATTTTCATAAACAGCAAGAAGCTGAGAGCGTAAGTATCCCATAGAATCAAAAGCGCCACAGGAAATTAAGTTTTCCACCACATGTCGCTTTAATTCTGTACTGTGCATCCGTTGACAGAAATCAGTAAAGTCAAGAAACGTACCTCCACTGCGTCGCTCCTGAACAAGACGGTCAATCACCCCTTCACCAACACCTCTGATTGCCACCAAGCCATATCGTATTCCCTGTGCTGTTGCAGAAAACCCTCGTTCAGACTCGTTGATATCAGGAGAGAGAAGGGAAATACCCATATTTTTACACTCTCCAATATATTCAACAATCTTATCTGTTGTGTTCAGCACAGAAGTCAACAATGCTGCCATGTATTCTTGTGGATAGTGACACTTTAAATATGCCGTCTGATAAGTCACAACACCATAGGCCACAGCGTGAGCTTTATTAAAAGCATAGTTGGCAAAGTCATAAATTTCATTGAAAATCTCCCCAGCAATGTCTTCTGGAATACCTTTGGAAATACAACCTGCAATCTTTCGCTCCTCATCTCCGTGAATGAACGCAAAACGCTCTTTTTCAATGACTTCTGCTTTTTTCTTAGAAATGGCTCTTCGCATGGTATCTGCTTGCCCCAACGAATAGCCACCCAGTTGACGAAAAATCTCTATCACCTGTTCTTGATAGACGATACAACCATAAGTCACTGATAAAATTGACACAAGAGAAGGGTGTTTATAGGAAATTTTCTCCGGATTGTGCTTACAAGTGACAAAGCGAGGAATCGAGTCCATGGGGCCAGGTCGATAGAGCGCAAGAGCAGCAGAGATATCTTCCAAATCCTTTGGTTTCAATTCAGAGCAAACTTGTTTCATTCCAGCAGATTCCAGTTGAAATACACCAGAGGTCTGGGCACGACTGATCATGGACATGGTATCAGGGTCATTTTCTGCCATCGTCTGCAAAGCAAAATCATCCAAAGGATGATTGGTTTGAATCATTTCTACGCAATCCTGTATGACAGAAAGGTTTCGCAGCCCTAAAAAATCCATTTTCAACAAACCTAATTCTTCTAAAGAAGTCATCACATACTGTGTGACTAAGGTTTTATCGTTCTTGGCAAGAGGTACATAGTTGTAAATCGGTTTCTTGGTCACGACGACCCCCGCTGCATGGGTAGAAGCATTTCGGGGTAATCCCTCTAAAAACATGGCTGTATCAATAAGTTTCTTTATTTTAGGGTCGTTATCATAGAAATTTTTCAAAGGTTTTGACAAAATTAAAGCATTTTTCAGCGTGATATTCAAATCTGTAGGGATAAGCTTGGCAAGGGCATCCACTTGACTATAAGGGAGGCTCATCACTCTTCCAACATCTCGAATCACCCCACGAGCTTTTAAAGTACCAAAAGTCACAATCTGAGCCACATGATTTGCACCGTATTTCTCCATGACATAATCAATGACTTCTCCACGACGATGGATACAAAAATCAATGTCTATATCTGGCATGGAAATTCGTTCTGGATTCAAAAATCGTTCGAAATACAAAGCATAATCCATAGGGCAGATGTCTGTAATGTACAAGCAATAAGAAACCATAGAGCCAGCTGCTGAACCTCGTCCTGGTCCCACAGGGATATTTTTCTTTCGGGCGAAATCAATAAAATCTGCCACAATGAGAAAATAGTCCACAAACCCCATCTGGGAAATCATGGCAATCTCGTTTTCTAAACGCTCTTTATATGCTGGAGAACCTTGGGGATAGCGTTCTTCAAAGCCTTGATAACACAAAAGTTTTAGGTATTCCAAACTATCATGAAACTCTTTTGGCAAAGAAAATTCTGGTAAATGATATTCTCCAAAGGAAAACTGAAAGTCGCATAAATCAGCAATTTTTTGGGAATTGTCCAATGCCTGTGGATAATGACGGAAAAGCTCACGCATCTCCTCTTCTGACTTTAAAAACATTTCTCCAGAGGTAAATCTTAAACGCTTGGGATCATCCAAAGTCTTGTCCATTTGAATGCACATTAAAATATCTTGTAACTCTCTGTCTTCTCTCCTTAGATAGTGGGCATCATTGGTTGCTACTAAGGGAATGCCTGTTTCTTGATGAATTTGAAGTAAAAGCTGGTTGATTCTTGGTTGATCAGAGATGTAATGGTCCTGTATTTCTAAATAAAACCCATCATTTCCAAAAATTTCCCTCATCCACAAGGCACGATTTTTGGCTTCCTCATATCTCTCGTTCATAAGAAGCCGTGGAAGTTCACCTGCCATACATCCAGACAAAGCAATCAGTCCAGTGGCATGTTGGGACAAAAGCTCCCAATCAATTCGTGGTTTGTGATAGAAACCTTCTGTAAAGCCACAACTGACCAAATAGCAGAGATTTCGATACCCTTCAGCGTTGCGACAAAGTAACACCAGATGATAGGGAGAGCCATCATGTTGATGCTCTTTTTGAAACCGACTTCGTGGTGCAACATAAACCTCGCAACCGATGATTCCTTTGATATTTTCTTTTTGGCAAGCTTTATAAAAATCTAAAGCACCATACATCACCCCATGATCTGTGATAGCAACAGCATTTTGCCCCAAATCTTTCACTCGTTTGGGCAAATCTGCAATACGACAAGCTCCATCCAAAAGAGAATACTCTGTATGAAGGTGAAGGTGAACAAATGACATAAGATGAACCTCCTATACTTTCAACGCTTTTTGTAACATCTGATGCCCTCTGGTCACAGCATATGAAAACATAGCACCCAGAAAATTCAAAATAGAATCATCAATATCCCCAATCCCTGTGGCTGTCTTCCATTGAATCCATTCCACAGCGAGACAAATCACCAAGATAAAAGGCAAAAACAATTTAATATTCTGAAATTTAGGCAATAGGGAAGGGATAAAATACCCCAAAGGCATCATCACCAGAAGATTGCCCAATAGATTATAAAAGCTAATCATATTTCCTGTGTTTCCATAATGGATGATATAAGAGCGTATGGTTTGAAAGGGAACCATTTGAAACTCCCCTTGGTAGCTACGATCAATTTGAAATAATCCACCAAAAAATAATAACATGGTTAAAATATAAAGATAATAGACAAATAAAATCCATTGTCCCCCTTGTAAAAATAACTTTTTCTTTTTACCGGTTTGGGAAATGGCACCTAAAACCGTGGCAAGTACAATTAAAAAAATAGTCAAGCTAAGGAACATGACTTGAACATTCATAGAAAGTTGCTCTCGCTGAAAAATCCAATAAAAATTCAAAAATATCCCGATTCCATAAATCAGATAGGGTGTAAGCTGTTTTTCCATATAAAACTCCTTTGTGTGGAAAATCACAGGATGGAAAGCTTTGCTGTCCATCAAAACCATCTTGTTGTCTTTATGTTTTTCAGGTTTTCAAAAGGTGGGGAAGGGATGGTAAGCCCTTATTCCACCATGGCAATTAATTTTCTAAGGCGATGATTCAAAGCAGACTTACTCAGTGGGGGCGTGAAAAAATCTGCTAATTGACTTAAGGTGCAATCTGGATTCTCGCAGCGAAGGCGAGCCGTTTCTTGTAATTTCATTGGTAAGCCATCTAAAAGACCTTGATTTTCAAGTTTTCTAATGGCTTGTATTTGTTCTTGTGCAGCGTTTACAGATTTCTCTAAATTGGCAGCATCACAATTTACTTGTCGATTGACCGAGGTGGTGAGATGCTTTTGACGGGAGATTTCTTCCAGTTCTCGTGCTGCATTTTCAGCACCAAAAGTAGATAGAAAACCATAAATCGCAGGATATTGCTTAAAATAACAGAGAGAATGCCCCTTCCTTTGGGCTATTTTGGGCTGAAAAGGAGTCTCGTGAAACAAAGCAGATAGTTCCTTGCCCAAACCATTGTGACAGGTAGAAAATTCTAAGTGATAGCTTTTCTCAGGGTCTGTTGCAGAACCACCAGCCAAAAAAGCGCCTTGGACAAAAGCACGCAAACAACAGGGCTTTTCGACAAAAGAAAAATTGATGTGGCAGGCAAGCTGGTCTGCAGTATAATCTAAAATTTGGAATATTTGTTGGATTTTTTCTTTGTCTTCCATGAGATACAGAAATTTCTTCCCCTCAAAATTTTCTGGAACAGTATCAAAAGTGAGTCCAAATGCCTTTTGAAAAAGCAGCGGTAATCGCTTGGCGAAATCAGGGCAAGTGGTGGAAATACGAATTTGTTGCCAGTTAAAACTACTACAAAAAAGTAACACACCAAATGCTTCTGCAATCAAACAGCAAGGATCTTCTAATGGACGCTTACAAAATTCAGTTTTTATTTTAAAAGAAAATGACATGATTTATTCCTCTAGCACATAGCGATGATCTCCACGAAAGATACGAACAGCTCGCTCTTGATAAATATGATAAATAGCAGAGGCAAGCTTGTCAGAGTCGTGCCTTGCATAATCGCCTGTCATGCGACCCACAGGACGCTCTTCCAAATGAATCCCCAAGCTGCGAATCCGTTCCTTGTCGATGACCAAAGGACTTGCATCCTCTGCTTCATACTGTTCTATCAATTTTTCATCCACAGGGGCAGAATTAGCAAGACAAATATCAAGCATATCAGGCATACCATGGGTGAGCAATGCCTCGATATGATCCCCAGCGGTACAGCCTTCTGTTTCCCCTTCTTGGGTCATGATATTACAAACATACATCGTGATTCCAGAAGAGTTACAAACAGCTTCAGAAATCCCTTCCACCAAAAGGTTGGGAATGATACTAGTGTACAAGCTGCCAGGACCTAAAATAATCAAATCAGCCTTTGCGATTGCTGTTAAAGCAGATTTCGTTGCCATAGGTCGGTCTGGTATCAAATTTACATGAGAAATAAAACAATCTTGTTCTTTTTTGAAAGAGGAAATCTGTGATTCACCAATCACTTTGGTTCCATTTTCAAAAACGGCTTCTAATTGTACATCAGCAGAGGTGACAGGCAAGATTTTACCAGAAATCGCTAAAACATGACTCATCTGAGCCACAGCTTCTTCAAAAGAACCTGTGATGCCATTCAAAGCAGCAAGGAGTAAATTCCCAAAAGATTGCCCTGACAAGCCCCCTTCAGAAAAACGATAGGTGAGAAGTTCTTCCATGATTGGTTCTACATTTGCCATTGCTTCCATACAATGTCTTATATCCCCAGGAGGGGGCATACCTATTTCTCGACGCAAAACCCCAGAACCCCCACCGTCATCTGCCACAGTGACGATTGCCGTCAGATTTTTCGTATATCGTTTTAAACCACGAAGCATGGTAGACAAGCCTGTGCCACCACCTATGGTGACTATTTTAGGTCCTTTTTCCCATTGAGAGGGAGAAATATAATCCATAATAACGCCTCCCTTAATGTTTGCCTAAATCACGATGACTCTCCGTGACTGCATAACCTTCTTCACGTAAAATTTTGGATAAAAGATGTGCCAAGGTCACTGAACGATGATGCCCTCCTGTGCAACCAATGGCGACCACCAAAGCGTGTTTCCCTTCTGCCCTGTATAAAGGCAAAAGCCAGAGAACCATATCTTGTAATTTATCTAAAAATTCTTGTCCTTGTCCATTGGAAAAAACATAATCTCTTACTTCTTGGTCAAGCCCTGTTTTGGGGCGTAAACTAGCCTCATAAAAAGGATTTGGCAGAAAACGCACATCAAAAACCAAGTCTGCGTCAATGGGTAAACCATGTTTAAAACCAAAGGAAGATATTCTAATATCCAGTTGTCTCTCTGTTGTTTTTGTGGTGGAAAAAAGGCGATACAACTCATCTTTTAGTTTTGCATAAGATAAAACACCTGTATTCATCACATAAGTTGCTTGAAGACAAATGGTAGAGAGCATTTGTCTTTCTTTTGCAATGGCTTCTAATAGATTTGCTGTTTCTCCACTGAGAGGATGAGAACGACGTGTTTCTTTATATCGTTTCACAATGGTTTTATCATCTGCATCCATATAAAGGATTGCACAGCTATGTCCTTGGTTTTTCAATTCTTCCACTGCTTCTAGTAGAGCTGAAAAAATATTGCCAGCACGAATATCTGCCACAAGTGCCACCCGTTGATAAGTATGATTCGATGTGCCTAATTGGGCAAATTTAGAAATAAGAGGTATGGGCATATTGTCTACACAAAAAAATCCCATATCTTCTAAAGTGGTCAAAGCATTGCTTTTCCCAGCCCCTGACAGTCCAGTGACGATGATAAATTCCATTTTTTCACATTCTTTCTTTTTTATTGTAACACTTTCACTTCCAGTTCCAGAGTCACTCCTGTTTTTTCTTTCACTGTATGCTGAATATCAGCCACTAAAGCCAGTACATCTTGGCAAGATGCTCCACCTAAATTCACCACAAAACCAGCGTGTTTGGGAGAGACTTGTGCCTTTCCAATCTGTAATCCTTTCAGTCCACATTGGTCAATCAATGCAGCGGCAAAATGTCCTTCGGGACGGCGAAAGGTGGAACCTCCACTTGGAAATTCAACGGGTTGTTTTTCTTTTCGCTGACGTGCATAATGGGTCATTTCTTTTTTGATTTCATCAGGGTTTCCCAAAGGAAGGGCAAATTCTGCACATAAAACCACTTCGTTATTGTGAGAAAAAAGACTGTGACGATAAGAGAAGTCAAGTTGCTCTGTGGGGCGTGTGATAATTTCTCCTGTTTCCCAAGAAAAGGAAGTGACAGAAGTGACGACATCTTTGATTTCTCCTCCATAAGCCCCGGCATTCATGACCACAGCCCCACCTACAGTACCAGGAATCCCCTGAGCAAAGGAAAGTCCCCCGCGTTCCTGTGTCAACGCAAAATTAGCAATCTGCCTTAAACTACAACCAGCTTCTGCCTTGATCCCTTGAGGGGTGATAGAAATTTCATTCACACCTTTGGTCTGGATAAAAAAAGCTTGATATCCTTCATCAGCAATTAATAAATTGGAACCATTACCAAGAATAACTGTGGGGATTTTTTCTTTCTGGGCAAGGGAAAGACAAGCGAGGAACTGTGATTCATTTTTTGGGAAGGCAAGAAGGGGACAAGGCCCCCCAATTTGAAAACTGGTGTAGCGAGATAATGTTTCATTGGATTTGAGTTGTAGATCAGGGATTTCTTCTAATAGGGAAAGAGCAAATTGTTCAAATTTTTTCAAAAGACCAACTCCTTTACCAATATATATTCTTGTACCCTCGCCTTGGGCGAGGGTACAAGAATATTATAACAAATTTTATTGTAAAATAGAATAGAAAAGGGGAATAAAAAAAGAAAATTTATACAATGTTTTTTCAAAGAACCTCTCGATAGTAAAGGGGCAATGGTAAAAATTTTTTGTTTTCCTTTTCAGAAAAAGGCTGAATTATTGTGAATTCGAATATTTACAGCGTGAAAAAGGGGGGAGGAAGTTTTTTGCTTTATTTATTCGTTATGGGCAATTTGTTTGAAAACTTCTTCGTGATTTTGACACATAACCATCAAAATTCTACCATCCTCCAAGGTTTCCAGAAGAGCATTTTCTGCAATTTCTAATTGGTCAGCACTATAACCGGTGAAATCGCTTACTTTGTTATCAATAAAAAATTGCAAACCTTCTAAGACTGTCTCTTCTTGTCCCACAACAGGTAAAATAACAGCAATGCCATAGGCTTGTGCTGCCATTGCTGGCAAAGAAATGGCATATCCTTGGGCTAAATCAGGGTCAAATTGCATCAACGGAAAAAAATATTCGCTATATTCATCTTCGTTAGAAGTTAAAATCGGATGTTCTTCCCCCAGCACACGGGCGATTGTTTGGTAATATCCTTGACTGATCTGATTTTTTGTTTCTTCCTGAGAATCATCTACTTCAGTCTGTAATTCCTCTGGTGGAGTGGAGACGTCGATATCTTCTTCTGTAGAAGAGGGGACTGGTGGAAGGGGGTTATCAATATTTGTAGTGTTTTGTCCACAAGAAACAAGTATGGTTAAACCCAAAGCTAAAAAAAGTGATTTTTTCATTGTTATTCTCCTAATATTGCCATATATATTTTATTATTTTTCTTTCATTTACCTCTTGCAGATTTTGTCGTTTTGTTGTATGATAGTAGCAAGACAAATAAAACAGAGGTGGACAAATGAAATTAGATGAACCTAAACTGGGTGGGAATGCCCCAAATCCTTATGAGACACAAGGGACTGGTCAGGAAAATTCTCCCTATGATGTACAAACTGTATACGACGAGCAAAAGCCATATGAAACACAAGCTCCTTTCGAGGTCGTACATGAAAATGACTATGACGAAGCCCAATTAGATTATGACGAATCTGAGCTACATCCTCCTATTCCTGTACGAAAACGAAGAAAAAGTCGTTTGCAACAAAATGCGAGCAAAAGTGCTGCATGGGTGGCACTGATTCTTTCAGTCTTAGCCCTTGTTTTTTCTGTGGCAACTTTTTCTGTGTTATCAACCATATTACAAGAAAAAGATGAATTAGATAACATTGCACCACCAATAGAAAATTCTATCGTTATGCCCGAAGAAGAAGGACATTATATCAGTTACCAAGGGGAAAGAATCCTAGTACATGACGATGTTCCTGTCAATCAATATGACGCCAGAGGATTTTACTCCGACGCCCAAGGTTTTATTCGCTACGAGGTGGATGGACAACAAGGAATCGTGGGGATTGATGTATCCTATCATCAACAAGAAATTGATTGGGCACAAGTAGCAGAAGCAGGGGTAGAGTTTGCCATGATTCGTGTCGGACGTCGTGGCTATGGGGAAGAGGGTAACTTAGGACTTGATGAATACTATGTTCAAAATATCCTAGGTGCGACACAAAATGGCATCCATGTTGGGGTATATTTTTTCTCTCAGGCAATTAGCTTTTGGGAACTTGATGAAGAAATTGCTATGTTTTTGAATCTGATTGAAAACTATCCCATTACTTATCCAGTGGTTTTTGACTGGGAATACATCGACAATGTTTCTTGGGCAAGAACCGACCACATAGATGGAGAGACTTTGACAGAAATGGCAAAACATTTTTGCACACAAGTGGAACAAGAAGGGTATACGCCCATGGTATATTTTAATATGGATATGGGGTATCTCAGTTACGATTTAAGTGAAATTTCTGATTATAGTTTTTGGGTGGCAGAATTAAACTCTCGTCCTAACTTTTACTATGATTTTGATATTTGGCAATATTCCTTCACAGGTTCTGTTCCAGGGATTGTAGGCAATGTAGACCTAAATCTATCTTTCCGTGATTTTGCAAGTGAATGATCATTTCCTCCCTCCAACACTGGAGGGAGTTTTTTATAACCCTTCCATCATAAAAACTTTAACAAAGCCTTCAGCAATATTCGTTTCTTTGATAAAAGTGGGGACTGCAGGGATATAGACATCTCTTTTTCCACCCTTTACAACATAGACATTATGGGCAGGCAAAGTCAACACCTCGTGAATTTTTCCAATCACTTCTTCAGTTTCTACGTCCAAAACATCCAAGCCAACTAAGTCAGCAAGAAAAAAATGTCCTTCTGGTAGAGTGACATCTTCTCGTTTGCAAAATAGCTCTTGACCACGTAAGGTCAGTGCTGAATTTACATCAGTCAGCCCCTCTAATTTTAAAATTGCCATTTTTTTATGGGCACGAGAAGAGAGGAGCTTGATAGGAAATTGGCTTTTTCCCACATAAAGGGTAGAAAACTGTTTGAAAAAGTCTGGAGAATCAGCCCAAACTTCCACTCGTACATCCCCCATAAGACCGTGGACGTTGGTGATTTTTCCGATTTTTAGAAATTCTTCCATGGTGTTTTCTCCTTTAGATGGAATACTATTGATATGTAACGTGGAAAGGCACAGGGTACAGAGGCAATACCTCGCCCCTGCGCAAAGAACCACACAATTTTCTCGATATAGCAACTGAAAAAATTTTCTGAAATTTTTTCTCATATCTTCTTTCCAGACTAGGTAAAAAAATTCTTGGATTCTTTGTGGACTTAGAATTTTTAAAGAAAAGCTGAATAGAAGAGCAGAGCAAAGTTATGGTGGGACGAAAACGAAAGAGTATTATTTCAGAAAATTATAATCAAGCTACTAAAGAGGAAGAAAAGCAATGCCAAGGTCATTATTTTAGAAACAACTGTTTTCCTTTGTCAGGACAAAGGAAATACAAGTTGTAATACTAATCTACAATCTCTACAGTGACTCTTGTCCCTGTTCTTTGAGAGACAGAACGAATCAAACTACGGATTTCGTTGGCAATACGACCTTGACGCCCAATTACTTTCCCCATATCTTGTGTTGCCACACGAAGCTCTAGGACAATACAATCCTCGCCTTGTAGCTGAGTGACAGAAACTTGATCTGGAAAATCCACCAAATTTTGGGCAACGTAAGTCAGCAATTCTTTCATAACAGCCCTCCTAAATTAAAGAGCACCTGATTTTTTTAACAAAGCACGAACTGTTTCTGTAGGTTGTGCCCCAGTTTTTAACCATTTTTGTGCACGTTCTACATCAATATTCACTTCTGCTGGATTGGTGATTGGGTTATAAGTCCCAATTTCTTCGATAAAGCGACCATCACGAGGATAACGTGAATCTGCCACCACCACACGATAGAAAGGGGCTTTTTTTGCTCCCATACGACGTAATCTAATTTTAACCATTGTTTTTACCTCCGAAAGTTCTTGGAAACTTAAAATAATTTTAGCGGTTTCCCTTTTTTATATTTGGAACACCAAAAATTGGTATTATCCACAAAGTAACATTGCTATTGGAATCGTGTTTCTGATTAAAAAGGCATCCCAGGAAATCCACCTTTTTTGCCACCCATTTTTCTAAGTGCCTTGGGCATTTTACCACCAGAAAATTGTTTTGACATGGTTTGAATCATATCAAATTGCTTCAGCAAACGATTCACATCCACAACCCCCACACCTGCACCAGTTGCGATCCTTTTCTTGCGACTGGAACTAAGCACATTGGGATTTTCTCGCTCATATGGGGTCATAGAAAGAATAATGGCTTCTGTGCGAGATAGCATAGCCTCGTCCATAGAGGCACTGTCTAAATCCTTCGCATTTAGCCCAGGAATCATTCCGATGATATCAGAAAGAGAGCCCATATTTTTCATTTGAAGCAACTGCTCGTAATAGTCAGCCAAGGTGAATTTGTTTTTTCGTAATTTTTCTTGGAGTGCTGCAGCTTGCTCCATATCGAAATTTTGCTCTGCTTTTTCGATGAGAGAGAGAACATCCCCCATGCCCAGAATACGGCTTGCCATGCGTTCTGGATGAAAAAGTTCGATTTGATCCAGTTTTTCTCCCACACCTACGAATTTGATGGGTTTTCCAGTGACAGCACGAATAGAAAGAGCAGCACCACCTCTGGCGTCACCATCTAATTTGGTTAGGACAATACCATCAATTTCTAGTGCTTCATGAAATGCTTTGGCAGCATTCACTGCATCTTGACCGATCATAGCGTCAACAACTAAAAGAATTTCTGTTGGATTCACAGCTGCTTTCATAGACTTTAACTCGTCCATCAAGGTTTCGTCAATGTGTAAGCGACCAGCTGTATCTAAAAACACCATATCGTTCCCATGTGCAGTGGCATGTGCAATGGCATTTTGAGCAATTTCAACAGGATTCCCTTGACCTTGCTGGAAAACGGGAATATCCAGTTGCTCTCCAACCACTTCTAATTGCTTAATGGCAGCAGGACGATAGACATCACAAGCCACAAGTAAAGGACGTTTTTGCTGTTTTTTCATATAGCCAGCAATCTTTGCTACATTGGTCGTTTTACCAGCACCTTGCAACCCTACCATCATCACAATCGTAGGGGGCTTGGAAGAAATACTGATCTTTGCATTTTCTCCACCCATTAAAGCTGTGAGTTCTTCGTTGACAATTTTAATAATCATCTGGGCAGGGGAGAGGGCAGCTAACACGTCGCTTCCCACTGCTTTTTCTGTGACAGTTGCCACAAATTCTTTGACAACTTTGAAACTAACGTCTGCTTCTAGCAAAGCAAGACGAATTTCACGCATTGCTTCTTTTACGTCACTTTCAGTCAAGCGACCTTTGTTACGTAGTTTTTTAAAAGCAGCACTTAATTTTTCAGAGAGTGCTTCAAAAGCCATTGTCTATTCCTCCCTTTGCAAATTCTCCAGATTTTGATTTAGTTGCTTTGCTAGTTCAACAAGTTGCAAATCTTTACTACGGTCTGCATAAGCTGTTAATTCCTGAGAGATTTGAGACAATTCTTGCAACTGTTCACGGGTTGTATGAAAGCGAGCCACTAAACCTGTTTTCACTTCTAAGTCAAGAAGAATATTTTCTGCTCTTGAAACAACGTCTCGCACCCCTTGTCTTGTGATATCAAAACGCTGGGCAATTTCAGAAAGAGAAAGATCTTCGTCATAATATAGTTGAAAAAATTCTTGTTGTCTCTCTGTCAGCACCTCTCCAAAAAAATCGAAGAGCATTGCCATACGATAGGTTTGTCCTTTCATGAAATCACTCCTTTGCTTGGTTTCATAGAAAGCCTTAACACTTTACATGGATAGTATATCGATTTCTTTCACTATCCTTTTGTAAAGTTCAATCGCTTTACATTTGATACTATACCATAGAACTGCCTATTTGTCAAGTGCTTTTTCTGTTTTTTCTATTTCTATTTTTTTCTACTGGAAAAAGTCTGGCAACAGATTTCACCATTCTCCAAGGTGATTGTGCCATAAGTTTGGGTGCTAGCACCAGGATTCAGTACCCATAAGCCGTCTGGTTCTTGATGTGCATCTGCAATATGGGTATGACCATATAAAACAATTTGTGCCTTTTCTTTTCGTGCCACAGCCACAGCCACATCTTTTCTTTGTTTCACAGACCAAAGATGCCCATGAGAAAACAACAGTTTCACCCCTTGTACTTCTAATGATTGAATGGGAGGGCTAGGGTCGAAGGGGTCACAGTTTCCGGGCACTTGATAAAGGGGGATTTGGGGATAAATACTGGCTAAATCTTCTCCATCTGGAGAACAATCACCTAAATGTAAGATCATATCAGGAGAATGTTCTTCCACCAAAGAGATCATCTCTCCCAAAGATCCATGGGAGTCTGAAAATACTAAAATAATCAATTAATTCACCTTTCTTTCTAATTGGAAGTAAAAAAATAAAGTTCCATAAATGTTCAGGAGGAGTCTGTGAAACTATAAAAATTTAATTTTTGTGTGGGAGATATTTTTTGTGTGGGAGATATTTTTGGACATTTTTGTGTCACCTTTTCCTCTTTTCTCACATAGACTAAGAGTAAGCCTGATAGAAAGGAGGACTTATGATGTCAGAAAAATCAAAACTAAATCAAACCGCTTTGAAAGAGCTCGCAAGCTCTGGAGAAGCACAAAAATTGGTTGATTTACTGAAACAGAATGGATCTGTGAAAGACGCTGCCACCGCTGCGTCCAAGGGAGATAGCTCAGCCCTGATGGGGATGTTACAACAAGTTATGAACAGCCAAGAAGGTGCCACCTTGATTGAAAACATTCAACAAAAAGCCAAAGACGCTGGCTTAGAGTAACAAGGAACAAGGAAGGAGGAATGTCCTGTGGCAGAAATGGAAGAGAAATTTCAAGAAATTCTTGGCAATGAAGATGCCATGAGTCAAATTATGTCTTTGGCGCAATCACTGAATCATGACACAGATCCCAGTAGTAGCGAAAACAGCACCATGGATTTTGGGGAGATGATGGGCGGTCTGGATCCGAAAATGATGGCGATGGCTACCAAGCTTATGGGTGCTTATCAAAGTCAGCATCGTAGTTTAGGACTGATGACAGCACTTCGCCCTTTGGTCAGTGAAGATCGGCATAAGATGATGGAACGTCTTGCAACTGCCACAAGACTTGCTAAAGTTGCCACTTGTGTTTTGGATATGCTAGGAGAAAAGGGGGAAAAAAATGTATAATCCTTATTTAGAAGAGGACTCCTTTTTGCCACTAGAAGAAGCAACAGGGGAGCTCTCCCAAGGAAACAGTCAGCCGACTGGATTGAAAAATGTGGCCAGTTTAAAAGATAGCTTTTTAAAACTAGGAGATTTATCTGCAGTGACAGATTTGTTTTCCAGCAAAGTTGTCACTGATTTATTTTCAAGCAAAAGCGAAAAAAAAGGCAGTCATGTTGTGGGTGCGACCCAAACAGAACCATCCGAAAATTTCTTAGATGGTATGAAAAAAAAGCTTCGATTAGATGAATTAGATGGTGGAGATATTTTGTTGGTGATGATCCTCATCTATTTGATGTTAGAAGGGGACGATAAAATTGAACTTGCCATTACCTTAGGGATTCTTGGCTTTTTATGGTTCTTAGAGGGGAAAGAGAAAGAAGATTAGTTTAGGTAAAAGATTTTCTCCTCTTTTTGAGCAGTACTTTTAAGCACCTTCTACCTCTGTCAATAGTTTTCCATCTGGCAAGTAAAATTGGTGATTATCATAAGGTTCCAGTGGGGAAAAGCCCTCCATGGCATAAATCAATGTTTGCGCATCATAAATTTCTGCAGCTATAAGCAATCCACTTTCTGCATCTACCCAAAAACATTGCGTAAACCCAAGGGGGGGCATCTTTCCTTCGATATAAATACAAGGAACTTGATGACGATACTCATAGGTCGCATTGGTGATATGCTCTGGTTCTAAGGCAAGTATCATCTCATAGGAGGGAATCATTTGGGAAATATCCTGTGCATAATCTGTTTTTTTCAGGATTTGATAAGTTTCTTCCCCGTCATACCAAGAATAAACCTGCGTTTCGGTGATCAGTTCAAAACGCACCAGCTCCGAGGGGAGGATCTTCTTGACTTGACTGACTGCCCCGACTGCCCACACTTCTACATAAGTTTTGACAGACTCTTCGCCCCAATAAAGAGTGGTGGTAAAATTACGTCGATATTGAGGATTGCTTTGCAAGGAAGCCACCACTGCTTGTACAGTGTCAGGGGTGATTTCAATCCGTTGCAGATTGCTCTCTTCTAATAAAACGCCACTTTCTTCTGTAGGGTTTCCAAGGGAAGGCAAGGTAACAGAAGGTGTGGAAGAAATGAAAAAGCTTCGTCCAAAACTGGTAAATAAAGCAACCAATAAAATCATGGTAATGCTAAATGCGATAAAAAGACGTTTTCGTGATTCCATAAAACCTCCTGAATCCTATTGGGGCTTGGATCTTACTCTTCTGGCTGAAAGGCAGAGGGTTTTGTCTCTGACATTGAAAATTGATATAAAATAGACTGGACGATTCTTTCACAAGCTTTGCCGTCTCCATAAGGATTGACGGCTTGTGCCATTTTTTGATAGAGTGCTGCATTTTCTATCAGCGCTTTTCCGTCTGCGTAAATGGCATCTTCTTCCACACCAGATAGCTTCACCGTTCCTGCTGTGACAGCTTCTGGTCTTTCTGTCTCTTTTCTCATGACCAAAACAGGTTTCCCCAAGAAAGGAGCTTCTTCTTGCAAACCTCCCGAATCTGTCATAACAAAATAGCAACGAGCCATCAAATTGTGCATTTCATTGACTGACAAGGGGGGGATGAGATGAATCCGTGGGTGATCACTTAAAAATTGTTTGCTTGCTGTTTGCACCACAGGAGCAAGATGAACAGGATAAACAAGCTCTGTCTCTGGGAAATCTTCCACGAGGCGGCGAAGAGCCTTCATAATTTGCTCCATAGGTTCTCCGTAATTTTCACGGCGATGACAAGTGACAAGGATCACTTTTCGTTCCTGATAATCCAGTTGATTCAACAAAGGCACAGAAAAGGAAAAATGTTCTTTCACTGTTGTGTTCATCCCATCAATCACTGTATTTCCTGTGAGATAAACCCCTTGGGTGATGGATTCTTGTAACAAGTTATTCTGATTTTCTGTGGTTGGACAAAAATGCAAATCAGCAAGATTACTGACCATAACTCGGTTCATCTCCTCTGGAAAGGGAGAAAATTTATCATAAGTGCGTAACCCTGCTTCCACATGTCCCACTGGGATTTGATGATAAAAACAGGCAAGCGCAGCAGAAAAGGTAGTAGAGGTATCCCCATGGACCAAAACCAAATCAGGCTTTGCTTTGGTTAAAATTTCGTCCATTCCTTGCAAAACTTTTGCAGTGATTGTGGACAAGCTTTGACTAGGGGACATGATATCTAAATCATAATCTGGTTTGATTTCAAAAATATCCAAAACACTATCTAACATTTCACGATGTTGTGCAGTGACACAGCACAAACTGTTGACCATGGGCTCTTGGGAAAGGGCAAGTACCAAAGGCGCCATTTTGATTGCCTCTGGTCTTGTGCCAAAGACAGTCATGACTGTGAATTTTTTCATATATCATCCTCTTTTTCTTCTGTTTGAGAAACTTCTAGAACCAAGGAATTATCCTCTGTTTTAGAAGATTCATTTTTGGTGGGCAATGTTTCCTCTTCCATAGAAGGGGGCAGAAAAATTTTGGAAGCAATGGCAAGGGCAATGCAAAAAGCAGAGAAAAATACCATTGCTCGTACAACACCACTGGTGGCAAGCACCACAGCAGACAATCCTAAAATTGCAGAAATAACATAAAGAGTTGCGACAGCTTGTTTTTGAGAAAGCCCCATATCAATGAGACGATGGTGGATATGCTCTCTGTCAGCAGACATGGGAGAACGTCCGGTGGCTATACGACGCATAATAGCAAAACAAGTATCAAAAATAGGCAAGCCTAAAATCAAAAAGGGGACTGCAAAGGAAACAATGGCAGACAATTTAAACAAACCTTGGATAGAAGCCACAGCAAGGACAAAGCCTAAAAACGTCGAGCCAGTATCCCCCATGAAAATTTTGGCAGGATTGAAGTTATAAGGTAAAAAACCAAGGCAAGCACCCACCAAAGCACCAAGCATAATCGCAACATGACTCTCAGATACAGTCAGAGCAATGACCAGCATTGTCATAGAACTAATGGTAGAGACGCCACAGGCAAGACCATCTAATCCATCAATTAAATTCACAGCATTGGTAATCGCCACAATCCAAATAACGGTGAAGGGAATGGCGAGTATTCCCAGTTTCCAATAAGGTTCTGTGCTGAAAATGTTGGGATTTGACAAAATGCTAATGACATTACCATGGGCAGCAGCAACAACGGCTGCAATGATTTGAACGCAAAATTTTGGCTTGGCAGGCAATTCGTAAATATCATCAAATATACCTAAAATCACAATGATAACAGCACCAATCAACAAGCCCTGAAATTGAGTTGTGACAGGGAGAAAAATTAAAGAACTGATGACAAAACCAGTGAATATGGCAAGACCACCAATGCGAGGGATGGGGTCTTTGTGCATACGGCGATTATCCTTTGGCACATCCACAGCGCCTATTTTAAAAGCGAGAGATCGCACCAAAGGCGTGGTGATAAAAGAAATTAGGGTCGCAATGACAAGGGCGATTGCCACTGTGTTAATGACAGGTGTATAAGAAGGCATTTTTGTTTTTTCTCCTTAGTATAGCAAATTAGGGAAGGATTAGCGAGATAAAAAGCCCAATTTCTTATGAACCTTCCGAAGAGTTTTGTTCGCCAGATAACTTGCTTTTTCGGCTCCTTGACGATAAATACCTTCTAAATAGGCTTTGTCGGCAATCAGACGAGTGGACTCTTCCCGAATGGGACGACATAGTTCCACCACTGCTTCTCCCACAGCGGGTTTGAACATACCATAACCTTGATCTTGAAAGGTTTCTGTGGCTTGGTCCATGGTGCAATCAGTGGCAGCACAGTAGATAGAGAGAAGGTTTGAAATCCCTGCCTTATGTTCCAAATCATAATGGATAGAAAAATCAGAATCAGTGACAGCACGTTTGAATTTTCTCATAATTTCTTCTGGGGAGTCCATCAAAAATACGCAACCGTTGGGATCAGATTTGCTCATTTTACTCGTTGGATCTCCTAAACTCATAACTCTTGCCCCCATTTTAGGAATAAAAGGTTCTGGAATGGTAAAGGTATCGCTATAGACACCGTTAAAACGAGCGGCAATGTCACGGCATAGCTCTACGTGCTGTTTTTGGTCTTGTCCCACTGGGACCAAATCTGTTTGATATAGTAAAATATCAGCAGCCATCAAAGCAGGATAGGTGAACAGTCCAGAGGTGATATTATCTGCATTTTTTTGTGACTTATCTTTAAATTGTGTCATGCGAGATAGTTCACCAAATTGGGTAAAACAACCAAGCACCCAACCAAGTTCTGCATGTTGTGGCACATGGCTTTGGATAAATAAAGTTGATTTTTCTGGATCCAGTCCACAAGCAAGATATTGAGAAAGCTGTTCTAAACTTCGTTTGCGAAGCTGAGCTGGTTCTTGCCGGACAGTAATGGCGTGAAGATCTACAATACAATAAATACAGTCATATTCTTCTTGCAGGGCAATCCACTGCTTCATTGCCCCCATATAAGACCCCAAGGTCAAATCTCCACTGGGCTGAATGCCACTGAAAATACGTTTCTTGTCGCTCATGCTACAATTCCTCTTTCCTTCTATACATGTTTTCTCGCAAAATCCATCTCTTGTGAGTTTATTCTCTACGAGTGATTCTTTTTGAAGTTTTCTTTCAGAGAAAACACAAAACTATGTTGGATTTCGAAAATACGCTAGTTTCACTATACCATAGGTTTTCAAAAAAAGCAAGTAAAATAAAAGGAATTGTTCTTGCTTTTTTTTTGAACTTGTATTATAATGTAAAGTGAGTTATCACAACAATGGATGTTCGTGAGCTATTTTAATGCCCTTTACCATTTTGGAATAAGCAAATAAATCATCTCCTTTTTTTATTTTGTAAAAAGGGGGAGATTCTTAAAGCTTTAAATTTAGGGGCTGACAATGATGTCAGGAACTTTGTTATATTTTAATATGGCACAAGTAGGAACATCCATGATTTTTGGAGGAAAAGAAAATGTCACAAGATAAAAATACATTAGAAAATAAAATTCCCGTGGGGGGAGTGCGTACCCGTTTTGCCCCAAGCCCCACTGGTTATATGCATGTTGGTAATCTGAGAACTGCCTTATACACATGGCTGATTGCTCGCAATCAAAAAGGCACCTTTATTCTTCGTATTGAAGATACAGACCAAGGTAGATTGGTAGAAGGCGCTACAGAGACCATCTATCAGACGCTAGCAGAGTGTTCTCTAAACCATGACGAAGGTCCAGATGTAGGTGGTCCAGTGGCACCCTATATCCAATCGGAAAGACAGGGTACTTACAGCGTGTTCGCCCAAGATTTACTGGAAAAGGGGAGTGCTTACCGTTGTTTTTGTGACAAAGAAAGACTGGATTCTCTACGGGCAAAAGACCCAACAGCAGGGTATGACGGCCATTGTGCCAATCTCTCTCCAGAAGAGGAAAAAGCAAAGCTAGAAGCAGGCACGCCCTTTGTCATTCGCCAACGAATCCCCAAAGAAGGGGAAACCACCTTTTCAGATGCCATTTTTGGTAACATCACTGTGGAAAATGCAGGTTTAGATGACCAAGTATTGGTAAAAGCCGATGGTATGCCCACCTATAACTTTGCCAATGTGGTAGATGACCATTTGATGGGCATCACCCATGTAGTACGTGGTTCTGAGTATCTTTCTTCCACCCCAAAATATAATCTTCTATACAAAGCCTTTGGATGGGAAATTCCCACTTATGTTCATTGTTCTCCTGTGATGCGTGATAGTCAAAATAAAATGTCCAAACGACACGGAGACCCTTCTTACGAAGATTTGCGAGACCAAGGTTTTCTGACCACAGCCATTTTAAATTATGTGGCACTTTTGGGCTGGTCTCCCAGAGGAGAAATTGCTGAAAAAGAGTTTTTTACCTTGGAAGAATTGGTGGAACACTTTGACTTAGAGGGCTTGTCCAAATCACCAGCCATTTTTGATATGGAAAAGCTGACCCACTTTAATGCGCTTCATCTTCGTGCATTGCCTCCAGAAGCTTTTGCTCAAGTCATTGCACCTTATGTACGGGAAACTATGAAAAATTATCCTGTGGAAGCTGTGGCACCCTTGCTTCAAGCACGTTGTGAAAAACTGACTGATATAGGGGAAAAGGTAGACTTTTTTGATGAATTGCCCTCTTATGAAGCAGAACTATTCACAAATAAAAAGGCAAAGACAAATCCAGAAATCGCAGCAGAAATGTTGAAAATCTCCATCGAAGCCTTGGAAAGTATTTCAGATTGGACGATGGAAGCAGTTCATGATATCCTGATGAACCTTGCCAAGGAAAAAGAGGTGAAAAATGCCACCCTTCTTTGGCCTGTGCGTATTGCTGTGGCAGGGAAGCTTGTCACACCAGGGGGCGCTGTTGAAATTTGTCACATTTTAGGGAAAGACGAGTGTCTTGCCAGATTGAAAACAGGTTTAGCAAAATTAGATTGTCAATAAAAAATAGTAAAAAAATCAGTGAACAAAGGAGTTGTATCTTATGAAATGTCCCTATTGTACCTATCATGACAGCAAGGTAATAGACTCTCGCCCCGCCGAAGCAGGTGCGCAAATTCGTCGCCGCCGTGAATGCTTGGAATGTGGCAAACGCTTCACCACTTATGAAGAAGTAGAAACCTATCCGCTTGTGATCAAGAAAAAAGATGGAGGAAGCCAAAGCTTTGAACGTAGTAAACTTTTAAAAGGATTGCTTCGTGCCTGTGAAAAGAGATCTGTGGATTTGCAAATATTAGAAAATTTGATCACTGAGATTGAAACCTCCCTTCGCAATAATATGGAAAAGGAAATCCCAAGCTCTGTGGTGGGAGAGCTTGCCATGGAGCGACTGAAACAAGTGGACGAGGTGGCGTATATTCGATTTGCCTCTGTTTACCAACATTTTGAAAATATCAACGATTTTCGAGATGTGCTCAATGATTTAAACGAAAACAACGAAAGGGGGGGATGAATTGATTTTTTTCGATTTAGATGGTACCTTATTAGACTCTAACGGCTTGTGGATTCGGATAGATGAAACATTTCTTGCCTTACGTGGCATCTCTTCTGTGCCACAGGATTATATAGAATATGTGACAAACCATGTAGCGCCAAAAGCTGCCGCTTATACAAAAGAACGGTTTCAGCTGGAAGAATCAGCAGAAGAAATCTTAAAAGAATGGCAATCCATGGCAACCAAAGCCTATTGCAACGAACTTCCTTTGAAAAAAGGTGCTTTAGAGTTATTAGAAAGCCTGAAACAAGAAGATGTGCCCATGTGCTTGCTGACTGCTTGTATTCCTGAATTATGTTATGGTGCTTTGGAAAATCACGGCATCAGCTCTTATTTCAAAACAGTTCATACGGCAATCGAACTAGGAATGGATAAACGTGATAAAGAGCTGTTCCCCTTGGTGGCAAATCTTCAAGGAAAGCACCCCTCGGAGTGTATTTTAATTGATGACGCCATTGATTATTGCTCTGCTGCAAAGGCCGCAGGCTTTACAGTGTATGGCATCCATGATTCAAATACTTCTCAAACAAAAGCACCTCTGAAAGATGTTTGTGACGATTTTGTAGAAGATCTCACCAAGTTATCTGCGAAAATGCTAAAAGATAAATGCAAATCTTTAGAGGAGGCATATCGTGGAACACTATGAGCTAGATGCCTATTGTCGTGAATTTCAAGGGAAAGTACTTTCTTGCCTACCTTCCCAAAGAAAAGATGGTGATTTCTTTGAAATTGAACTAGATGCCACAGCATTTTATCCAGAAGGTGGGGGACAGCCCTGTGATCTTGGCTTTTTGGATGCTGTGGCAATTCTTCATGTACAAAAGAAGGATGGAAAAGTAATCCACATTGTAAAAGAAGAAATTCCACTGGGAACCCTTGTGACAGGGGTCATAGATTGGGAAAGACGCTTTGATCTTATGCAGCAACATTCCGGAGAACATATTGTTTCCGGCTTTGCCCACAAGATGTTTGGCTGTGATAATGTTGGATTCCACATGGGGAAAGAATTGGTTACCATTGATTTTAATGTGGAGCTATCCTTAGAACAAGTGGAACAAATCGAGAAAAAAACAAACGAATACATCTTAGAAAACCACCCTGTGCAAATATCCTATCCCAGTCCAACAGACTTGGAAACGCTGGATTTTCGCAGCAAAAAAGAGCTCTCTGGCGACGTACGTATTCTCACTTTTCCCAATGCAGATGTTTGTGCTTGTTGTGGGACTCATGTAAAAAGTGCAGGAGAAATTCGCTTGGTAAAAATTGTCTCTTGTCAAAAGTTTCGTGAAGGGGTACGTTTGGAGCTGCTTTGTGGAGAACGGGCGATTGCTTATTTTGAAAAAAATCTTCAAGAAAACAAAAAAATCTCCCATCTTCTTTCAGCGAAACAAGAAGAAACTGCAAAAGCTGTTGAAAAATTACAATTAGAAAAAGAAAAGCTATCTCTTGCACTGAAAAAGATGGAACAAAATCAGGTCAATCATCTTGTAACAGAGCATCAAGGAAAAAAACTTCTGTTTGTTGAGGATATTTCTATTGATTCTCTTCGTATTCTTGGGACTGCATTAGCAGAAAAACTCCCACACTTAGAGATTTGTGCTTGTTTTCTATTGGAAGAGAAACTCTTTCGCTATGCAATCACCTCTCAAGAAGGGGATGTTCGTTCTTTGGTAAAAGAACTAAACCAAACCTTTTCTGGAAGAGGAGGAGGTAAGGAACACCTTGCCCAAGGAAGCTTGACTGCAAAAAAAGAAGAGCTGGAAAGCTTTTTTGAAAATTACCCAAAATAACCAAATATTGGAAACAAGGACACATAAGATGAAAGTTCGAGAGGGTGTCACTTGCAGAGAGAAGGCATTATTTGGAAAAAGAATGAAATGAAAATTTCATTTCAAGGGATTTTTAAGGTCTTTTTTTTTTGTTTTGACAAAAATGACAGAAATAATTCAGTTTTAGTTATTTTTTTATAAAAATTAAAACTTTTTTTTTAAAACACTTGAAATTGTCTTTCATTTATGCCATAATATTAGCAGTCTAAAAAAAGGAAGTAGAAAGGAATTTTAAGATGAATCAAAAGACAAATAAGACGTTATACCGAGAACAATTCGAGCATGATGCTTGTGGTATTGGTGCAGTCGTACAAATTGATGGCGTGCAAAGCCATCAAGTGGTGGATGATGCCCTGACCATTGTGGAAAAACTGGAGCATCGAGCAGGGAAAGATGCCAGTGGAGAAGTAGGAGACGGGGTAGGGATTCTCTTACAAATTTCCCACGACTTTTTCACAAAAGTAACAGCTTCCTTACCATTCGAAATTGGAAAAGAGAGAGATTACGGCATTGGGATGTTCTTTTTGCCCACAAACCAGTTGAAGCAAAGACAGTCTATGAAATTATTCGAAATCATTGCCAAAAAAAGTGGTTTGGAATTTCTAGGATGGCGGGATGTTCCTGTCTGCCCTGATATTTTAGGTCAGCGTACATTAGACTGTATGCCCTATATCAAACAATGCTTTATCAAGCGTCCAGAAAACGTGGAACAAGGGATTGATTTCGACCGTAGACTTTATGTGGTTCGTCGAGAATTTGAACACAGTAGTGAAAACACATATGTGGTTTCACTGTCTTCTCGTACGATTGTCTATAAGGGAATGTTTTTGGTGGATCAACTTCGTAAATTTTACGAAGATTTGCAAGATAAAACTTATAAAAGTGCCATTGCAATGGTTCACTCACGTTTCTCTACCAACACAAATCCTAGTTGGGAACGTGCCCATCCCAATCGTATGATTTTACACAATGGTGAAATCAACACCATCTTGGGAAATGCAGATAAAATGCACGCCCGGGAAGAAACCATGGAATCCTCTGTCTCTGCAAGTGAAAAAGTCTTTCCTGTGATCAACAGTAAAGGTTCTGACTCTGCGATGTTTGACAATACATTGGAATTCCTTTATATGAATGGTATGGACTTTCCCCTTGCCATGATGATTACAATCCCAGAACCTTGGAACAAAGACCCTTACATGGACAGAGAAAGACGAGATTTTTATCATTACTACTCTACCATGATGGAGCCATGGGATGGTCCAGCTGCTATTTTATTCTCTGATGGGGATACCATGGGAGCAGTTTTAGACCGTAACGGTTTACGTCCTTCTCGTTACTACATCACTTCAGACAATACGCTGATTTTATCTTCTGAAGTAGGGGTGCTAGACATTCACCCAGAACGTATCATTAAAAAATCACGTCTTGAACCTGGGAAAATGCTTTTGGTAGATACTGTTCAAAAGAAGGTAATTTCTGATGAAGAGTGCAAAAAGTATTATGCAAGCCGTCGCCCTTATGGTGAATGGTTGGATCGAAATCTGCTTCATTTGAAAAAACTTCCCATCCCAAATAAACGTCTTCCTGTCATTTGTCAAGAAGAAAGAGATAAACTTTACAAAGTGTTTGGTTACAACTATGGGGATATTGCAAATTGTATTCTCCCAATGGCACAAACAGGTCACGAACCAACCACAGCCATGGGGATTGATATTCCTTTGGCAGTTCTCTCAGACAAACACCAATCTCTTTATTATTATTTCAAACAACTGTTTGCTCAAGTGACCAATCCACCCATTGACTCCTTGCGGGAAGAGATTGTCACAGATACCACTGTGTATATTGGCTCTGAAGGAAACTTGTTGGAAGAATCTGCAGATAACTGTAACGTGCTTTCTGTGGAAAATCCCATTGTCAGCAGTTTGGAATTAGAGCAAATCAGATCTTTGGACAGAAATGGCTATAAAACAGCCACAGTTTCTTTGCTATATTATAAAAGTACCTCTTTGAAATATGCCATTGACCAACTTTTCGTTGTCTGTGACAGAGAATATAAAAATGGAGCGAACATCATCATCCTCTCTGACCGTGGGGTTGACGAAAACCATGTGGCGATTCCCTCCCTCCTTGCTGTCTCTGCAATGGAACAATACTTAGTGAGAACCCAAAAACGAACCAAGGTATCTATTATTTTGGAAAGTGCAGAACCTCGTGATGTCCATCACTTTGCAGCACTATTGGGCTATGGTGCCCGTGCAGTGAACCCATATCTTGCCCATGAATGTATTGGGGAAATGATTGAAAAAGGTATACTGGACAAAGATTACAGTATTGCAGTGAAAGATTTCAATTCAGCCATTGTCCATGGTATTTCTAAAATTGCAGCTAAAATGGGGATTTCTACCTTGCAATCCTATCAATCAGCACAAATTTTTGAAGCAATCGGCATCAATGAAGAAGTGGTGGAGACTTATTTCACCAATACAATCAGCCGAGTCGGTGGCATTGGCTTAAAAGAAATTGCAGAAGGAGTGGATTATCGCCATTCCGTCGCCTTTGACCCACTGGGACTTGGGGTTGACCCCACTGTAGACAGCATGGGCTTTGGAAAACTTCGTTCAGGGGAAGACAAAGAAGATCATATGTATAACCCCCAAACCATTATTGCGCTACAACAAGCAACTCAATCAGGAGATTATAAACGATTTAAAGAATATTCTGCTTTGGTTGACTCTGAATGTAAGCCTCATACCCTGCGTGGTTTGTTGGAATTTGCCTTTGACTATGTGAATCCCATTCCTTTGTCAGAGGTAATGCCCGCCACAGAAATCGTGAAACGCTTTAAAACAGGCGCCATGTCCTATGGTTCCATTTCTGTGGAAGCACACGAATGTATGGCACTTGCCATGAATCAACTGGGAGGCAAATCAAACTCAGGAGAAGGGGGCGAGAATGTCTCTCGCCTGAAATCAGATAAAAACTCTGCCATCAAACAAGTGGCTTCCGGTCGCTTTGGTGTAACTTCGGAATATCTGCTCAGTGCAAAGGAAATTCAAATCAAAATGGCACAAGGTGCGAAACCAGGAGAGGGTGGACATCTTCCAGGGACAAAAGTCTATCCTTGGATTGCGAAAACACGTCACTCTACCCCAGGGGTAACACTGATTTCCCCACCTCCTCACCATGACATTTACTCTATCGAAGATTTAGCGCAGCTGATTTACGATTTGAAAAATGCCAATCGAGTTGCACGTATTTCCGTGAAATTGGTTTCTGAAGCAGGGGTTGGTACCATTGCAGCAGGTGTGGCAAAAGCAGGAGCACAGGTTGTGCTGATTTCTGGTTATGACGGAGGAACAGGGGCTGCCCCACAAAGTTCCATCCAAAGTGCTGGATTGCCTTGGGAATTAGGTCTTGCTGAAGCCCATCAAACCCTGATTTCAAACGGGCTTCGTTCTTCTGTGGTGGTGGAAGCTGACGGAAAGTTGATGTCTGGCCGTGACGTGGCAATCGCTTGTCTCTTAGGCGCTGATGAATTTGGCTTTGCCACAGCACCTTTGGTGTCTATGGGCTGTCTGATGATGCGTGTTTGTAATCTGAACACTTGTCCTGTGGGGATTGCGACCCAAGACGAAACACTACGTAAGAAGTTTAAAGGAAAACCAGAGCATGTCATGAATTTTATGCTCTTTATTGCAGAAGAGTTAAGAGAAATCATGGCAAAACTAGGGATTAAAACGCTAGATGAAATGGTGGGGAGAACCGATTTGCTTAGAATGCGTCCACAGCAAATTACCTCTCGTGCCCAAATGGTAGATCTTTCTGCTGTCATCAATAGCTCTTTTGTGGGAGCAGAAAAAAGCCGTTTTGATCCGAATGATGTCTTTGATTTTAAACTAGATACTACCATCGACGAAACAATCCTTGTAAAAAAATTCAAAGAAGCCTTGAAAAGTGGGGCACCACACAGCGAAAAAGTGGATGTTTGTTCCACTGACCGTACCTTGGGCACCATTCTTGGATCTGAAATTACAGCAAGCTTAGGCTCTGATGTTGCTGACGATACCTTTATGGTAGAATGTACAGGGGGAGTCGGTCAGTCCTTTGGTGCATTTATTCCAAAAGGCTTAACCTTAAAGTTGGAAGGTGATTCCAACGATTATCTGGGAAAAGGTCTTTCTGGTGGTAAAATCATCGTTTATCCACCAAAAGCCAGCAAATTCAAAGCAAATGAAAATATTATTGTGGGAAATGTGGCACTTTATGGCGCTACCTCTGGTAAAGTCTTTATCAATGGTATGGCAGGAGAGCGTTTCTTGGTCCGTAACTCTGGTGCCACAGCTGTGGTCGAAGGGGTAGGAGATCACGGTCTGGAATATATGACAGGTGGTTGCGCTGTTGTCTTGGGTAAAACTGGGAAGAACTTTGCAGCTGGCATGAGTGGTGGTATTGCTTATGTGTTAGATGCTGACTACAGTCTTTACCTGAAACTCAACAAAGAATTTGTTTATATGACAGAACTTTCAGATAAATTTGATACCATTGAATTGAAAAACCTCATCGCAGACCACGTAGAAGCCACAGGATCTGCCTATGGCCAAGAAATTTTAGAAAACTTTGAAAAAATGTTACCTTACTTCAAAAAGATTATACCTTTTGACTACGAGAAAATGTTACAATCTATCAGTCGATTTGAAGAAAAAGGAATGTCTCATGAAGACGCACAAATGGAAGCCTTTACAGCATCATTGAAAGGAGGGGCACACTAATGGGAAAACCAACAGGATTTTTAGAGTTTGAAAGAAAAGGGAACATTAGTATCAAACCCGAAGAACGTATCACGAATTTCAACGAATTTCATGCCCCCCTAGAGGAAGAAGAACGTCGGGTACAGGCTGCTCGTTGTATGGATTGTGGTGTGCCCTTTTGTGGATCTGCTATCAATTTAAAAGGTATGGTGACAGGCTGTCCACTCCACAATTTAATTCCAGAGTGGAATGATGGTATTTACAAAGGGGATTTTGAATTTGCTTTGTCTCGTCTGACCAAAACAGCCAGTTTTCCAGAGTTTACAGGGCGTGTTTGCCCTGCCCTTTGTGAAAAGGCATGTACCTGTGCCATGGACGGAGACGCTGTCAGTATTCGTGATAACGAAGTCTTTTTGATTGAAAAAGGCTTTGCAGAAGGTTATGTGAAACCTCGTATTCCAGAACTTCGTTCTGATAAAAAAGTGGCTGTCATTGGTTCTGGACCTTCTGGACTTGCTGTGGCTGATGCCCTGAATCGACGTGGTCATAATGTGACTGTGTACGAAAGAGATGACCGAGTGGGTGGTCTGTTGATGTATGGTATTCCAAATATGAAATTGGAAAAACACATCATTGACCGACGAGTGACATTGATGGAAGAAGAAGGGGTTACCTTTATCACCAATGCAAATTTTGGGAAGAATTTATCTCAAAAAGAAGTGATTGATGCCTTTGACGCTGTTATTTTATGCTGTGGTGCAAAAGAAGCAAGGGATTTAACGGTGGAAAATCGAGAAGCAGAAGGAATTTATTTTGCTGTAGATTTTCTGACCCAAACCACAAAAAGCCTTTTGGATTCTCAGCTGAAAAATGAAAAATTTATATCGGCAAAAGGAAAAGATGTCATCGTCGTAGGTGGGGGAGACACAGGAAACGACTGTGTTGGTACGAGCATTCGTCACGGAGCAAACTCTGTGGTACAGATTGAGATGATGCCAAAACCACCTGAAGAACGTTTGGCAACAAACCCATGGCCAGAGTGGCCTTTGGTGCTGAAAACTGACTATGGTCAAGAAGAAGCCAAGGCTGTCTTTGGGGAAGACCCTCGTGTGTATAACACCACAATCAAAAGCGTCACTGTGGTGGAAGGGAAAATCACAAATGTGGAAACAGTTCAGGTGAAATTTATAGAAGGCACTTTGAATTTTGTAGAGGGTTCAGAGAAAAACTATCCAGCTGACTTGATTTTAATTGCTGCTGGTTTTACAGGGGCAGAACAATATACAACTGAAGGCTTAAATATTGAATACAGCCCAAGAAATACAGTAATCACAAAAGAAAACACCTATCAAACAGGGGAAGAAAAGGTCTTTGCCTGTGGAGATATGCGACGTGGTCAATCCCTTGTGGTTTGGTCTATTGCCGAAGGCAAGGCTTGTGCCAAAGAAGTGGACGAGTTCTTGATGGGCTATAGCTATCTTTAATGTCCTAAAAAAATAAACCTGCCCTAGGGCAGGTTTATTATTGTTTTTTTAGATTATTTGTGTTATACTATTTTCATTCCATAAGAAAAGTGATTGAAAGAAGAGGACAGTATGAAACAACGAGTAAAACTCATTGACAATTTTTCCACAGGGAGAAAACTTATTTTTTTCTTTTCTGTTCTTTGTGCCCTTTTAAGTACAGTATTTTTCTCTTTTGTGCCACAAATTGTTCGTGTGACAGTGGATTCAGTCATTGGAACGGCTGATTTCGATTTGCCACAAATATTGGTTCAATTTCTAAATTCTCTAGGTGGCAGAGAATTTTTAAAAGAAAATTTATATGTCGCAGGGATTTTTGTCCTTGTGACCACCACAATCTCTGGTATTTTTAATTATCTTTCTCGTCGAAATCTTGCCATCGCTTCTGAAGGCTTTATCAAAGCGCTTCGTGATAAACTTTTTTCACATATCGGGAAATTGCCCTTATCTTGGCACCTTCGCCACCAAACAGGGGACATCATCCAACGTGCCACATCAGATGTGGAAACGATTAAAAAATTCACCTCTTTGCAACTTTATGAAATGTTAAAGGTGGTTTTTCTAATCATCTTCACTCTTTTTCTGATGTTTTCTATGAATGTTCAACTATCCCTACTGGCTTTGGCGTTTCTCCCATTGTCAATTTTGTTTTCATACATTTTTTTCGGAAAAATCGCAAAAAAATTCTTTGAGACAGATGAAAAAGAGGGGATTTTGTCCTCTGTTGTGCAAGAAAACTTGACAGGGGTACGGGTGGTTCGTGCCTTTGGTCGAGAAGCTTATGAACTGGAACGCTTTGACAAGGCAAACAGTGCCTTTGCAGAAGCGTGGATACGCATGGGTCGTACCAATGGGTTATATTGGGGAGGCGAGGATTTTCTTACCTTTGCCCTGATTTTAACCATAGTGGTCGCCTCTACGATCTTTGCTGTGGATGGCAAGATTACCACAGGCGAATTTATTGCTTTTGTCTCGTATACCACAGCACTTTCTTGGCCTGTCAGAACCTTAGGGAGAATGCTCGTGGAAATGAGCAAGGCTTTTGTTTCTATGGATAGAATTTCCTATATTTTAGAGGAACCAGAAGAAAAAGATAGGGAAGAGGCAATCTGTCCTCCTATGATTGGAGATATTGTTTTTCAAAACCTTAGTTTTGCTTATGAAGCAGACAAACCAATCTTGAAAAATCTGAATTTCACCATCAAACAAGGTACAACCTTCGGTATTTTAGGGAAAACAGGTGCAGGGAAATCCACTTTGATTCATCTGCTGAATCGTTTGTACGAGCTGGAAGGGGACAGCGATATTTCCATTGCAGGTACCTCCATTCAAAACATCAAATTGTCCCATCTTCGAAAAAATGTAGGGGTTGTTTTTGGGGAGCCTTTTCTCTTTTCTAAATCAATTTATGATAATATTGCCATTTCTCAGGACAATTTTACTCAAGAACAGGTGGAAGAGGTGAGCAAAATCGCCTCTATTCATGATTCGATTATGGAATTTCAAGAAGGTTATGGCACAGTAATCGGAGAGAGAGGGGTTACTTTGTCAGGAGGACAAAAGCAACGTCTCGCCATTGCCCGTACGCTGATTCAAAAAACGCCCATTATCATCTTTGATGATTCCCTTTCTGCAGTGGATACAGAAACAGATGTGAAAATCCGCAGAGCTTTAAGTGAAAATCTAGGCAATGCCACAGTGATTTTAATTTCTCATCGTATTACCACCCTGATGGAAGCAAATCAAATTTTGGTGCTGGATAAGGGGGAAATTTCAGCCTTAGGGAGCCACCAAGAACTGCTGGCTCAAGAGGGGATTTACAAAGATATTTATAACATCCAAATGACTGAGGAAGAATAGGAGGAAAATCAATGTCTCAAATAGACGAACAAGAATATGAAAAGCCTTTTGATCCAACTCTTTACAAAAAAACTTTTCCTTTCCTAGCTCCGCACAAAAAACACATGATTTGTGCAAGTATCTTAATCCTTTTCATTTCTTCCACAGAAGCACTCCTTCCTCTTTTTCAAAAATTTGCTCTGGATCATTTTATCACCCAAGGTACCACCCAAGGGATTTGGATTTTTGCAGGATTATACCTCTTTATGTTATGCCTTCATGTTTTTATGATGTATCACTATGCCATTCAAGCAATGTCCTTGGATTTGAAGCTGAGCCACGATATGAAACGTGCCATGTTCATCAAGCTACAAGAGCTGTCCTTTTCCTTTTACAATCGTACCCCTGTGGGCTATACCCACAGCCGAATTATGTCTGACACCCTTCGTGTGGGCGCAACGATGTCTTGGACGATTTTTGACTGTATTTGGCAAAGTACCTATCTTCTTTCTGTTTTTGTGGCAATGCTCTTTTTGAATGTAAAACTTGCCTTCATTGTGATGATTGTCATCCCGTTTCTTGCCATTATCACAAAAATATTTCAAAAGAAAATGCTTTCTCACAACAGAGATATTCGGAAAGAAAACGCTAAAATCACCAATGGTTTCAGCGAAGGAATCACAGGAGACAAGGCTTCCAAAACCTTGGTCATAGAGGAAAAGAACTATAAAAACTTTCAAAAGAATACAGAAAATATGTATCATTCCTCTGTAAAAGTGGCAAGTATTCATGCCTTCTTTCTCCCTTTGGTGGTGTTTTTTAGTTCCTTTGTGATGGCGCTGATTTTAAGCGATGGCAGTGCCATGGTGGCAGAAGATATCATCGAAATAGGGACGCTTTCTGTGTTCATAACTTTTGCTTTGGCGATTTTCGAGCCTGTCCAAAATATCGCCACCAATATTTCAAATTTTGTTTCAGTGCAATCCTCAGTAGAGCGTGTCTTTGACCTATTGGAAAAAGAGCCTGAAATTTTCGACACTCCAGAAGTAGTGGAAAAATATGGCACTGTTTTTGCTCCTAAAGTGACAAACTATGAAAAAATCCAAGGAGATATCGAGTTTCGTCATGTTTGGTTTCGATATCCTGATGGTCACCAAGATGTTTTGGAAGATTTCTCTTTGACCATTCCAGCTGGTAGCACGGTTGCCTTGGTGGGGGAGACAGGTGCAGGGAAAAGTACCCTTGTGAACATTGCCTGTCGTTTTTTTGAACCTACAAAGGGGCAAATTTTTATTGATGGGATAGACTACAAAGAGCGCTCGATGCTTTGGCTCCACAGTAACATTGGTTACGTGTTGCAAACACCTCACCTGTTTGCTGGTACAGTGAGAGAAAATATTGCCTATGGTAAATTAGATGCCAGTTTAGAAGAAATAAAGGCAGCTTGCAGAACAGTCTCTGCCGATAAAGTGATAGAAAAACTGAAAGATGGCTATGACAGTAATTTATATGAAAGTGGGGATAGTCTGTCGACTGGGGAGAAACAACTTCTGTCCTTTGCCCGTGCTGTACTGGCAGACCCAAGCATTTTTATTCTGGACGAGGCAACTTCCTCGATTGATACCCAAACAGAGCAACTGGTTCAAAATGCTACTGATAAATTGCTGGAAAATCGCACCTCTTTTGTGGTAGCACATCGCCTTTCCACCATCAAAAAAGCAGATATTATTTTAGTGATTCGAGAGGGTAAGGTATTTGAACAAGGAACCCACAAGGAACTTTTGGCGAAAAAAGGATATTATTATCACCTATATAAAAATCAATTTGAAGAGGACAAAGCAAAAGAAATTTTGGATTCGTAACAAAGAGATAGCGTAGCAGAGTTTCTGCTACGCTATCCATTGTGCTAGGGGGATGGGCTGTGATTAGCCATAAATGGGTGGTTGATAACCATTATAACGAGATACAATGGCTTCATTCACTTTCACTTCCACATCAGTAACACCATCACCATCCAAGTCTACTTCGATATCAAGATCCACGTCCACATCACTGTCCACTTCTGGCGGAATTTCTGGCTCTGGCATAGGTTCTTCTGGCACTTCAGGTTTAAATCCTGTGTCAAAGGCAGGATTATAGAGATAGACATTCTTTTGATCCATTTGCTCACGGCATTTGCAAATCACTTCCCCAAAACGTTGGAAGTGCACCACCTCACGTTCTCTTAAGAAACGAATGACATCTTTTACATCAGGATCATCGCAAAGACGTAAAATATTGTCATAGGTAAGACGTGCTTTTTGCTCAGCAGCCAAATCTTCTACCAAGTCAGCCATCACATCTCCTGTGGATTGGATGTATGCTGCAGTATAAGCGCCACCAGAAGCAGCCGCTGGATAGATACCAGCTGTGTGGTCGACGAAATAAGCACCAAAACCACCTTCTTCAATTTCTTTTGCTGTCAAATTGCGGGTAAGTTGGTGAACAACAGTGGCAACCATTTCCATGTGCCCCAGTTCTTCTGTGCCCACATCAGTGAGAAGTCCCTTTGCAATGGCAAATGGATTGGCATAACGCTGGGAAAGATAACGCATAGAAGCACCAATTTCACCATCAGGACCACCGTATTGACTGATGATAAAAGAAGCAAGTTTTGCATTAGGGGTGGCGATTTTTACAGGATACTGTAATTTTTTTTCATAAACAAACATAATTATTTCACCTCATTTTCTGCGTAATTCCAAGGCCAAGGATCGCTGAGCCAGCAATAATTGTCATACTTTGCCGAGGCAGGACGTGTGAGAGGGCCATACTTATTTTCATACTCTGTACGTGCAGTCTCTGCCATGGCAGCATACTGTTTGAACAAAGTAAAAGCTTCTGTATCATCAGGGTGTGTATCCAGAAAATGCCCCAACTCGGTCAGAACAAAATCCAAAGCTTGCAGTTCGACCAAAGGGGTCTCTACCAGAGTCCCTCCAGCCACTTGCAGATGAAAAGGGAGATTTAGCCCAGGATACAAAGTCCCGTTGGACAATGCTTCCATTTGGCTATATTTCTTTGGTTCATTTTGTTGAAAGGGAACATAGGGGACAGCAAGACCAGCACAAGTGGGCAAAACACCACATTCATCAGCGCAAGTGATGCCTGGCACTGTGGGCTCGCTAGGGTCTGTGGGGGTGGTAAAGCACCCCGTTGTTTGTGTTGAATTCAATGAAAAAACCTCCTAATAGATATAAAATGTTATCTGTTGTAAAGGAGACATCTAAACTTTTTAGATGTTCAAAAAAGCATTTTTTCAATGCTTACAAAACATCATATGTAAAGAGAAGGAAATCGTCCCTTTTCTTTTTTCTCTTTTCACCAAAGTAAAGTAGTCATAATTTTTTTTAGTTGAAATTTTGAGGAAACAGAAGGAAAAATCGAAAAAAAAAACAGTAAAAACCTCTTTATTTTTTTCTCGTTTTGGTGTATACTATATCGTAACATGGTGTCTTTCGGGTCGGGCTTAACGCTTGTTGCATTAAGGTAGTCATTTTTTAGTATAAGTCAGATTGTCTCCTCATATCTTTAGAGGTACTCTAAAAACAGATGGATATTCAAATTAGATGGAGATAGAAGCATCTTCTGAGTATTTGTGAACTTTTAGGGGTATTCTTTAGAAATAACTTTAGGAGGCGATTTTCTATGAAATCAAAATATTATCTCTTATCTGCTATTTTTCTTGTATTTTCACTATTATTACAACTGAAACATCTCTTTTTTACAGAAGATGTCCAAGTATCAACAGCCCCAGAGAACCCCACCATTCTGATTGATGCAGGACATGGGGGAGAAGATGGCGGCGCTGTTTCTGTGACAGGTAGCATAGAGAGCAATATAAATCTTGCCATTGCCTTAGATTTAAAGCAACTCCTTTTGTTTTATGGCATAGAACCTGTCCTATTAAGAGAAGAGGACATCTCCCTCCATGACCCAGAACTGCTGACTGTGAAAGAGAAAAAAACATCAGATTTAAAAAACCGAGTAGAAATCGTCAACCAATACGAAAACCCTTTGCTCCTTAGTATTCATCAAAATATATATACAGAGGAAAAGTATTTTGGTGCACAGGTTTTTTATACAGAAGAAGCCCAAGTTTTTGCACAAAATCTGCAAGATTTACTTTGTGAATATCTGAATCCAGAGAATACCCGTGTTTCTAAGGCAGTTGACCCTTCTCTCTATTTGTTCAATCACATAGAGGCTTCTGGTATTTTGGTGGAATGTGGTTTTCTTTCTAATAACACAGAAGCAAGTCTTTTGGATACGCCAGAATATCAACTGAAAATAGCTTGCGTTCTTTTGGCAAGTATCACATCTATGGACCAAGACAAAGAAAATTTATAGAAAATGCCCGACAAACAACAGTTGTTGTGACCACCACTGAAATATCTCTACGAAAGAAGTGAGCTAAATGCTATATCGCTGTAAAAATACAGAATGCAAAAAAATCATAGATTCTTCAAATATTGAAATAACTTGCCCTTTTTGCCAAGGTAGCCTGGGAAAAGAGGAAGAAAAAAACTTAAATGGTGCAGATTACTGTAATTTAGGGCTTTTTTATCATGATCATGATATGGAAAAAAATGCTTTGAAAGCATTTCGTCGCTCTGCTGCCCTAGGTTCTGGGATGGGGACATCTAATCTTGCTTGGTGTATGGAGTCAGGAGTTGGGATTGATTCTGACCCACGTCAAGCTTTTTGGCTGTATCAACAAGCCGTTTTTATGGGCTATAAACCAGCACTTTGTTCTGTGGGGGTGTGCTATCAAAAAGGCATAGGTGTCCCTAAAAATCCTGAAATAGCAGTGTCCTATTACCTTCAAGCAGCAGAAAAAGGAATCATACGTGGACAAATTTTAATGGCAAATGCCTTCACAGAAGGGGTAGGGGTAGAGAAAAATCTGAAACTAGCTTTTGATTGGTGGAGAATGGTGGCAATCCAAGGAGATGCCCTGTCTCAATACGAGCTTGCCCTGTGCTATCAAACAGGAACAGGTTGCACCATGAATCCCAAAATGGCAATCCGTTGGTATCTGAAATCAGCCAAGGGTGGGCATTCAGAATCCCAATTTCAGCTGGGCTTACTTTGTGAAACAGGTACTTGGTTTGAAAAAGACGAGCGTGCAGCTGTTTCTTGGTATGTAAAAGCAGCAAAGGAAAAACACCCAAAGGCGACCTTTCGTCTTGGTCTTGCCTATTTGGGCGGAAAAGGCGTGGAGAAAGACGAAAACCAAGGCTTGAAACTCCTGTTTTTATCGGGACAAAATGGCTATCCCGAAGCATTTTATCCCATTGGTCTTTGTTTTACCCATGGTATAGGAACAGAAAAAAATCTGGAAAAAGCATATCAATGGTGGAGCATTGGGGCTCGCTTGGATGAGAGAGATTGTCAGCACATGGTTGGGGAGTGTCTGGAATTTGGCAAAGGCACAGAGGAAAACCATGAAGAGGCATTTACGTGGTATATGGAAAGTGCCAAGGGCGGAAGTTCCTTGGGACTGTCCCATCTGTATCAATATCTCCTGTCACACGAGGCAATGGATAGCAAAAAAACATGGCTCAGCGATCAATTTGAAGAAAAAATAAACAGTATTTTGAAACAAGAATTTCCTTCTTTTCAAGAAGAAAGCCAAGAGGTTTTGGCAGTTCTTACCCCTTTGTTGGAAAAGACAGGAAATCTTTAAAAGAGAAATAGACTTCCCATTCCTACGTTTTGAGAAGTCCCCTTAATTTTTGTGCCAAATGAGTCGAGATACTAATGAGTCATATTTTTCAAAGAAAATCATAAAGGGAAAATATCCAAAAAAAGAGGTTAAAAAAACATGACAATTTACGAAGAATTAAAAGAAAGAGGGCTTATCGCTCAAGTGACCAACGAAACAGAAATCTCTTCTCTCGTGAACGAGGGAAAAGCCGTTTTCTACATTGGTTTTGACCCAACTGCAGACTCTCTTCATGTGGGACATTTTATGGCACTTTGCCTGATGAAACGTTTGCAAATGGCAGGGAATCGTCCCATTGCACTGCTGGGTGGTGGGACAGGCATGGTTGGGGATCCCTCTGGCAGAACAGATATGCGTCAAATGATGACCCCAGAAATCATTCAGCACAACTGTGAATGCTTCCAAAAACAAATGGAAAAGTTCATTGAATTTGGAGAAGGCAAGGCAATGGTGGTCAATAATGCTGACTGGTTGCTTGCTCTTAATTATGTAGAGCTTCTGCGAGAAGTGGGAAGTTGCTTTTCTGTCAACAACATGCTTCGTGCTGATTGTTACAAGCAACGAATGGAAAAAGGCTTGTCTTTTTTTGAGTTTAATTATATGATTATGCAGTCTTATGATTTTTATATGCTTTATCAAAAATATGGCTGTAATATGCAATTTGGTGGGGACGATCAATGGTCCAATATGCTAGGTGGTACCGAATTAATTCGGAAAAAATTAGGAAAAGATGCCCATGCGATGACAATCACCCTTCTTCTG
The DNA here is from genome assembly GCA_044432725.1 of Eubacteriales bacterium. Taxonomy (GTDB): domain Bacteria; phylum Bacillota; class Clostridia; order Oscillospirales; family Oscillospiraceae; genus JAWXUK01. Next base: position 190,520 of record JAWXUL010000001.1, read on the forward strand.
AATTCAGAAGGGCAAAAGATGGGCAAAACGCAAAAAGGTGCTGTGTGGCTTGACCCCAACAAAACCCCTCCTTATGAATTTTATCAATACTGGCGTAATATTGCTGATGATGATGTGCTGAAATGTCTGAAAATGCTTACCTTTTTGCCAATGGAAGAAATACGTGCCATGGATTCTTGGGAAGGTGCCCAATTAAATCGAGCCAAAGAAATTCTTGCTTATGAACTGACCACCCTGATTCATGGGGAAGAAGAGGCAAAAAAAGCACAAGAAACAGCAAAAGGTCTCTTTTCTCAAGGGGGAGACTTGTCCAATATGCCTAGCACCACCTTAACAGACGAGCACTTCACAGAAGAAGCAATCCCTGTCATTGATCTTCTTTCAGCTTGTGGATTGATTCCTTCCCGAAAAGAGGGGAGACGGTTGATTGCACAAAATGGTATTTCTGTCAACAACGAAAAAATAACTGATGATACCCAAGTATTCTCCAAAGATTTATTTGCTGGAGAAGGTGTTATGATACAAAAAGGAAAGAAAACCTTTCACCGCGCCAAAATTTAATTTAGGAAGTGAATGAAAATGGCGAAAGAACCAAAAGAAAAAAAATCCAAAGTAAAAAAAGTGAAGGACAAAGCTCCAAAAGAGAAAAAAGAGAAAAAGGGGAAAAAGACGGCGACTGCAGCAGACGTAGCAGTTGCTGAAGCAGCTGACGAAGGTGGCGGCGGAGGCAAGAAAAAGCTAGTGATCATCGGCGTACTTTTGTTGCTTATTTTGGGCGGCGGTGCTGGCTCGGCATATTTTTTGGTCTATCTTCCTATGCAAGAGGAAGCTGCAAGCATGGAAGATGCCTCTAATGTGGTAGAAGCTCAGCTAGAAGTTCAAGTACCAAAACCAAGAGGTTATTTTGGGTATTTATCCCACAATGCTGCAGGGAACAATCAGCTTTTTATTGATGGTGTGGATATTATTTATGCCAATGAAACTCTTTTGATCGAGGAAATGGGACTGACGGAAGATCAATTATCAGCTGGTTATTACATTTCAAACCCCCAAGCAGCCACTCGAATTATATACGTCGATGCCAGTACCATTTACAACATCATTTCCAGAGAAACAGGAGAGTATATTCAAGTGGCTTGGTCACAATTTGTGGAACATCTTTCTACCAGTGCGATTTTATTTGAGTTCACTTCCTCTGACAATACCTTGCGTAATGTGACAGAATTTCCTGTAAAAAACTTCGTTTTGCCTGAAATTGAAGAGCCAGAAGTGGAAATTTTGGAAGAAGAGACTGGGACAGACGAGCCTGAAGTACCAGTGGATGAAAATACAGAAACTCCTTCAGATGAGACAACAGCACCAACAGATGGAACAGAAACGCCTGAAGATGGTGCGACAGCTCCTGAGGATAGCACTTCTGACGCAGAAACACAAAATACGCCCACTGCTGGAATCACCACGTAAAAAAGTCCTGTCAAAGAGTCATGAAAAAAACAAGATAGAAGGTAAAATATGAAAAGTAAAACAGTTTTTTTCTGCTCGGAATGTGGCAATGATGAAGCGAAATGGTTTGGGAAATGTCCTTCTTGTGGTGCTTGGAATACAGCTGTAGAGCAAGCAAAAGAACCAAGTACCACGGGAAAACGCACTTCTGCAGTGGCAGGACCAAGTTCTGTGACAGGGATTGCCATCAATCCACCCAAGCATATTGCCAATATCGAACTGGGGGACGAATTACGCTTTCAAACAGGACTAGGAGAATTAGACCGAGTTCTGGGAGGAGGTGCTGTGCAAGGCTCCTTGGTTTTGGTAGGGGGCGCCCCAGGTATCGGAAAATCTACTTTAATGTTGCAAATTTGTCACGAATTATCTCGATTTTCCACTGTTTTATATGTGTCAGGGGAAGAATCAGCACGTCAAATTAAAATGCGAGCCCAACGATTGAACATTCACCAAGAAGGACTGTATCTTCAAAGTGAAACCAAATTAGGTAATGTGATTGAAGGCGTTCACAGCTTAAAACCAGATATTCTGATTGTGGACTCTATCCAAACACTGTACCACGAGCAATCAAACTCAGCCCCAGGTTCTGTCACTCAGGTGAAGGAATGCACCATGGCATTGATGCATCTGGCAAAAGGGGAGGGGATTACCATTTTTGTCATTGGACATGTGAACAAAGAAGGTTCTATCGCAGGTCCAAAAGTTTTAGAGCATATGGTGGATTGTGTTCTCTACTTTGAAGGAGAACAACACATGGCATATCGAATTCTCCGTGCTGCTAAAAATCGTTTTGGAGCCACCAATGAAATTGGTGTGTTTGAAATGGATGATAAAGGTTTGACCGAGATTCCTAATCCCTCTGAAGCACTACTATCTGGGAGACCCATTGATGCAGCTGGTACTTGCGTGACTTGCGTTATGGAGGGAATACGTCCAGTCCTTGCAGAAATTCAAGCTTTGGTGGTGCCAACTTCCTTCGGAAATCCCCGTAGAGTGAGTAATGGATTTGACTATAACCGAGCTGTTTTGCTCCTTGCTGTACTGGAAAAACGAGGGGGCTTGTTGTTGTCAAACTGCGACGCATATCTGAATATCATTGGAGGTCTTTCACTGGATGAACCTGCCGCTGATCTTGCCACAGTGGTGGCCCTTGCTTCTAGTTTTCGAGATATCCCAGTTCCTAGCAATTTAGCAGCGATTGGAGAAGTAGGATTGACAGGAGAACTACGTGCTGTGAACTCACTGGGGCAACGACTCAGTGAAATAGCCAGATTGGGTTTTACAAAATGTCTTATGCCAAAAAGAACCCAAGGGAATTTCACTGCACCAGAGGGGCTGGATGTCATTCCTGTGTCCAATATCAGAGAAGCCTTGGCAGTGCTGATGAGATAAAAAAGAAATGATTCCTCCTATGATATCCAGATAGATGAACGATTTCTCTTTTTGGTAAAAACATAGCATCATCTAAAATACCCATACTGTTTAAAATAGCAAGATTTATGTGAAATATCTTTCTTATGGCAAGATATTTCATAATTCATTTGTAAATTTGAAATTTTTTATTAAGCTTGAATACCAAGGCAAGATATTTTATTTTCCGTCCACACAAGCGAAGGAAATTCCATAAAGATTTTTGGAATGGTATTTTTTAAATGTTGTCTAGGGTGAAGAGCATGGCAAGTTTTAATGTTATTTATTTAAATTCATATCAGGGGAGTCATTCCCCTTATTTTACAAGAAATATTCAGGTCAACAAAATAAAGATTTTGTTGACCTGAAAGGAGGTAACAAATGGACTATCGAACAGAGTCACCAGAAATACTGAAAAATTTCCTGATCTATCATCAGGCGATTCTTGGACATTCAAAAAAAACTGTAGAGGAATATTTTTTAGATTTACGCAATTTCTTCCGATATTTGCGACTGGAAAAAGAAAATATGCCCATGGAAACACCACTGGACAGCATCAGCATCATGGAAATCAATATTGATTTTATCAAAACTGTTCAGCTGACAGATGTTTATAATTATATGCACTATCTGGGAAATAATAGGCTCCAAAATGCCAAAGACCCCAATGCATCTCGTGGATTATCAGCAAAAACCAGAGCAAGAAAAGTAGCTACCATAAGAACCTTTTTCAAATATCTGACCAACAAAGAAAAATTACTTTCTGAAAATCCAATGCAAGACCTTGACACTCCCAGAGTGCAGACCAGTTTGCCTCATTATTTAAATTTAGAGGAAAGTATTGGTTTGTTAGAGGCTGTCTCTGGCAAAAATCAGAAAAGAGATTACTGTATTCTTTGTTTGTTCTTAAATTGTGGCTTGCGTATCTCCGAGCTTGTTGGTTTGAATGTGACGGATGTTCGAGAAGACCAATTACGAGTCCTAGGGAAAGGCAATAAAGAACGGATGTTATACTTAAATGAAGCTTGTTTGTCAGCGATTTCTGATTGGCTTGTCCTTCGACAAGGAAAAAACATCAAAAATGTCCCTGCACTCTTTATTACGGATCAAAAAAGAGACAGAATTTCTACAGCAGCTGTCCATAAATTAGTGAAAAAATATTTGACAAATGCGGGTCTTGATAGCAGTCAATATTCTTCTCACAAATTACGTCATACAGCAGCAACGCTTATGTTAAAAAACGGTGTGGATGTTCGTACTTTACAAGAGGTTTTAGGTCACGAAAACCTGAATACCACTCAAATTTACACCCATGTGGACAATGAAGGCTTAAGATCTGCCGCCAAAGCCAATCCCCTAGCCAAAGTAAAAAATAAAAATTTAGGATAAATTTTTTTAATTAGATTTTTTTCACTAGAAACACGCACAAACTGCCTATCCAGTTTGTGCGTGTTTTTTGATACTCAAGGAACTTCAGCATTATTTCTTCTTACGCTGTTTGATTGCTTCGGTGAGTAAAAATTCAATTTGTCCATTGATCGAGCGAAAATCATCCTCTGCCCACTGTGCCAGGTCGGCATAAAGTTGTGGAGAAACCCGCAAGGGAATTTGTTTTTTGTTCTCTTTTTTTTCAGCCACTTTAGTAGATAGACCCTGAATTCACCACTGGTTGTGCTTCTTTATTGGCACAAAGCACAACCAATAGATTAGAAATCATTGTTGCCTTTCGTTCATCGTCAAGCTCTACAATATTTTCACTATCTAATTTTGCCAGAGCCTGTTGCACCATCCCTACAGCACCTTCCACGATCAAACGACGAGCTGCAAGAATCGCTGATGCCTGTTGTCTTTGAAGCATGGCAGAAGCAATTTCTGGCGCATAAGCAAGATGGGTGATTTTCACTTCCATCACTTCTAATCCTGCGATTTCTACTTTTTTTTGTAGTTCTTCTTTCAATAAAAGAGCGATTTCATCACTATCCCCTCTTAAAGTCAAGGAAGAATCCTCTCCACCGTCGTCATAAGCATAACGACTTGCCACGTTACGAAGAGTGGAATCAGACTGCATGGAAATAAACTCTAAATAATTATCCACAGAAAAGACAGCTGCACAGGGATTTATGACTTTCCACACCACCATTGCACCAATCTCTATGGGATTACCACCCAAATCATTGACTTTTTGCTTTTGATTGTTCAAAGTGATGGCTTTGAGAGAGATTTTTTTTCCAGCAGTTCGATCCTTATTATTGTTATCTTCTTTATTTTCTCTACCTGAAACAGATAGGGCAATATTGGAACTGCTGGTAAGGACAGCTGGTGTTTTTGTGGGATTATAGGAAGAACAAAAAGGATTTACATAGAAAAATCCCGCTTTGTTAATGGTGCCATAATAGTTCCCAAAAAGCGTAAGCACCAGTGCTTCATTGGGTGAAATAGTTTTTAGTCCAAATAAATTGATGGAAAATATAGGAATCAGGATGACGGATGCAAATAGAATCAGTGGAACCATCATGGGATGATATTTGACTTCATACTCCACAAAATCATCATAAAAGGTGGGAATTTCTGTGGAAGGCAAGTTCACAGCATAGGCGATGAGAGCCACTGCAAGGATCAGCCCCCCAATATTCATCAGGAGCATGGACATACCAGATTTTGGATTAAGGATTTTTTCGGTGACTTGGTTTTGTTCTGTTGTGTTCATAAGAACCACCCCTTTATTTTAGTTGATATCATTTTGATATCATGAAGATATAATAGCATAGGATTTTTTACTTGTCAATAGAAAAGAAAAAATTTCTTTTCTCTTTTTTTTTACAGTAGTAACAGGAGGAATCTTCCATCACTTCATAAGTTCAAAGATTATTTCCATGAGTAGCTCCCCTCTTGATTTCAAAAATCAAAGGGCTAATGTGTTAAATTTCCCAATATTATTAAATTCAAGTAAATAGGTAAACAAAAGTTTTGTTTTGTTTACCTATAGGACGATTTTATCTTTTTCATTTTCTAACTATAATTTTGCATAATCAAGAAAATTTTACCCATACTAGTCCTATCTTATAGAGAGAAAAAATTTGGAGGTATCTATGAAAAATAAAATTTATTCAAAGCTTATTCCTTGTATTTTAGTGGTATCCGCTTTATTATTGCCTGTTCAAGGGTTCTTTTGGTGGAATGACAGTAATTCTGCTTCCGTGGAACCCATTCATAGACAAGTCTTAGTAAAAGATACCCTCTCCTTCTCTTCTTATGATTTTTATGGAAAAGATGGCTTGAAAAGTATTACCATTCAAACGCTCCCCGACCCTCAATTTGGCACTTTATTCATGGCAAACATTCCTTTGAATGAGAATGAAATCATAGAGATTTCTGCTCTTTCTGCTTTAAAGTTTCAAGCAAAAAATGTTTTAGGATCAACAAAATTTGAAATTATGCCTTCTTTTTATGATGGCAGCACTGGGGAAACTGTTATCATCTCTTTAGAGATTTTAGAGGTTCCCAACGAGGCTCCTTTGGCAAAGGACATGGAACTTTTCACCTATAAAAATATTGAAATCAGCTGTTACTTTGATACAATCGACAGCGAAGGAGATTTTTTAACATTTCAAATTACAGCCCCTCCTGCACGAGGTGCCGTCACATTATCAGAAAATGGATCAAGTTCTTTTGTATACAGTCCTTATGAAAATAAAACGGGAAAAGACAGTTTTCAATATATTGCCACGGACAGCTCTGGCAATGTATCCAACGAGGGAACTGTGTCCATTCGCATAGATAAAGCAAAAGTTGTCACCACTTATGCCGATATGGAAGGTAATTCAGCGCATAAATCTGCGATTTCTCTGGCTGAAGAAGGCATTTATGTAGGCGAATGTATCGGAACTAGTTATTTTTTCAACCCAGAGGAAATGGTGACACGAGAAGAATTTTTATCCCTTGCCATGGCAGTGGCTGAACTCCCTCCCCTAGAAGAAGTCAGTTTAACAGGGTTTTATGATGATGCAACCATACCCACATGGGCAAAAGGCTATGTTTCTTCTGCACTTCTAGCAGGTGTGATTCAAGGAAGTCAGAATGAAAATGGAAAACCAGTTTTTGGAGCAAATACCATTATTACAATGGGAGAGGCTTCGGTTATTTTGGATAATTTATTGCAAAATGAATCAAGCACCCAAGTTTCTGGCAGTCATTGGGCAAGCCAAGCTTCTGCCAATTTAGACGCAGTGGGAGTATCAAGCCAAGTCTCTCTTCCCTCTGGGCTGAATCGTGGTGAAGTAGCAGAACTTCTTGACAGTGCTTTGGCTCTGTTCAAAGAAAAACAAGTCAACTGGATGGATTGGTGAAAAACAACAAAAGAAACACCTTATTTCAATATGTGTAAAGCGACTGTGCCTTACCATGTTTAAAGCAAAAATCCTGATTGCACGCAATCAGGATTTCTGTTTATAAGGTGTTTTTTTACTCTTTTTATTTAAACAAAGCAATGAACTGATTATCTTTTACTAGCTTTCGTAAATATGAGTTAACCCTTTATACAACATATAACAGTCTAATTTTGATACTGTTTCAAAAGGAGAATGCATGGATAGCACAGGTACCCCTGCATCCAAAGTGTCAATATTTCGTTCTGCCATATAAGCAGCAACGGTTCCACCACCACCTTGGTCGACTTTCCCAAGTTCTGCCATTTGCCAAGTGATTTTATTGTCATTAAAGATATTACGCACAAAAGAAACGACCTCAGCTGTGGCATCAGAAGCACCAGACTTCCCTCTGGAACCAGTATATTTACATAAACCAACCCCATGATTGAGATAAGCGCTATTTCGTTTGTCATAAACTTCTGCATGATTTGGGTCATAAGCAGCTGTGACATCAGCAGAAAGACAGAAAGAATTTTCATAACATTCTCTTAAACTGACACCTTGAATGGCACATAAATCCTCAATAAAAGTATCAAAAGCCAAAGATTTCATGCCAGTTACGCCTTCTGAACCGATTTCTTCTTTATCTGCAAGCATACATACAGCTGTATGGTCTGGAGTATCCAGTTGCAACAAAGAAGCTAAGGCAGCGTAGGAACAAACACGGTCATCTTGTCCATAAGCACCAATCATAGAACGATCAAAGCCTAAATCTCTTGCATTAAAGGCAGGTACAGCACAAAGTTCTGCAGAGATGAAATCTTCTTCGGTGATTCCATATTTGTTATTCAACAGGTCTAATACGGTTAATTTCACCAAATCGTTGCCTTCTTCCCCACGAAGAGGTAAAGAACCGACTAAAATGTTTAATCCTTCTCCTGTGATTGCTTCACTTAAAGTTTTTTTGGATTGATTGGCTGCTAAATGTGGCAATAAATCAGTAATGGTAAATTGTGGGTCATTCTCACCACTACCAATGGAGACCTTTACAAGTTCTCCAGTTTTTAAAGCAATCACACCACGGAGTTCCAAAGGAATTGCCACCCATTGGTATTTACGAATCCCCCCAAAATAATGTGTTTTCAGCCATGCCATCTCATTTTCCTCGTAAAGAGGAGTTGGTTTGAGATCAATCCGTGGTGCATCAATATGAGCTGCTGCAATACGCAAACCTTTGCTGAGAGATTCTTTGCCAATTTTGACAAGTGTAATTGCTTTACCCCTGTTGTTGCAATAGATTTTATCCCCAGGATTCAGCGCCATACCTCGCACAAAAGGTTTGAACCCTGCTACTTCAGCAAGATAAATGCTTCGTTCCACACATTCACGTTCGGTTTTACCAATATCCAAAAATTGTTTATACCCAGTACAATAGGCTTCTAACGCTTCCATTTCCTCTAAATTAAATTGGTCAAATCCGTGTTTTGGTTTATAAAGCAAAGCTTTTCTTAGTTGCTCACCTCTTGATTTTGTCTCATCCATTGTTATTTCCTCCTAAAAATTATCTTTTGTTTTTTATACATATTTCTTTAAAAAAGATTGTACATATTTCTCGAAATCATCTTTTTGATCAGAATGATTGTTGAGCACTGCATTAGCATTTTCTTGATAAAATGCCTCGTTTTTTTGTGCTTTTGCACGATTTCTGGCATAATCATAAGAAATGCCATCTCTTGTCATGATTCTTTTTATTCTCGTTTCTTCTGGTGAAACCACAGCAAAAACATAGTGACATCCATGGGCAAGTCCACTTTCAATCAAAGAAATTGCGTCAATCGCTACTATTTCATAGGAAGCCGCTTTGGCCTCTTTGATCTTTTCTTCTACCTTTGCCAGTACATAAGGGTGGGTGATTTCATTCAGCAGTTCAAGTGACTCAGTGGAAGAAAATACCACAGCACCTAGCTTTTTTCGATCTATGACCCCTGATTCTGCGGAAATATCGCCAAACGCCTCACACAATTCACCTTGTAAAGCTGTATCACTTTCTAAGATTTCCCAATACACTCTGTCACAATCCAGTATATAAGCTCCCATAGAAGCAAAGACGCCTAGAACTGTACTTTTTCCAGCTCCTGTCTGTCCTGTAATCCCATATATTGTCATTCTGATTCCTCTTCTGCTATTTTTACAATCTGAAATCCTGAAGCTTTTTGCAAGCGATTTGCCACAGCAAGTCCTAAATCTTTCTCTTCTGGACATTGCGCCCAAATATGAGAAACTTCACTAGAATCAAAATAGCGTAAGGCAGAAAAGACTGCTTTAGCTTGGGTTGTAAAGTCTGTTTCCTTGCCTATTTTTTGTGTTTCAAACCCCTGAAAAAGACCTTCGTATTCCTGAAAACAAATCACGCCTTCCCCAGAAGTCATGTGATTTGCAATCCACTGTGCGGAATCTTTTCCTTGCACCACAGTTACTTTTGCTTTCGGGGCGTAATGTCGATATTTCATACCTGGTGCCATGGGTTTGTCTACTGTTTTTTCTGAAAAAACGAAGATTTTTTCCCCTAATACAGCTTCCAAAGATTCAACACCGACCCCTCCTGCTCGTAGTAAACAGGGTTCAGGGAGAAAGGTAAGGATCGTAGATTCTACACCAACAACACAGTCACCACCATCTAAAATTCCTGAAATTTTCCCGTCCATGTCCTCTAGCATGGCTTGGACAGAAGTCGGGCTAGGTTTTCCTGATAGATTTCCAGAAGGTGCCGCCAAGGGAAAGTCAGTTTCTTCCAATAATGCCAAAGCGAGAGGATGTTTTGGGCAACGAAGTCCCACGGTGGACAGTCCACCCCGTACAATCTCAGGCACATTATTCTTTGCTGGTAAAATCAAGGTCAAAGGACCAGGCCAAAACCTTTCAGCAAGTACCCATGCCTTGGCTGGTATGGCAGTACAATATCGTGTCATCCACTCCGAAGAAGCTATATGCAAAATCAAAGGATTATCTGAAGGACGACCCTTCGCTTCGTATATTTTCTTTACAGCTTCAATGGATAAGCCATTTGCAGCCAAGCCATAGACTGTTTCGGTCGGAAAGCCCAATAATTCTCCTTGTTTTAGAAGGCTACTGGCTTGTTTTATCTCTTTTTCTGTGAATATTTTTGTGTTCACAGTCCCCTCCTAGTTCACAGGAAAAAGAGCACAGAAATCACTCCATGCCCTTTTTACCAGTGGTAAAAAACTTTTTGATTCTAGTTTGTGTTAAAATTATCTTTCATTTCCCTCTCTAAACAACACTTTGCAATCAAAACGAGAGAAAGTATTCACTTTTTTTGTTTTTCGGGAGTTTTGATTAGGTTTTAGGAGGAAACACCATGCCAGCAACATTCACATTGACAGTTGCCACAGTCAGACCAGCCATGGATTCAATGGCAATGCCGACTGCCTCTTGGACAGCTTGCCCAACCTCAGTAATTTTACAACCATAAGTCATTAAAATAGCAAGATTAACGCAAGCGTTTTTCCCTTCCATGGCAACTCGAACCCCTTTGCTCATGTTCTTTTTGCCTAAGCGTTCCGCAATATCAGCACTAAAATGGGTGGCAAGACCAGAAACGCCTTCTACTTCTTGGGCAGCAGCAGCAGCAATAGCAGCCAAAACCTCTTCGGAAATATGGATTTCTCCTTGTTCTTCTTGATGACTTATATAATTTTTTAACTCGTTCATGTCAAACGCTCCTTTATTGTTGAAATAATAAATTTCTATAAGTGTATTATACCACAGCTTTTTGAGTTTGACAAGAAGAAATCAAATTTTTTCTCATCCAACTTCAATTATTTTTATTTGGCTTGCTGTATAACCAGCTGTTTGATTTACCACATCCACAATTTTTGCTGTATCTGCATCAGTGATCGTGCCTTCAGGGGAGCTGACAGCAATGCTGATAGAATCTGTGCCCATAAAAGCAACGCAATCTAAATAACCCTTAGCCAACACCAAATTTTCAATCTGCGCCTCGGTTACAGTGTAATTTGCCATGGTCTGGATCGCCAAATTGGTTTCTTCAATCAACGTCACATCTACATCGCTTCCGTTGACCGCATCTTGCAGCAAAGACAAGGCACTGTCTCTGGCTTGTTGTCGATTCAAACGTGCTGTGGCATAGTAATCGCTGTTAAAGTTAGTCACACTGTCGACAGCTTCTACCTGATCCAAACGCTCCATGGTTTCTTCTTGTAACAAAGGGTCAGAGGTTTCGCTACCGACCATGGTTGCTTCTCCTAAGATTTTTCCTGATTCTGTTTCTTGCTGATAGCTCCAATTTAAATAAACTGCTGCACAAACAAAAAGAGTGATGGCTCCTGCCACTGCATTTCTTTTCCAAATTTGTGTATATTCATTATTTTTACTGTGTTTCATTCTAATTACCTCCAAATTAAGACTCACTGTCTCGCTTGCAAATCGTGATACTGTCACTGCCTAAACCAGTGAGCGAGGATAATGCCTGAATCAACTGCAACTGTACCGAAGGGTTATCTCCACCATCGCAAACAACCACTGCACCTTGAAATTGGGGATAAATTTCTTGCACTTCAATCACTTGTTGGCTGGTACCAGAGCCTATTGTTACAGTGGTACGACTGCTTTTCCCACTCATATCCTGATTCGTATCTTGAGCAAAGATTTTTTGTCCATCATTGCGCAATGTCAATATGACATTTAACTTTCCAACCCCATGAATCTGGCTCAAATTTTCCGCTAAATGAATTTCAAATGCTACTAAATCAAAAGAGTCTCCATCTGATTTTGTCACTTCCTGACTTCCCTCTACAGGCAAAAGAAGAAAGACAATCCCCACAAAAACCACAAGAAGAACATATCTATATTCCGTTATCGCCCCTTTCCACTGATTCCAAAATGGGTTCTTCATTTTCTACCTCCTTAAATTTGATGCCGTCAGCCTGAACCCCCAAATCCTCGACAATCATAGTGATGAAAAAGCTGTGCCACGGGGAAGGAATCCCTTCTAATTCAACAAAGTAAGGGGCATACACTTCCTCTAAAACACAATGCACAACAGCGTGACAAGTGATGCCTTCTGCTGTCGCCTTGTCCACAATATATGAGGCAAGTTCCATTTCTATGATAGATTTTAGTTGTTCATTGTAATAATTTTTCATTTCTTCGCTTTCAGATTCATAGCTTTTTTGCCATGCTCCAGAAATGTCTGTCAAACTTTCTGGAGACAGTGAGACCAGTGGCTTGACGACCATAAGGAATAAAACCAAACCTCCGATCAATCGTCCCACAGGCTTCACAGCACCAGAGGGGGTGAAACCATCTATCACAGCAATCACTAAAGTAGTACCAGTGACGCCCAAAAGCCACTGCGAAAAAAGCTCCATCATGTCATCACCACAGAAACAGAAGAAACAATGCTTACCAATAGTAGTAAAGCACAAGTACCTGTCATTCCTAAGATCAATCCAAAGGCAGAACTGATCTGTTCAATCAGCCCAGAAAGTTTGGGGTTTGCCACTGTTCCAGCCAGTGCAGCTGTGATTTTATAGCTTAAATAATGAATGGATAATTCTAAAAATGGCACCAGACATATGGCAAGAACAGCAAGCATTCCTGCGACACCAACTGAACCTTTTAACACACCTGCTCCCACCAAAACCATTTCAGAGGCATCTGATAAAATGCCACCTACCACAGGGACAGCACGTGATAAGGCAATTTTTGTGGTGCGTATGGCGACTAAGTCAGCCGAGCCAGCAATGGTGCCACTCATAGTCAAATAGCCAACAAAAACGATTAAAAAGGAAGTCAGAAAACCAATCACAGTGGATTTTATAAATTCAGCTATTTTTTTTAATCCTTCATTTCCAATAGAAGCATTGGCGCAACAAAGAGCCATATAAGCATAGATCAAAGGCAACAAAATCTGATGAATAATTGAAATTAAAATCCCTGAAAAGAGAACGGTTGCCCCTTGTCTTGCCACAGCTCCTGTTAAATTTCCCGTGGCTGTGGTTAAAATGGTCATTACAGGCAGTAAGCCTGTGGAAAAATAACTCATTTTTTCAATGGTTTCCTGTCCTAGATAAATCATTGTCCCCACCTCTCCCACAGATAAACGAGTAACAGCAAGTGCTCCTACAATACTGACCACTGACAAAGGCTGAGGACCTTCCACGGTCTCAGCTAGTCCACAAAATAAAACAACAGCAAGGAGTAAAATCGCTGTTTTCATGGAACCACGAAGGATAGAGTCGACAAGCGATATTCCTTGTTCCCATAAGGATACAAGGCCTTTATCTAAGCCACCTTCTGGGTCTATGCCATAGGATTCAATTTCTGTATATAAAGAGTCTAAGCCTTCTACTTCTATACCGTAAGTAGTTTCACTTGCCACAACAGTACCAGATAACAGCGTTACAATCATGTAAAAAAGAACCATCTTTCTCATAACATCTCTACCATCATTGCCATGACCCCTTCCAATAAAGGCAGTGCAATCACCAAAGCTAGCACTGCACCCGCAAAGTCTATGAAAGAAGCCACACCACCTTCTCCCACGGAACGACATATTTCCCCTGTTATTTTTGTCACAATAGAAATTGCGACCGTTTTCACGATAGGAATCAATAATTCTTGCTGTATTTGAGCAATTTCAACTAAATTTTTCATTGTATCAAGAACAGAAGCAAGTTCTTCTACCAAAAGTAGAAAAATAGCGACACCAAAGGCAAGAACTAACAACATTCCTTGTTCTACTGCATTTTTTTTTAATATACTCGAAAAAATAGCAACAAATATCCCTAAACCAGCCACTTGAAACATAATATCCATGTCATTATAAGTCAAACAAGGTTTTGATCAGTGCAAAAAGTGTGGCAATTTCTTGGACAACCATCATCAAAACGACCACAAGTCCTGCTAACGTCGTCAGCATTGCTTGTTCGTCCCGTCCAGCTCGGCTTAATACTTGGTTGAGCACTGCAACCAAAATACCTATGGCTGCGATTTGGAAAATCAAATCTACTTCCATATCTCATTCCCCTTCTTTTTCGAATCTTGTGTATTATATCAGTAACACCACCAAAAAAAGTCCTGTTGTTACGCCCAAAGCACCATAAACTGGAAGCATCTTTTCTGTTTCTACTTCTTGTTGTGCCTGAAATTCCTTCAATTCCTCCACCAAAGAAAGGATGGTTTCTCCTTGACTTGTGGCATCATATTGCCCTAAAACTTCCTCTAATGGAGATAAAATCTCTAATATTTTCTGGGAAATATCATTTTCTTCTATCCATATTGTTGCAAAAGAATTTGGATTTTCAGATGAAATTTTAAGAAATAAATTTTTAAAATACTGTCCCACTGCATTTTGTCTCGTGTTACCGATTTTTTTGATTAAACTAGGTAATTCACGGTGTTTTTGAGTGATTTCTCTCTGTAGAAATGTTAAAACTTGGATAAAATCCCTAGTGATTGACACATTTCGTTCTAATGCTTTTCCTTTTGACCATCCCCAATAACCGCAACCCAAAAATACGAGAACACACCCACAAAATTTCATACCTCAAGTTCCTCCACATGATAGATTCGTTTATTTTCAATGGTGGAAATAATAATCAAACGTTGAAAAATTCCAAGTTTCATCATTTCTTTATAAATAGGTCGCAAAAAAAGATCTTCTTTTTCCTTCCCATGTGCTGTTGCAAGTAGTTTCACCCCACAGCCTGCCACTTCTGACAAAGCAATTACATCTTCTGTCGCTGTGATTTCATCAACAGCTAAAATTTGTGGATTCATGCTTCGAAGCAAAAAATTCATGCCCAAAACCTTAGGACAACCATCCATGATGTCAGTACTTCGTCCTAAATCAAAACGAGTCACACCTTCTTGTGTGCCTGCTATTTCTGAACGCTCGTCCACCACAGAAATTCTGTAAGGTGAAATTCCTTCCCCATTAGAAATGTTCCGAATCAAATCACGAAGCAAAGTAGTTTTTCCTTTCCCAGGTGGAGCTAAAACTAAAGTGTTCATAAATTCCCCTTTCCTTTGTAAATTACCTAGGACTTCTTGAGAAACCCCCTTCCATTCTCTAGCAATTCGAATAGAAACAGAGGATAAATTACGTAAATTATTCATTTTTCCTTCTTCCATCACTGCCGTGCCGCAAAGCCCGACTCGGTGTCCACCAGCAATGGTCAAAAATCCACGGGCAATTTGCATCTGTACCGCATGAACAGAAAATGAACAAGCACGAGCTAGGATAAATTCTAAATGTTCTCCTTCTATGATAGGTGAATTCAAAGGTATTTCCTCTGTTTTGTTTACCATATGAAGAACCTGTCCACGTCGAAAACGTAATTCTTCTACGATTTCTTTTTCTGTATATGTACCCACCAGTTCTCGAAACATGGGAGGTAATATCTTTAATAAATCTTTCATTCTTTTCTCCTTTTCTTTTGTATTTCTCTTTGCTTGTCCTATTCTATGCCCATATTTTTCCATTATTCCGAAATGCAAAAAAAACTTGAAACAATTTTCATTGCTTCAAGTTTTTTATAATTTTCTAAAAGGTAGAGACGAATCACAGGTGCTATAAGGGGGCTTTATCAGCTGCTCTTCCTTGGTCAAAAAGAAAAGATTTTACAACTGCCAATGTTTCTCGAAGGTGATTTTGAATGCGTAAGGGAGCATGACTCACATCGGCTGCTAAAACAGATAAATCATCTCCCCCTACTCGCTCCCACAGGAATTTTACTCGTCCCAAATGAAATCCACTGGACACAATCATCACTTCCCCTGAAAGCTTTGATTCTTCTATATATTGGATACTATAAGTTAAGTTTTCGTGAGTATTATGGGATTTTCCCTCTTGATATATTTGCGAGGGATCCACCCCCTGTGATACAAGGTAGTCAAACATTGTCTCGGCTTCTGTGCAAGGTTCATTGCTTCCCTGTCCTCCGCTGACAATAATATGCATATCTGGAAATTCTTTCAGATAATGAAGTCCCTTTTCCAAGCGATCTACTAAAGTTTGAGAAGGTCCTGTCTCCAACACCTGACATCCCAATATGATCATAATTTCTGGTTCACCTTGAATATTATCTTGACTGTGATAAAGCACAAAACCAAGCAAGGAACCAAAAAAGAAAATGCCTAAAACAAATAATAGTGATAAAGAATAAAGAAAAAATTTTTGTTTTTTGCTAAATTTATTCATCCCTTTGCTTCTTCGATTTGAAGAGATAAATTTTCCCACCCTTCCATGGACTGAAGAAGATCTTCTTCTAATGTCTCTTGCTTTTTATATAGTTCTTCTAAAGCTTGATAATCCGTGGCAGATTCTTGGATAATTACGGTTAATTCCTCTAATTCCTTTTCTAATTTAGAGATTTTTCGCTCCATTGCACTAAGCTCTTTGTCCAAAATCTTTGTGCCACCTTTTGGCTTTTCTTTTTTGATAACAAGTTTCTTTTCCACTGGTACAGTCGTTATTTTTTCTTTCATGGCAAGAAATTCTTGATATGTCCCTTGGAAATCAATGATTTTCCCTTGATCAATCCACCAAACACGATTGGCAAAACGTTCGATAAAATAACGGTCATGAGAGACAAAAATCAAATTTTCTTCATAATCTTCTACAGCTTCTTCAATCCATTCTCGATTTAAAATATCAAGATGGTTGGTGGGTTCATCTAAAATTAAAAGGTTGATTTTTTCATCCATCAACATACACAGCCGTAAACGACTTTGTTCTCCACCTGACAAAGCACTCACTGGTTTTAACACGTCTTCACCAGAAAAATTAAAAGATCCCAAGCGATTTCGAGCAGTTTGCGTGGAACAATTCAAATCATATAATAAAGTATCAACTAAATTACGCTCTGGATGCTCAAAGTGGACATGTTGGGGTAAATATCCTAATTTTGCAGTTGGTGCGAATTGAATGCGGCCTTCGTCACTTTTTTCTTCTTTTAGTAAAATTTTCAGTAAGGTAGATTTACCTACCCCATTATCACCCACAATGGCAATACGTTGTCCACCAGTCACCTGCAAGTCAACTTGAGAAAAAAGACAACGATCTCCATAAGATTTACTCAGATTTTTCACAGAGAGCATTTGGTCTCCCTTGAATTCTCTACCCTCAAATCGTACTTTCATCACACGAGCACTTGCTGTTGGTTTTTGTGTTTGGGCAATGCGAGCCATTCTTTTTTCCATGGCAAAAGCTTGCTTATGCATACGTTCTGTGCCTCTTTGGTGCATTACTCGGGCAGTTTCTTCTAATTGAGCTACTTTTGCCTGCTCTTTTTCATACTGTCGTCGTTGGGTTTCTCGTCGCA
This sequence comes from Eubacteriales bacterium, assembly GCA_044432725.1. Taxonomy (GTDB): domain Bacteria; phylum Bacillota; class Clostridia; order Oscillospirales; family Oscillospiraceae; genus JAWXUK01. Next base: position 208,167 of record JAWXUL010000001.1, read on the forward strand.
TTTCTTTTTCTACTGCAAAAAAAGTATAATTACCACTATAAAATTCTGCCACAGAATTTTCAATTTCTATAATGCGGCTGACTACTTTGTCTAAAAAATAACGGTCATGGGAAACGGTCAACACTGTTCCCTGAAATTTCTCTAAATAATTTTCAAGCCATTGCGTCGCTTTTAAATCCAAGTGGTTTGTGGGTTCATCTAGCAATAAGATGTCAGTATCTTCCAAAATCAACCGAGCTAAATTAACCCTTGTTTTTTCTCCCCCAGAAAGGGCAACAAAAATTTGCGTACGCATACTTTCTGGAATGGAAAGTCCAGAACAGACTTTATTTTTCGCTGTTTGCGTGTCATAACCACCTAGACGCTCATAATTTGCATTTAAATAATCGTATCTTTGTAAAATTTCTGGGTCAGTTTCGCCGGCTTCCATTCTTTCACTGATTTGTTTCATCTCTTCAGCCATCTTTGCCAATGGCAAAAATGCTGCTTCCAACACATCTTCGACAGAGGTTCCTTGGGGATAGATGGGAATTTGCGAGATTAACCCCACTCGTTTTCCACTGGCTATCACAATTTGCCCTTCATCAGGCGAAATGGAACCTGTCAGCATTTTCAATAAAGTTGTTTTTCCACAACCATTTTTCCCAAGAAGCCCCACTCTTTGCCCTGAATCTATCTGAAAAGTTATATTATCTAGCAACTGTTGTCCTTTTTCAAACTCTTTACATAGTTTTGAAACGGAAATATCTATCATTTCTATCTTCCTTCTTTTGTGAAATAATTTACAGTTTTTTGAACCATAAGATCAAGAGCCATACCACGAGACGCCTTAAATAGTACAACTGTATGTGGTGACATGAGTTCCCATAAAATGTTCAAAAGCTGATCATTACTATCACAATAATGAACAGCAGTTTTACAGGTATCCTCAGCACGAATCGCCGTTACCATGTCATGGCAACATTCTCCGATAGCTAGCACCTGATCAATTCTTTTTTGTGTGAGATAAACACCCAAATCACTGTGTGCAGACTGTGAAATATCCCCCAATTCTAACATATCTCCTAAGACAGCTATGGTCTTTTGAGAAGAGAAATTCGACAAAATATCTATTGCTGCTTTCATAGATTGGGGATTGGCATTGTAACAGTCATCTAAAATGAGCATATCATCGGCTAAGTCTATTAGATTCATTCTCATTTTAGAAGGAGAAAAATGTTCAACCCCTAAGAGGAGTTCTGCTTGGGTCATTTCTAGCTGATTTCCTATGGCAAGGGCAAAGAGCAGAGGATACTGCATATGATTTCCCATAGCAGGCACTTTTACTTTACAACTATACTCTGGCGTTTCTACCAAACAACAAATTCCATAAGGGAAATCAGGAATAATTTCCCGAACAGAATAAGGATTATGTCCTTCTGCACCCACAGTTATTACAGTAAAGGAAGTATCCTTTACAGCACCTGATAACAAAGGATCATCCCCATTTAGGAATAACATTCCAGAAGGAGAAATATGGGGTAATAGTTCAAACTTTGCCTTGCGTATCCCTTCTCGATTGCCTAAGCGTTCGATATGAGCATCTCCGATGTTGGTAATGACAGCATAATCAGGTTTCACAATATTTGCCATATAGTCGATTTCACCAAAGGAATCCATGCCCATTTCTAATACACATATCTCGTGTTTTGTTTCTAATTGCAACAAGGTTAGAGGCAAACCGATGTTATTATTAAAATTCCCTTGGGTTTTATGCACCTGAAATTTTGCCCCCAGAACAGAGGCTATCATATCTTTTGTTGTGGTTTTTCCGACTGAACCTGTCACTGCAATAAAAGGGATATCAAACTGGTTTTTGTACCATTTTGCCAAATCTCCCAAAGCTTTCGTGGTATCTTCAACTAAAATATAAAATTTTTCTTTTTCATAAACTGGTAATTCTTTAGAAATGACAAAGCCAACACCATCTTTTACACTGTCGATAAAAAGATGAGCGTCATGCTTTTCACCGATGATAGCAAAAAAAACATCAAGTGCTTTCACTTTACGACTATCTAGTTCTACATGGTGAATTTCAGTTGCGAGATTATTAAAATCACCCACCAGTGTACCTTTTACTGATTCTAGTAAATTCTTTAAAGTGATTTTTTCCATAGGGAGGCCTCCTATTTTTCCAAAGATAAGGTGACGATTTGTTCACATAATGCATCATAACTTATGCCTACTGCAGCGGCTTCTTGAGGAACCAGAGAGGTTGGTGTCATGCCAGGGAGAGTATTGATTTCTAAAAAATAAATAGTTCCATCCTCTGCCAGTATAAAATCAGCTCGGGCAATCACAGAAAGTCCTAATATTTGAAATGCTTTCATGGCATAATTGGATAATTTCTCTGCGATATCTGCTGGGATATCTGCAGGACAAACTTCTTTTGCTAAGCCAGATTTATATTTGTTTTCTAAATCATAAAATCCGTCTTCCACAAAAATTTCTATGGGAGGAAGGGTGCGATCTCCTAAAATCGCCACTTGAATCTCTCTACCTGAAATAAATTCTTCTAAAATCACTTCCCCACCTAAAGCAAGGCAATCTGCTAAAGCTGTCTCTAGTTCTATCATATTGTTGGGGATAGAAACACCGATGGAAGAACCAGAATTGATAGGTTTTACAACAATAGGCAAGGAGATTTCCTTTGCAAGTTTTTTGATGTTTTTTTCTGTGATTTTCATTTTTTTCCAAGGAGCAGTGGGGATTTCTCCTTGAATGAAAAGTTTTGTCAAGTTCTTATCCATTGCAAGTGCAGAGGGAAGGTGACCTGAACCTGTGTAACAAATCCCCTCTAAATCTAAAACTGCTTGCAGACGTCCATCTTCTCCACAGGATCCATGAAGCGCCAAAAAAACCAAATCGGCTTGATGACAAAGGGAAATAACACCATTTCCAATGAAATTTTCTGAACTTTTTGTTTTTTTCAAAGATTCTAAATCGGGGATTTCTGTATTCACCTGAAAATAATTTTCTGGTATCTTTTCTTTGGACAAGAAGGAAAAATCTTTCTCTACATCAAAATATAAATCCACCATTGCTACAGTATGCCCATTTTTTCGCAAAGCTTGGCTTACCATTGCACCAGAGGTCAAAGAAACATGGCGCTCCATGGAAAAGCCACCTGCTAAAACTAAAATTTTCATGTAACACTCCTAACATCAAACAAATACTCATTTCATCTAAAAGAAAACGGTCACTTTTTTAGAAAGAGTAAAAAATACTTCTGACTATCCTATGAAAAATTTCCTTTTTTTATCCTAAGCTTGTGCTTTCTCTTGTCGTTCTCGTTCTGCTTGGGACAAGCGATGATATTCCGGCAAAAGATTTTCACCACTCAGGGCATTTTCTTTTTGTCTAAAGCTTTCTTGTGCCACACCCCAAGCCATTTGTAAGCGTAAATGTGGTGGTGCAATTAAAATGTCTTCTAACTGACCGTAACATAAATCAGCCCCATCACCCAATAAAATCTTTTTTGTTTTGATATGCTTTAATTCTTCAGACAATTCGGCAATAGAAATGGCTTTATCAGGACAAAGCCGTTTAGGCACCCCTTCTTCCACAAGAAAAAGACTGGTATACACTTGATTCCGTCTGGCATCCATCACAGGCACAAGGGTATACCCTTCTAAATGGGATAGTTGCCAAGCCATAGAAGCAAGGGTAGAACAAGGTATGCAAGGAATATCGCCTGACATAGATAAGCCTTTGATAGTAGCAAGACCAATACGCAAACCTGTAAAAGAGCCAGGGCCCACAGCAACAGCCAGACAATCAATTTCCTGTAAAGTGACTTCACTTTTCGATAAAACATCAATGATGAGAGGAAGTAAGGTCTTGCTATGGGTTAATCCACTGTTCAAAAAATATTGTGCCAGCAAGTTTTCCCCTTCACACAGTGCCACAGAACAAGCATTTGCTGAAGACTCTAAGGCTAAAACCATTTTAATTCTTCCTCTCTAACAAACACACTGCATGAGCAGCCATGCCCTCTCCGATTCCTGTGAAACCAAGTCCTTCTTCCGTAGTTGCTTTTATGCTAACAGCATCCACAGAAATCATCAAAGCTTCTGCGATATTTTCTCGCATAGTAAGAATATAAGGTGAAAGTTTCGGTTCCTCTGCTATAATAGTGGCATCTATATTCCCCACCGTATATCCGTTCTTTTCCAATAATTCTCTGACATCCATCAGCAAAAGAACACTATCAGCATCTTTATATATTTCCTGTGTGTCAGGGAAATATTTTCCAATATCTCCCAAGGCTGCTGCCCCCAACAAAGCGTCCATAATACTATGAACGAGCACATCTGCATCAGAATGACCTAACAAGCCTTTTTCAAAAGGAATATACTCTCCTCCTAAAATAAGCAAGCGTCCTTTAACAAGACGATGAACATCATAACCTTGTCCAATTCTCATCACATTTCCTCCAATAAACTTTTAGCAATAGTCAAATCCAAGGGGGTTGTTATTTTTATGTTACGTCTATCCCCTTCTGTTAATGTTACTTTCATACCCAATCGTTCCACTGCAGAACAATCATCCGTCAGAGGGACATTTTCCTCCACTGCTTTTGCTAACGCTGCCTGAATCAAACTTGACTCGAAAACTTGTGGAGTTTGCACAGCGAACAAGCGATCTCTATCCAAAGTTTTCTCTACCAACCCATCTTTTGCCAATTTTATGGTATCAGTCACAGGAATTGCTGGAGCTGCTGCACCACTACGCTCTCCTGCTAAAAGGACTGCTTTCAAAACATTTTGACTTAAAAAAGGTCTTGCACCGTCATGTATTCCGATGATATTTGCATTCTCTCGGACTTCTCCTACACCAATCAGGACGGAATCACGACGGGTTTTTCCGCCAACTAAAATCTTGCTCGCCTTATCAATTTCAAATTCTTTGCATAATTTTCCTAAATCCACAATCAAATCTTCTCTTGTCACGATGATAATCTCATGGACCAAATCACATTGATTCAAAGCTTCCAAAGTATGGGCTAGAATCGGCTTGCCACCTATTTCTACCAGAATTTTATCAATTCCCTCCATGCGAGAAGCATTACCAGCAGCAGGCACTATGACAGAACAAATACATTCTTTTTGTTTTTCTTTACGACCAAATTTTTTCAGTAATTTTATCATAGTGCCTCCTTTACAGAAAAAAAGAGCCTATTGACTCTTTTTTTTGGTGGGATATATCAAGCCAAAGCCTTGTCTAATTCTTGTTCCATTTCTTCATAAGTAGAATCTTTGGACAGTACAATTTCAGAAATCAAAATTTGACGAGCAAAGTGAAGCATTTTTCTTTCTCCTGTAGAGAGTCCCTTTGCCTTGTCTCTCAGAGTCAGACTTTTCACGACACGAGCCACCTCGAACAAGTCTCCACTTTTCAGTCTATCCATATTATCCCGATATCGCTTATTCCAATTTTGTGTTTCTTCCTCTTCTGCTTGCCCCAAAGAAGAAAGCACTTCATCTGCTTCTAATGCCGAAAGTACATATCGTATTTCTACTTCTGTATTCACAGGAATCATCACGTCCATCGTATTCACCATCAATTTTAAAACATAAAACTCACGGTCAATCCCATCAATCTTCTCGTCCACAATTCCGTCTATCACGCCAGCACCATGAGTGGGATGAGAAATTTTATCGCCTTTTACAAACATAGGTCTACCTCCTTATTCTATCTCGATTATATCAAAATAACGAGTATAAATCTAGGTTTTATCGTCGTTTGTAAAAATATAATATAAGAAATGAACATTGTCAAAAAATGTTTTTCCAAAAATCCATATGTAATTCTACATCCTCACAAAAGGAGGATGTAGAAAACAACGCACTTAATCGTCTTGATAATCGCTATCATCCATCATCAAGGCACTCATAGAAAGAGAAACCTTTTTACGATCTGTGTCAATATCAGTAATTTGCACAGAAACAGTCTCCCCTTCTTTCACAATATCGCTTGGTTTTTCCACACGATGTGTTGCCATTTGAGAAATATGGATCAGTCCATCCACGCCAGGAACGACTTCAGCGAAAGCACCAAAAGTCATTAATTTTACAACACGAACATCTGCAGTGTCGCCAATGGCATATTTTTCAACAAAATTTGCCCAAGGATCTTGAGAGTGATCTTTCATGCCCAAAGAGATTTTTCTCTTTTCCATATCAGCAGAAAGAACAAAAACTTCTACAGAATCACCAACACTCACCACTTCAGAAGGATGTTTCACACGTTTCCAAGAAAGTTCGGAAATATGCACCATACCATCCACACCGCCGATGTCCACAAATGCACCGTAAGAGGTAAGGGATTTCACTTCGCCTGTGTAATGTTTGCCTTCAGCAATTTCGTCCCAGACCTTTTGTGCAGCTTCTGCACGAGCAGCACGGCTCACACGGCTGATAGAACCCACCACACGGCGACGAGAACGATTTACTTCAGTAATCACCAAAGTAACTTTTTGTTTAAGCAGTTCTGACATGGCAGCTTCACGAGGCAAGCCAGTTTGAGAAGCAGGAACAAAAACACGAACGCCCATGACGAAAACCACAACACCACCACGATTTTCCTCAGTGACAATGCCTTCTACTGGTTCTCCAGACTCTTGGACAGCTTCGATTTTTTCCCAGCCCTTTACCACGTCTAAACGCTTTTTGGATAAGGTAATCACACCCTCTTGGTCGTTGACACGAACCACAAAGGTTTCGATTTCTTCGCCAACTTTTACCATGTCTTCTACTTTCATAGAAGGGTCATCGCTTAGCTCTGAAACAGGGATAAAGCCAGCATGTTTCGTCCCAAGATCCACATGGATCTCGTTTGGTGTGATACTTGTGACAACACCAGTTACCTTATCTCCCGTATTCAAAGTTTTGATTGATTTTTCCAGCATTTCTGCAAAGGATTCTTCAATCTCCATAATTTCTTCGCTCATCTTATTACAGACCTCCTTAATTATCCACTGTGGTGTGGATGCACCAGCAGTGATTCCGACTTTATATTGTGCTGAAAGTTTGGGCAAGTTCTCTGGATTGGCAATGAAAAATGTTTTGTCACAAATTTCTTCGCACAGCTGGGCAAGGTGTCGTGCGTTGGCACTTTCCTTGTCTCCAACGACCACCATGGCATCACAATTTCTTGCTATGGCACATGCCTCTTCCTGACGAATATATGTCGCTCTACATATTGTATCAAAAAATTCTCCATTCGTCCACTGTTTTTTTACAATTTCTATGCACTCTATCCAAATTTTCTTGGACAAGGTGGTTTGAGATACAAAAACTAAAGGAGAATTATCTGTTTCTTTGTGCATTTTGATGAACTCTTCCATTTTCTGGGGAGACTCAATCAAAATGTAATCGTTACACCATCCAGAAATTGCCACCACTTCGGGATGATCAGCAACACCCACAATGACAATTTTTTTTCCTTCTCGGTTTTTTTCTTTGACAATTTTATGAATCTGAGAAACCTTGGGACAGGTGGCATCAACAATAATCGCTTTTTTTTGAAGCAAATTTTCATGGACAGATCGACCCTCTCCATGAGAGCGAATCACCACTGCTTGCCCCTCTTTCACTTGAGAAACGTCAGTTACAATCCCCAGTCCCAACGCAGTCAATTTATCTATCACCGATTGATTGTGGATGATTGCACCTAGCATAACAGCGTCATCATATTTCTGGGCTGCCTCTTCTGCCAGAGCCACAGCAGACTTTACACCGAAACAAAAACCTGCAGATTCTGCTAACGTCACAGTCATGATTTCTTTGTCCTTTCATCTTCTTGACGAAGTAGGTCAATGCGTCGCATAATTTCCTGTGTAATGGACTCCAGCTCTTCTGGTGTGGGCTTTTTACCTGCAATTTCAGGGGTGTAAGAAGGGCCGATTCTGACCACATTCCAACGAAAACGAGACTTGTGTCGGGGGATATACATGGGAATGATGGGGGCTTGACCACGAACAGCGAAAAAAGCAGCACCTGTTTTGGGATCTGTACCTTCTTCCCCCTCTGCTTTTCTTGTCCCTTCCGGATAAATGAGCAATTTTCTCTCTTCTTTCAAACAAGAAAGAGCCGCTTTGATGGATTTGGTCTCTGCCTTTGCTCTGTCCACAAAGATAGCACCACCCCATTCTAAAATCTGTCCAATCACAGGGACATAACGCATTTCTATCTTGGAAAAAGGCTGGACATCATATTTGAGCGTCATGGCAAAACAAGCAATGACAGGGTCACTGTTTGCTGTATGGTTTCCACAAATCAAAGCACCACCTTTGGGAATATGCTCTCTCCCTATAAATTTTAAGGGAGGGAAAAAGAGGAGAAAAGCCAATCGAGAGGTAAAGAAAATGATACGATACCAAATATATCTTGTCATTTGGCAAGCTCCTCCTGAATTAGTTTTAACATATATTGGAAACTTTCTTGGAAATCCATGTCAGAGGTGTCAACTAAAAAGGCTGTCTCAACTTGACGCAAAGGAGCAATTTCTCGATTGATATCCCGATGATCTCTTCCTGTAATTTCCAGTAAAATATCATCAAAACTGACAGATTCCCCCCGTTCTTCCAATTCTTTCACCCGACGTTTGGCACGTTCTTCTGCAGAAGCTGTCAGAAAAATTTTAATATCTGCATTGGGCAAGACAACTGTGGCGATGTCTCTCCCATCCATAATTACATCATAATTTTCTGCTGTTTCTCGTTGGATTTCTAATAAAAAATCACGTACATCAGGGATAGAAGCTACCTTTGATGTCATTTTTGACACTTCATTGGCTCGAATTGCTGTTGTGATGTCTTTGCCATTCAAGAACATTCGTTGCAATCCTGATTCGTCATAACGAATCGTTACTTTAAATTGTGCCAATGTCTCTTGATTGATCTCGCTGAAAGGAACATCACTTTCTAGCAGACCAAGAGTCAGGCTGCGATAGATAGCCCCTGTGTCCACATAACGATAGCCCAAAGCTTCAGATAATTGCCGAGCCAAGGTGCTTTTTCCAGCACCGGAAGGTCCGTCTAATGCAATACTAATCATTTTTTATATCCTCTCTTTCACTTGCTGATTTCCCAGCCAAAAAGCCTGTTGACCAAGCAATTTGCAAATTGAATCCCCCAGTATAAGCGTCCAAATCCAAAAGCTCTCCAGCCAAGAATAATCCCTCTACCTTTTTTGATTCCATGGTTTTGGGATTGACTTCTTTCACCGATACCCCTCCCGCTGTGACCACTGCTTCTTCTAAGGGGCGAGGTTGCTCCACTGTAAGACGAAAGCTTTTCAAGGCTTCTAGCAATCTAAGGCGTTCTGCCTTCCTTACTTCATGCCCTTTGCGATGATGTGCTATCTGGACATAATTTGCCATCACAGGCACCATCAATCGTGGCAGAAGATTGGGTAGAATATTTAAAATATCACGATTTGCGTGTTCTGTCAATTCTCGTAATAAGCGTTCGTCCAACTGTTCTTCTGTTAAGGCAGGCTTAAAATCAATATAACAGGTATAATGTTCCTGATCCCATGCTCTCATATGGGTACTGGCACTCAGCACCAAAGGTCCTGAAATACCAAAATGAGTGAACAAAAGCTCTCCTTGCTGAGAGAATATGGTTTTTTTCTTGCTGTTTTTCACTTTAAATCCCACATTTTTCAAAGACAAGCCTTGCAAGTCTTTACAAAAGCTTTCTTTGATTTCCAAGGGAATTAAACTGGGATACAGTGGCACAATGCTATGACCTAAGGATTCTGCAAAGTGATATCCATCCCCTGTGGACCCCGTCTTTGGATAGGACACACCACCTGTTGCCAAAATCAGCTTTTTCCCTTGATATTTCGACTCTTCCCCAAAGACAGTGAAAAGATCATCTTTCTCCACTTCCAAGGCTCTGTCTTCTCGAATGAATACTTTTGATTTCCGTAGTTCTCTCAGCAAACAGTCGATGATATCTGTCGCCTTGTCCGATTCTGGAAACACCCGATTTCCACGCTCTACTTTTAAGGGCACCCCACGAGAAGTGAAAAATTCCTCGGTGGCTTCTGGAGGAAATTGGCTGATTCCACTATGCAGAAATTTAGCATTACAGCATAAATTTTCTAAAAACACTTTGGTATCGCAATGATTTGTCACATTACAGCGACCTTTGCCCGTGATATAAATCTTCCGTCCCACCTTGGGGTTACGCTCTAAAAGCAATACTTTCGCACCTTGTGCCCCTGCTGTGATTGCCGCCATCATCCCTGCAGCGCCACCACCAATTACGATTACATCATATATTAAAGTCATGGTATTATTCCTTTGTCTTTTCGAAAACATGATATGCTTCCCAAAGACCTTCTAATTTTTCAAAAGTTTCTGACAAATCTTTTTTTGTTTCTCTGCTGATGGCTACAATCAAAGCATTGACTAAACTAAGTGGTGCCACCAAAGAGTCAACAAAAGACACCATTTCACTGCGAGCCATTAAAGTATAAGAAGAAATCGCTGCCAAGGGAGACATTTCACAGTCAGTAATGGCAATCGTGGTTGCCCCACGATCCTTGGCATACTCCATTGCTTGCACAGTCACATGGGAATATCTTGGAAAACTAATACCCACCACCACGTCTTCTGGGGTCAAACGGAACAATTTTCCAAAGGGATCCTCGTTCCCATGAACCAGTATTACATTATCAAAAAGAAGGTTTAAGTAGAAATTCAAAAAGGAAATAACCCCCCCAGTGGAACGGTTCCCAATGAGATAGATCTTATTGGCTTCCACAATGGTTTTCACAGAAGCATCAAAAACTTCCATATCCATTTCTTCTAAAGTGAGACGAATTTTCTCCATATCAGAGCCGAGAACAGATTCTACAATATTTCCTTTTTCAATACGGCTATTGGACACTTGAATCCGTTGTACAGAAGTCAAACGATTTCGAATCATTTTTTGCAAAGCACGTTGCATATCCGGATAACCATCATAACCAATTTGTGCAGCAAAACGAACCACAGTGGATTCACTGATTTCCACTATCTCGCCCAATTTACTGGCTGTCATAAAGGCAGCTTTGTCGTAATTTTCTAAAATATATCGTGCGATGGCTCTTTGGCCCTTAGATAATTGGGACATATTTTCTTCTATGATTTGTAGCGTATTGTCATTCATTTTGTTCATTCCTTTTCTCATTAAAAGATTTTTATCGAGGATCTATAAAAACGCTTGGTGACAAGAGTATAATTTTTTCTATCATGATTCAGGGGCTTCGAGTTTCTTTAGACAAGAAAGTTCTTGGTCTGTCAACTCTCGCCACTGACCTTTTTTCAACTTGGGATCAAGGGATAATGTACCTTCTCGTATCCTTTTTAATCGTAATACATCCAAATTCACCTGAGCACACATTCGTCGTAGTTGCCGATTTTTCCCCTGATGAATGACAAAAGAAGCTTTTGTCATGTCTCCGTTTTGTTCTATGATGTGAATCTTGGCTCCTTCAACAATATCCCCATCAAGGTCCATGGTGGCAGATAAGATAGGTAAAGCAGCGTCTACATCTCCACGCAGCCACAAAAGATACTCTTTCTCTACTTGATGACTGGGGTGTAACAGTTTTTGGGTCAAGTCTCCATCATCTGTCATCAGAAGTAATCCTTCTGACATAAAATCCAGTCGTCCCACAGGATAAAGACGTTTCCCGAAGTTTTCCACAAGATCTTTGACCGTCCCTCTTCCTTTTTCGTCAGACAGGGTACTGACGTACCGAGGCGGTTTGTGTAGCATCACATAACTTCTGCGATTGGGGGGAAGAAGAGGGACACCATCCACCATGATCTGGTCTTGAGATAAATCCGCTTTGTCCCCCAGCTGTGCCACAATACCATTGACGGTCACACGTTTGGCTAAGATCCATTTCTCTGCCTCACGGCGAGAGGAAAGCCCTGCTGTTGCGATTAATTTTTGTAATCTTTCTGTCATCATTGACTTTCCTCTCTTTTTATTATTGGAAAAAACTTTTGAACTGATCAAAAAAACTTTGTTTTTCTGTCACAATATTGTGAAAACTCTCTCCATAGACACAAGGCATCTCACCACACAAATCATCTCCCAGATACCAAGCAAGTTGTCCCCCAGCATGTTCTCCCTTGCTCACAGGCGCCCAAACGGCTTCTTCGGGTAAGACAAGCTCTGCGACAATTTCTTCCCCTTCTGCCACAGGATAACGAAGGCTTTCTTGTGCTGTCACTGTCACAAAGGGAGACAAACTTCCAGATAATGGGACAGTCCCTAGCACTGTTTCTGTGTCGCAAAGTGTCTTCATTTCATAATGTGCAAAACCATAATCAAACAAATTTTTGTGGTCTAGCCAATCATCAGGATCATCCAAGGTGACACAAATAAGGGTCATCCCGTCCTTTGTACTGGCAGACACCAAGGTACGTCCAGCCAGTTGGGTATATCCTGTTTTCATCCCGATACAACCCTCGTATTGCCATAAAAGCTTGTTTTTATTGCTGAAATACCGATTATCCACTCGGATTTCCTTGGTAGCGACAATCTGGGAAAGGGTTTCATTGGCAAGACAAGCTTGTGCTAACGTCGCCATATCTCTGGCAGTGGAGTAATGATTGTCTGCATTTAAACCATGGGGATTGGCAAAAAGAGTATTTGTCATCCCCAATTCTTTTGCTTTTTCATTCATTTGTGCCACAAAAGCTTCTTCAGAGCCGGCACAAGTTATGGCAATGGCAACAGCAGCATCGTTGCCAGAATGGAGCATCAAGCCATAAAGCAAACCTTCCAAAGAGATTTCCGTATCTTTTGTCAAATAGAGAGAAGACCCCTCTACCCCACAGGCTTCTGGTGGAATCGCCACCATTTCTTCTAATAGAATATCACTTTCTAAGGCAACAAGTGCTGTCATTAGTTTGGTAATACTGGCAATTAAACTAGTTTCGTCAATATTTTTCTCATATAAAACACGACCACTTTCCATCTCAATCAAAATGGCTGACTGCGCAGAAAGGGAAACTGCTTTACTGGGAAATATACAACAGAATAGAATTAAAAGGCTATAAATCGTTCGTTTCATTTCTTATTCCTCCCTATTGTTTAGTATGGGTAGAAATAAAAAAATTATAAAAAAATATAATTTATTTTTCTTTTACAAAATCTTTCTTTTCTTCTTTCTTTTCCTTTTGATTTTCTAAAAATTCAGCAAGTTTATCCATTAAATCAGGTGCAGCATCAATGATACGGTCTGCCACAGAAGCAGGAGGAGGTGTCATGTGCAATACTTTCACATCATTACCACGCACTACCAAAAAAGCCACAGGTTCCATTTTGGCAGAGGCTGCTGCACCGCCACCAAAACTATTGCCCTGTTCTGCTTTTTGGTTTTTACTAATATAGTCACTGCCTCCGCCGCCTACACCAACACTTAATTTCGAAACGGGAATCAACGTAACTCCTTGGGTTTCAATGGGAGCACCGATTAAAGTGTTATTTCCCAACAACCCCTTTAATGTTTCAATGGTATTCCCCAAAAGTTCTTCCACATGATGATTTTTTTCCATAATCATTCTCCTTATCAAGATTTTATCCCTTGCTACGCATTCATCTCTCTTGTTTTTTCTTAATTCCCTTGTTGGATTCAGAGAGAGGGCCAAGAGATCTTATTGTTTGTTTTTTGATGAATGAGCAGGGGTAGTCTCTGTTGCTAAAAGCTTACGAGCTTCTAATAAAAAATATATAATAAGATACAAAAGCTGTCCAATGGTGATAGAAACAGCCAATCGTCCTTGAAATTCTATTTCTGTTCTTTCATACTGAAGCTGTACCGAAGCACGACCTTGCTGTATGTTCAAAGCAGTATCCAAAGGGCGCCAAATTGTGCCCAAAAGAGCATGGGCTTGTCCATATAAAATGGTTGCTTTTACTGGGTCTTCATCCCCTACTCGCAAAAGCAGTTCTAAAGAATCTATTTTTTTATAACGCCCTAATTTCGCCAAAGTTGCAATCACCAAAGGAACAAAGGATTTGACCAGAGTGATTTTCTCTGTCAGAGTGGGTGCTTTCCCCTGTTGTTTCTTTTTTTGATTGCCAGAGCTTTGTTTTTCTTTTTTTTCGTTCTTTTTATTTTCTTCTTTACTTTCTTTTTTTTTGACTTGATTCTCTTTTTTTACACCACTTTTCGCCCTGTCCTTTTTTGGATTTCTCTCCTCTTCCTTTGTTTCTGAAAATAAAGGAAAGGTCTTTTTCCATAAAGTAGCATAAACCTGAACCCCATCTTTTCCGTATTTCGCCAAAATCCCCACAGGAAGAAGTAACAAAATCAACAACAACAGCAATAACAAAAAGAGGCATACTAAGATTGTTTTCATTACAAAAACCTCTCTTGTTCCAGTTCTACCTCTTCCAGAACTGTTTCTGGAATCGTCAGTTGAACCATTTCAGGCTCTGGCTCATCCAAATCAGGTAGATTGGATAAATGCTCCAAATGAAACACCCGTAAAAAAGCATCAGTGGTTTGGTATAATGTGGGTCTTCCTGGCATTTCCATAAGCCTTCCACATTCTTCTACCAGTCCCCGTATCAAAAGAGAGGAGATGGTATAGGTGCTGTCAACCCCACGTATTTGATCGATATAAGCACGTGTGGTTGGCTGGTGATAAGCAATGATGGCAAGGACCTCTAAGGCAGGTTGCGTCAGTTTCGGGGGAGAGCGAGTTTCAAGAACTCGATGAACAGCCGAGGCACAATCAGGTGCCGAGCACATTTGATAGCTAGTATTCAGCTTCAAAATACGAAGCCCTCCTTGGGAAAGTTCATATTGTCCCATCAGTTTCGATAGAATTTCTTCTGCCTCTTTCCGAGTGATTTCAAGTCCAAGACAAATTCGTTCCACCCCAACTGACTCACCAGAAGCAAACAAAATAGCTTCTATTTTTGCTGAAAGTTCTTTTTTTTCTTCGAAATCCATTTTGCTTCCTCCATTCCTTGATGATAAGAGCAACTTTGTTGTTGTTTTTTTTCTAATTTATGGGAGGGAGAGTTCTTGGCTCAATGTAGAAGGGTCACTGGGCGTAACGGCTGTTCCTTCGATATAATGCACAATGCACTCCTCATCTTCTGATACAAATAAGCGGTTGGTTTTACACAAATCTAATAAAGCAATAAATGTTGCCACCAATTCAGATCGACTGTGGCAGACAGAAAGGATAGAAACAAAAGAGCTGGCACCTTTTTGCAATAAAAAATTTAATAATTCCACTGCTTTTTTCGCCACTGGATAGGGTTCTCTGCCCACAATTCCCTGAAATGCGCCTAGTTCTACTGGTTTTTTCACCTCTGCTCGAGAGGCTATGGACTGCATGGCTCGCCACAAATCTCTTGGGTGATGGTCTAAACTAAGGGACTCCCCTTGAGAAAGTGTTTCAGGAGGTTTCACGCATAGATTTCTTCCGTGGGCATATTGTAACTGTAAATGTGCCGAGATTTTTTTCGCTTGTAGATACATTTCTTTGTTGCGATGTAATTCTAAACTGGCAATCAGTTCTGCCATTTCGTTATTGGCTTCTACATCATGAATGGATAATAACATTCTGGTTTTGATATCCACCAAATGGGATGCCATCGTCACAAATTCTGTGGCAACTTCCAAATCAATCTCTTTCCTTGCTTCCATCCAAGCCAAATATTGGCTTAGAATCAAAGAAATTTGAATATCTTTGATTTCCATTTTATTTTTACTTAAAAGATATAAAATCAAATCCAAAGGTCCAGAAAAGTCGTCTAAACCTTCATTTTTATCTTTTAGAACAGAACTTAAATGATAAATCGGACTTTCCAAGAACAACACACCTTTTCTATAAAAAATAATAATCTACAAAAGCAAATGGAATCCCACAGATTTCGCAAAGTGGCTGAATAAAAAAGCCGAAAAAAATGGAGAAAAACAACTGTGGATAGCCTGTCCACAAAAAAACAGCCAAAGATAGAATCCATTGTTTTTGCCATTTTAAAAAGAAATCTTGGATTTTGTTTCCATAATACGGGAATACGATGGTATACATCCCAAAAAAAGGAAGGGGTAAAAACTGAGAAAGAGCAAAACCAAATGACAATATCCCCAAATGCAAAAGACTCCAGAACAAATACCCCCACAATGTTCCTGATTCTATTCTTGAATAAACCAAAGAAGAAAGAAAAAAACAAGCCACGGTGAAAAGCAGACAAGCAAAAACGCCTGAACATAAAATCAAAAACACATCTCTTTGTGGCTTTTTTAAGTTTTCCCGTTGCAAGGGGAAAGGCTTTCCCCATCCCAGACCAGTGGTCACAAAAAGAAGAAATCCCACTGGCTCTAAGTCCTCGTAAATCTTACCTCTGCCGTTTAATTTTGGGCATGGATCACCTAAAAGATATGCTATCTTTGTACAAACAGTGAAAAAGAGAGAAGAAATCAGAAAACAATGTACGATTCCAAAAATTAGTGGCAAGACATATTGCCAGTCCTGACGCACCATCAGTTTCGAAAACATTGCCAAGTTCTTCTCTCCTTTCGTTTCCATTCTGTCTATTGTTTTTTAGAGATACGCTCATTTAAAACCCATCATTAATAAATTCAAATTTCAAGGGAAATATGTTGCTTCTAAAGTTAAAAATGGAGATGAGTCATTTCGGGGTGTCGCCATTGACTTAACGGCTTTGCCACTGTTTATTTGTTTGTCTATGCCAAAGAAAACTCAAGAAACTATAACAATTTATTATAACATATTTCAAAAAAAAACACAATGGAATTCACAATAAAAACAATATTTTTATTTTTGTTCATAAGGGAGAAAAAATCTTGGTATTCCTTCTACTTTGGGCGCAATACTTCCTTGTGGAAAGAAAAATTCTCCTCCTTCTTGGGTAAAAAAGATGTTTTTAAAAGAAAAATGCTTTCTTATCTCTTGTAAATCCTTAGAAAAAAAGAAAAAATCTTCCCGTTCTTCACCCTGTTTGAATATTTCTGTTAAAATATTTTTTCCAAAAACTTGTGGCACGAATTGATTTAAAGAAATAGGACTTCCTTCAGAAATATCCCACAAATCACTGAAAAAATAAATTTCCCACAAAGATTTTCCTCTCTTTTCCTTCACAGTGACGCCCACAGAAAGGTAATTATCGGTCAAAATCCCCTCTTCCCAGCTACTTTCTATCACGCAGCGCCAAGGAGTGAAAAAAAGCCCCTTGTCTCTTTTTTCTAAAAAATTCAAACAAGCTAAGAAATATAATTCACTACACCATATATTTTTCCAAATTTGACTGAATTTACAATAATATCGTTGTAACCGTTTTTCTCTTTTCTTATTCCCTTCCCATCGTGGAAGGGTGATTTCAAGGAAAAGTACTGTTTCTCCTTGAAAAGTCAAGATTTCTTCTTCTTTTTGATCAGTAATGACGCCCATTCTAACACAACTCCTTTTAATTTCCTAAAAGTATCAATGATATCATAAAACCTTCCCTATCCCCTTTTTATGCTCACATAGAGCCTTATTGTTTCAAACAATTTTGATTCCCTAAGTATTTTGAGATGTCTTTTCGCTATTTTATGCAGGAAATAAAAAAAAGTCACTAAAGGCTTTTGAAAAAACAGCACAATCTAAAAAATTGTCACCAGAATATTTTCTTAAGTACCCTTTACAAATTGCTTTTTTTTTGATAAAATAAGATGATAGAAAGAAATTCCAACCCTTTACACCACTAAAAAGAAATAGGAGGAAAACATCTTGCCAAGTTATGAAACCCTTGCAACTTGCTACGATAAACTAACAGCCGATGTGGACTATGAACAATGGGCTGATTACATTCACAAACGCTTCCAAAATATACCTGGAAAAATCGTCCTTGACCTTGCTTGTGGGACAGGCTCTCTCTCCTTTGCTTTGGCTAAAAAAGGCTATGAAATGATAGGCGTGGACTTATCCACAGATATGTTGGGGGAAGCAATGGAAAAAAACATCGACTTCCAAGGTGAAAAGCCTATCTTCCTCTGTCAATCTATGGATAAATTGGATTTGTTTGGCACAATAGACGGCTGTGTTTGTTGTTTGGACAGTGTCAACTATGTGACTGAGCCTGAAAAGTTACAAGAAACTTTTCAGCGAGTTTCTCTTTTTTTAATGCCAAAGGGGATTTTTCTCTTTGATATCAAAAGTCCTTATGCCTTTATGTCACAAAATGGACAATTTTCACTAGATGAGAATGAAGATTTATTTTGTATTTGGCGGACAGAAACAGATCCTCCTTTTTCTCGTCATGAAATCGACTTGTTCCAAAGACAAGGAGATCTGTGGGCTCGAGAAGTCGAAAGCCATTGCCAAAGAATCTATCCCCCAGAAGAGATTTTAGAATATCTAAAAAATAGTGGATTTACGAATATACGCCAATATGCCAATCTTTCAGAAAATCCCCCTAGTGAAGAGGAAGAAAGAATTTTTTTTGTAGCAGAAAAAATTTAACTTGCCAAAAAGAAAAAATTAAGATATAATGAGCATAAAGAGATACAAATTACTATGAAGAGAATCGTGGAACAATCCATTGGTTCTTTGAACAAAACAAGGAGGCATTAATATGAAAATAACATTTGATGAAGCAGTAGAAAAAGTAGGTGATTTGGCACAATCAGGCGTAGCCAAATCTGTTCAAGTCACAGAAATGGCAAAACTTCAAGTAAAAAATATGTCTGAACAAGAAAATTTGAAAAAACTTTACATCAAGCTTGGGAAATATTATTACGATAATTATAGCAGCGAACCAGAAGAAACGTTGAAAGAAACCTGTGAAAGCATTCAAAAAACAAAACAAAATATTGTGGAAAACAATCTTCGAATCAAGCAACTTCGTAACCCGGACATCATTTTAACCCAAGATGATATGCCAGACGACACAGTGGATATAGAGATAGAAACAACAGAAGAATAAGAAAAAGTGCCTACATTTATGCAATGTAGGCACTTTTTTATCTAAATTCTGTATTCAGTTCTTTTCGGATTTTTTTCACATTTTGAGAAATTTTGGATTGAGAGCATTGAATCAAATCAGCAGCAGAGCTTTGACTGATTTCATTGCAAAGCACAGTGAAAATCACATCTGCATTCTTCCCTACTCTTTTTTGTACATATTCATATATATTTTTTAAATTTTCACGGCATACATACAAATCCTCTGGAGAAAAGTTCTTTCCTGACAAAAAATTCCCTTGTAACACCTCTTCTAAATCTTCGTCGTTTAACGAAGCAATGTTAGAAGGTCTCTTCTCTGCAAATTCCGAGCGAACAAACATTTTAAGCTTGTTTTCCATACAAACAGTGGCATATGTGGAAAACTTTGTCCCTTTTGTTGGATCATAAGTGTCAAAAGCAGACAGCATTGCAAGAGATGAAATTTGATACAAATCATGAATATCAATCGAAGGTGTTTTGACAAAATAATCCCAATATTTCTTGACACAATAATGAATCAAAGAAGAATTTTCTGTAAACCACTGTTCTTTTTGGGTATTTGTCCAATTTTTTGTCTCTGGATGAGTTTCCAAATTTGGCTCTGTTTTTGTCTCTTCCTCTGACATAAAAACACCTCTTTTCAAGCAACACTCTTCTTATCACTATTTTCAACTGATCTCAATTAAAAAACAACTTATTTTCTATCGTTATACGAAACAAGAGGAATGCATCATTGATTGGTTCAGCTGTAGCAAAAAGAGAAAAGGAATCCTTCTATATTTTTAGAGGCTACCTACAATCAAATCGCCCATTTTCTTTGTTCCCACTAAGGTCATTCCTTCTGAAAAAATATCAGGAGTGCGATAGCCTTTGTCTAGGACTGTATCCACTGCTTTTTCAATGACAAGCGCTTCTTGGGGTAAATCAAAAGAATAACGCATCATCATAGCAACAGATAAAATAGTCGCAATCGGGTTAGCTTTGTCTTGTCCTGCAATATCAGGGGCAGAGCCATGGATGGGTTCATACAAAGCTGGTTTGGTATCACCCATAGAAGCAGAAGGCAACAATCCAATAGATCCTGTTAGCATAGATGCTTCATCAGATAAAATATCTCCAAACATGTTTTCTGTCACCATCACATCATATTGTGCTGGATCTTTGACTAATTGCATTGCTGCATTATCCACCAAAACATCCTCGATTTCCACTTCTGGATATTCATTTGCCAAACGATGAAAGACCTCTCTCCACAGACGTGAGGATTCTAACACATTTGCCTTATCCACAGAAGCAAGTCGCTTACTACGGACCATAGCAAGGTCAAATGCCTTACGACAAATTCGTTCAATTTCCATTTCTGAATAAGAAAGCAAATCACTTGCCACAAGACCTTCATCACTTGCTCCACGGTTTTTCTTACCAAAGTAAATCCCACCTGTCAGCTCTCGTACCATCATCAAATCAAAGCCTTTTTCTGCTGTAGATTCTTTCAAAGGACAAGCCGAAGCAAGGGCAGGTCGAAGGGCTGCTGGACGGAGATTTGCGTAAAGGCTTAGGTCTTTACGTATATTGAGAAGAGCCGTTTCTGGACGTTTATTCGCCTCTGTAGAATGTCCCCACTTGGGTCCACCCACTGCCCCAAGAAGGACAGCATCACAAGCCTTACAAGCCTCTGCTGTTCCCTCTGGATAACAAGTCCCTTTGGCGTCGATTGCGCAACCTCCCAGCAATACATCTTCATAAGTAAAGCTATGTGAAAATTTTGTACCGATGGCATCCAGCACTTTCACAGCTTCTTTCACTACTTCAGGACCGATACCATCCCCAGAAATCAAAGCGATTTTATAATTCATTCTCCCATACCTCTTTTCTTCAATGATGCAAGCAAGCCACCATCAGCAATGATGTTTTGTATGAAAGGTGGAAAAGGTGTGGCTTGATAGGTCTCTCCTGAAGTTTCATTGGTGATCAAGCCAGAAGCAAAATCCACAGAAATCTTGTCTGTTGTTTTGATTTTCTCTGCAGCTTCTGCTGATTCTAAAATAGGAAATCCAATATTAATAGAATTACGATAAAAAATTCGAGCAAAAGAAGGTGCAATCACACAAGAAACGCCACAGGTTTTGATGGAAAGAGGGGCATGTTCCCGACTGGAACCACAGCCAAAATTGGCATCGGCCACAATGATATCCCCTTCTTCTACCGTTTTTGCAAAATCAGGGTCGATATCTTCCATACAATGAGAAGCAAGAGAAGCTGGGTCTGGTGCGTTAAGATAACGAGCAGGAATAATCACATCTGTGTCAACATTGGCACCATATTTATAAATTTTCATATTTTTTCCTTCTTTCTTCTTATTTCCGTGGATCTGCGATACAGCCAGCCAATGCAGAAGCAGCCGCCACAGCAGGGCTTGCTAGAATCACTTCTGAATCAACATGACCCATCCGTCCGACAAAGTTACGGTTTGTTGTGGCAACAGAACGTTCCCCCTCTGCCATGACACCCATATGTCCCCCTAAACAAGGTCCACAAGTGGGGGTAGAAACAGCAGCTCCAGCTTCTACAAAAATGTCAAACAAGCCTTCTTCCATGGACTGTTTGAACACTTCTTGGGTGGCAGGAATCACCACACAACGGGTATTGCTGGCAACTTTTTTCCCTTTCATAATTTCAGCGGCAATTCGCATATCTTGGATTCGTCCATTGGTACAAGAGCCAATAATCACTTGATCAACAGGTAAACCAGCCACTTCTTCTACTGTTTTGGTGTTAGAAGGTAAATGAGGCATAGAAACTGTTGGTGCAAGTGTATCAAGATCAATATCCACTGTCATCACATATTCCGCATCTGCATCAGCTTCAAATGCTTCAAAGGGACGTGAAACTCTGTCTTTCATATATGCCAAAGTTTGTTCATCCACTGGGAAAATACCGTTTTTTCCACCGGCTTCGATTGCCATATTGGCAATGGTGAAACGATCATCCATTGTAAGTTCAGATACCCCGAAAAATTCAATACTTTGATACAAAGCACCATCCACACCAATTTTACCAATGAGATGTAAAATGACATCTTTTCCACTGACATGAGGCTGTAATTTTCCAGTTAAATTCACTTTAATCGCTGCGGGTACTTTGAACCACAGGGTTCCTGTCGCCATACCTGCTGCCATATCAGTCGAGCCAACTCCTGTGGAAAAAGCACCTAGGGCGCCATAAGTACAGGTATGAGAATCAGCCCCGATAATCACCTCGCCAGGAGCAGCCAATCCCTTTTCTGGAATCAAAGCATGCTCCACACCCATTTGTCCCACATCGAAAAAGTTCGTGATGCTGTGTTTTTGGGCAAATGTCCGTGCTTGTTTGCACAGTTGTGCTGATTTAATGTCCTTACAAGGGGTATAATGGTCTAAAACGATAGCAATTTTTTCTTTGTCAAAGACTTTGGTAAAACCTGCCTTTTCAAACTCTGTAATTGCCACAGGTGCTGTGATGTCATTTCCCAACACCAAATTCAGCTTTGCCTCGATGAGTTGCCCCACTTCCACATGGGGAAGTCCAGCAGCTTTCGCTAAGATTTTTTGCGTCATTGTCATACAATGATCCTCCTACTTTTTCTACTTGTTTCTAAGGCAAAACCACATGAATTTCATTTTCAAATCACTAGAAAAAAACTTCCACAAAAAAAGAAAATAATGGGAAATCCTTGATGGATTTTCCTTATTTTTTAGAAGAATTTTTCTGGAAATTGGAGACGAGTCATGCGTGGTATTGCACTAAGTCTAAAATTATTATGCCATAAGTCTTGCTAAAAGAATGTAAACTATGTTACAATGTCAAAAAGAATTTAACATTTTTTTAGAAAGGCTTGATCTCACGATGAACAAAAACCTAGATTTCCCAGAAGAATGGTGGTTGCCCATGGTGGAAAATCGTCCTGTGCTTCGCTACCCTTCGGGCTATTTCATTTATCAACAAGAATGCCAAGCGAATTGTTTTTACTATTTAAAATCAGGAAAAGTGAAAAGCTTTATCCAGTCAGAAGAAGGCCAAGAGAGAGTGCTACACATTTATCACTCAGGGGCAATTTTTGGAGAAGCAGCTTTTTTTGATGAACTCCCTAGATTGTCCTCAGCATTGACTTTAGAGAAATGTGAAGTAATTTCCCTTGACAAAACTTTAGTGGAAATTGCGTTCGAAAAAAATCCAAAACTGGCACTTTCTATGATGAAATACTTAGCCCGTACGATACGTATTTTATCCTCTCAAGTGGATGATATGGCTTTTCATCCAGCACCTCAACGAGTGGCACGATATCTGTTAGCCCATCGGAATGAAACCGATACGCTAAGCATAACCCAAGAAGAAATTGCTTACAGCGTCTCGACCAGCCGTGTCACTGTCAGTCGAGTGATGAAAAATTTTGCAATTCAAAATTGGATTGCAACAAGCTATCGAGAAATTAAAATCATTAATCTAACAGAGTTAGAGGAATTTTCTCTCAGTGGTTCCCCTAAGTTTTTGAAGTAGCAGCGCCCTCTTGGGCACGAATTGCCAACATGGCAATGGCACACTCCAAGCGTTTACGCTCCATTTCACAAGCCACAAAATTAGGCTTAGAAAGACTATGATTGACCAAAAGATTAGAAGCAGAACATCCACCTGAGCAATAAAACTTTGCCCAACAGTCTCCACAATCTTCTCTGGTGTAAATATTCAAATCAGAAAACTTGGTAGAAATATCCATATCAAAAGAATTTTCTTCTATATTTCCCAACAAATAGTCCTCTTTTCCCACAAACTGATGACAAGGATAGATTTCACCATCTGGTGTAATGGCGACATATTCGCAACCAGCACCACAACCACGCAAGCGTTTAATCACACAGGGTCCTTGGGCAAGATCTACGTTAAAATGAAAGAAATTCACATCATCTCGTTGTAACAAAATCTCGGCTAAAGATTCATATTCTGCCATAACTTGGGGTAAATCAGCCTCTTTGATGGCAAACTTGTCCTCTTCAGGGCCACTGGCTGGTTCAACAGAAACATGTCGAAACCCTAAATCAGCAAGATGTAGCACATCTTTTGCAAAATCAAGATTATCTCGGGTGAAGGTACCTCGGACATAATAATCTTTTTCTGGATCTCTTGCATTTACTAATTTTTGGAATTTTGGTACAATGCCTTCGTAACTACCTTTGCCATTGACGGTTTTACGCATAGCGTCATTCACCGTTTCTCGCCCATCTAAGGACAACACAATATTGGACATTTCTTTGTTGATATACTGTATCGTATCATCATCTAATAACACGCCATTTGTAGTAATAGTAAAGCGAAAGCACTTGTCGTGCTTCTTTTCTAAACCACGTGCATATTTGACAGTTTCTGTCACCACATCCATTGCCATCAACGGCTCTCCACCAAAAAAATCAACCTCGATATTATGACGAGTGCCAGATTTTGCGATGACAAAATCTATTGCCTTTTTTGCAGTGTCAAGGGTCATCACTTTACGTCCTGTACCAAAGTCACCCGTGGCAGCAAAACAGTATTTACAGCGTAAGTTACAGTCATGAGAGACATGCAAGCAAAGAGCCTTTACAACAGCTGATTTTGGGAGCTCCATACTTCCCTCTACATCCAAATAATCATCAGAAGAAAAGAGCAAACCTGCTTCTTGCAAGGCAAAGAGTTCCTTCCAAGTTTCCTCTAAAGCCTCTGGGGCATAGGGTAAAGATTTGATAGAGGGATCGATTTTGGCGGTCAGTTTTTTGGGGTGTTGTCGCAGAATATCATAGCTGATTTCGTCCAGTAAATGAACAGCACCACTGTTCACATCAGCCACAAGCCGTTGCCCAAGGGCAGAAAAAGTATGTATCATGTTAACTCCTTTATAAAAGCTTAGCTTTAAAACCCTTTTAACAGGGCTTATACAGAATTTTTACCTCCCCCAAAGGGAGAGGTAAAAATTGAAATATAACCGAATTTTATTTCTTGTGTTCGCATTTTTGGTTTGCTACAGTACAAGAAGTTTTACAAGCAGATTGGCAAGAAGTTTGACACTCGCCACAACCACCTTTACTAGCACTTGCTTTTAAAGTAGCACCATTTAATGTTTGAATGTGTTCCATTATTTTCTCTCCTCCTTATGTTGATGTAAGAAAAACTCTACAAAATATTATATCACAATTTTTTTTATAATACAAGTTTTTTTCATTTTTTTACCCTCTTTTTCAGATTGAAAAAAATGAATCTAATTGTAGGTTTTTACACATAGAAAACCACAACTAACAGGGTAAAATTCATTTCTTACTCTTTCTTTTAAAATTTAAGTAATGTACTGGGAATAATTTGGTCATTGCTCCACCACAAAGAGCAGCAAATAAAATTTCTCCACTCAAAGAAAATGTCTCTGGGTAAAAGCAAAGCCCTAATAGAACCAGAAAGAAAACCAATACAACACCCACTGCAATCCCCAGTAATAGCCCATATTTTTTCACGATAGACAATGCCAGAAAACCACCTATCAAGCTGGACAGAACCACAGAAGCAAGGACAATACCTACCATCTTTTCTTGGGAAATAATACCTTGAGAGATGGCAACCGCCGCCAAAAATAATAACAGGACTAATAACAAAAAGGAGACAAAAGCCCCTTTTAATACAGCCACCCCAATGTCCAACCAAGGAATTACTTTTCCTTTCATTTAACCACCCTTTCACAAAGGGACATCTAAAAAAATCCTGATTTGTTTTTTTAGAGATTCCCACACTAGATTCTTTTCTTTTTAATCTATGTGATAAAGGCAGAAATATGACATTTTTTAAAGGGAACCTCTAAATATTTTTAGAAGTCCCCTTTTATTCTTATTTTTCTTCGATGTCTCTCGTAGAAATCGCCCATTTGCGTACTTCCAAGCGCACACGATCTGCTCCTGTTTCGAAAACAATACTTTTCTCTTTCACAGCACAAACCTTTCCTGTGATACCACCAATCGTGGTGATGTCATCCCCTTCTTTGATGGAATTGCGCAAATTTTCTGCTTCCTTTTTTCTTTTGTTTTCAGGGCGAATCAGCATAAAGTAAAACATTGCCATAATAAAGGCAAAGGTAAACAGTTGAACCAAAAGATCCATAATTAATATCCTCCTAATTGTGTAAATATATGATGTCTTTTCTGTGACACAAAAATTATATCAGTTTTTCACTAAAAGTGCAAGGGAAAAATAAAAATTAAACCTTTTAATTTTTAATCTTCAATAGGCTTTTCAAACATACCCGAATATTTCTTTCTAAAATCAGAAAAAGTGCCTGTTTCGATTGCCATTCTCATTTTTTCCATCAATTCGTTATAAAAGTGAAGATTGTGTATGACGGTTAAGCGATGAGCCAGCATTTCACCGGCAGCCATCAGATGTCGAATATAGCTTCTTGAAAAATTTTGACAGGTAGGGCAAGTACAAGTTTCTGAAATGGGACGTGGATCCAACTTATATTTCAGATTTTTAATATTCACAGCCCCTGTCCAAGTGAACAGCTTTCCGTGTCTGGCATTCCGAGAAGGCATGACACAATCAAAAAAATCAACCCCTCTAGCCACTGCTTCTACCAAATTACTAGGGGTTCCCACCCCCATTAAATAGCGTGGTTTATCCACTGGCATATGTGGTATCACCACATCAATGATTTCATACATCACCTCTGTTGGCTCGCCCACAGCAAGACCCCCAATGGCAAAACCATCACAATCCAGTTCTCGAATCGCCTTCATATGCTCTATCCGTAAATCATGATAGGTTCCCCCTTGGTTGATGCCAAAAAGTTGTTGTGTAGGATTGATTGCACAAGGCATTCCTCGCAATTCTCTTTGTGTTTTGACACAACGTTCTAACCAACGAAAGGTGCGCTGGCAAGAGGCTTGTACATAATCATAGGTGGCAGGGTTTTCCACACATTCATCAAAAGCCATCGCCACATCGCTCCCTAGATTGGCTTGGATTTGCATAGATTCCTCTGGTCCCATGAAAATCTTTTTTCCATCAATATGAGAGGAGAAATAAACCCCCTCTTCTTTGATTTTTCGCAAACCAGACAAAGAAAACACCTGAAAACCACCTGAATCTGTTAAAATGGGCTTGTCCCAATGAATAAATTTATGAAGCCCTCCCATATCTCGAATGGTCTCGTCTCCTGGGCGAAGATGGAGATGATAGGTATTGGAAAGTTCTATTTGACAACCTAAACCCACCAAATCTACTGCAGAAACCCCTCCTTTGATGGCACCTTGTGTTCCTACATTCATGAAAACAGGGGTTTGGGCTTCTCCGTGGGCACAGGTAAAATAACCACGGCGTGCCTCTCCATCTGTTTTTAATAATTCAAACAAATTTTATCCTCATTTCTTTTCTCTTTTACGCTCAGTACCCTGATGAAAGGCTATTTTCCCCTTTTGCCACTTCGGCTGTTTTTATGATATTGTTCTCGTTCCCAGTCAGAAATTTGATTTGCTTGTTCATAAAGTCGCAGATAGCTGTTGTGACGGCTCTGTAAAATTTTCCCGTCTGCGATAGCTTGTAGCACAGCACAGCCTTTTTCTTTTTGATGAGAGCAATCAGCAAACTGACAATCAGATAAATAGGGAGAAAACTCGATAAAAGATTCTGGCAAACGTTGCAAATAGCCAATAGACATCATATTATTTTCAAAAGAGGAAAACCCAGGCGTATCTGCCACATAGCCCCCCTCTGAGATAGGAAATAGTTCTACATGGCGGGTGGTATGGCGACCTCTTCCTAATTTTTTGCTAATCTCTCCTGTAGAAAGGGACATATTAGGTTGCAGTGCATTCAGCAAACTGGACTTCCCTACCCCAGTATTTCCAGTCAATGCCGAGACCTTCCCTTTCATCAGTTCTCGAAAAGCTTCCATCCCCATACCTGTTTCCGCACTGGTGCAAATGGTTGGAAAACCTGTTTTATGATATATTTCGAATAATTCTTCACCAGATGCAAGGTCGCATTTGTTCACAACGATCACCACAGGACAATTTGCCATAGCAGACATGGAGGTCATACGATCAATCAAAAAAGGGTCTGTTTTGGGAAGGGCTTCCGATACAATCAGCACAAGTTGGTCCATATTTGCCACAGAAGGGCGATGAAACTCATTTTTTCTCTCTGCAAATTCGTCCAAAGCCCCCTCTGTTTCCGAGCGATAGCTAAAAGTGACAAAATCACCTACCCGTGGGGTGAAATTTTCGTGGCGATGTTTCCCTCTGCCTTGACAGGTGATGATTTTATCCCCTGTGCTCACATAATAAAAGCCACTGAGTGCTTTGATGATGATTCCTTCTGCCATGGTAAGCCTCATTTCTTTTGGCTACAGGAAAGATTGCTTTCATTCCTGTTTCTTTGTGGATTAAGCAACTTGAAAATGAGTTTCTCAAGAAAATCACATTCTACTTGCCTTAGTATAAAACCTCGTCAAAATTGACAGTTCTGTTGCCCGCAGGGGTACCATCAAAGAAAATTTCTAGCGTTTTCACCCCTGTTCCTTCCACATCAAAAGAAATACTGGTGGTAAGGGCTGGGTCAACTTCTGCTGTATAGACAATGCTATCATCCATAATCACTTGAACTGTCACGATTGCCTCAGAGCCTAAGGGTGCTTCTGGTAATGCCACTGTAATGGTTTTCACAGCAGACTGAGGCAAAGTAGAAGGATCAACGCCCAGACTGACCTCTAAATACACATCAGAGCCTTCTTCTACAACGCTATCACGACTTGGCACTTGATGGATGATTTCTCCCTCTGGTACAGTGTCGCTGTACTCTTCTTTGATGGTGGGATTTAATTTCATATCCAACAATCTGCTCTCTGCCCAAGAAATAGGCTCACCTACAAAATTGGGCAAAATCACGGTAGGTTGCGACGGCACTTCTACCGGTGGCTTCTCTTCTTGCTCTTGTCCGTTACTAACCACCAGTTGCACAGAGTCTCCTGATTTTAAAATGGTGTTTTCATTGGGAGAGTAAGAAATCACATAGCCCTCTGGCACAATATCATCAAAAAGATAGGTCGTCTCTACTGTCAGTCCCATATTTCTAAGCTCTACAAAAACTTGGGAATATTCTTGGTTTGTCACATTGATCATATAAATGGTCTCAGGACCACCACTCACTTGAACTGAAATCACTGCATCAGCATTAGAGACAGTGGTTTGTGGCACGGGTGCTTGGCTTAAAATCGTTCCTTCTGGCAAATCATTGGTAATGGTATCACCAATAACCAATTGAAAACCACCTAAAAGGGTGCTATTATTTAAAACTTCGTCATATACCTCTCCCTGTAGATTTGGAATGGTATAGCTTGCGTTATTGGAAAACAAGGTAAATCGTACAAATAACACAACCCCTAAAACAAAGAACACCATGGCAAAAAAGCCCGTCAAAAGCCCCCAAGGAAAACCATGTTTTCTTCTTCTCTTCCTTGGTGATTCATAGTAATCATCTTCTATCCTTTGTGCTTGTGCTGCAGGGGCAATGGGTTTTAATACTTGGGTAACAGCACTGGGATCTTGTTCTAATGGTTCCACTTCCATTTTGTAGTCAAAATTGATAGAGGGATTTTTACGAAACTCCTCCAAGCTTTCCAGCATTTCGTCTGCAGAGCCATAGCGGTTTTCAATTTTAGAAGACATGGCTTTCATTGTAATCGCCTCTAAAGCTTCTGGAAGATCTGGGTTTACTTCTCGTGGACTGAGAGGGATAGAATTGATATGCTGAATTGCCACTGAGACTGGGCTATCTCCTTCAAAAGGCAATCGCCCTGTGATCATTTCGTATAGCACAACGCCAGCAGAATATAGGTCTGAGCGGGCGTCAATACGACTGCCTCTTGCCTGCTCAGGAGAAATATAGTGCACAGAGCCCAATGCCTCTTGGGTCAAGGTGCTGGAATTCCCACCAACCAGTCTGGCAATTCCAAAATCAGCTACTTTCACAGAGCCATCTCGAAGCACCATAATATTATGGGGCTTGATGTCACGGTGAATGATTCCTCGACTGTGGGCGTGTCCCAACGCTTTGATGATTTGAATCATAAAGTGCAATGCTTCACGCCAATTAATCATACCTTCTTTTTTATTGATATACTGTTTCAGTGTAATGCCGTCAATGAGTTCCATGACAATATATTCAGAAACAGAAGATCGATTCACATCATAAACAGAGACGATATTAGGGTGAGATAACATAGCAACAGCTTTTGACTCATCATGAAAGCGTCGACGAAAATCCCCATCTTGGGCAAGATCTTCACGCAATATTTTGATTGCAACAAAACGATTCAAACGGTGACATCGTGCCTTATAAACAATCGCCATGCCACCTACGCCAATTCGCTCTATGATCTCATATCGATTGTCTAGTAATTGACCTATGTATGATTCCATGGTTTGGTTCCTCCTTTTGGCTTTTTTAACAAGTAATCAATGCAACTGTTACATTGTCAGGGGCACCACGGTCCAGTGCCATTTGCAACAGTCTTTTACAACAATCTTCAATCTCTCCACCGTAATAGACTTGATATGCCATCTCTTCCTTGGATACCAAATTGCTTAAACCATCACTACAAAGCAAAAGAAAATCCCCTGGTAAAATATCTTGATAAAAACAATCTGTCTTCAGATCTAACTCTGCACCTAAGGCACGGGTAATCACATTTCGCAGTGGATAATGCTCTGCTTCTTCAGGGGTGATGCCCCCTTGTGAAATCAAATCTTCCACCAAAGAATGATCTCTTGTCACTTGGGTGATTTCTTGGGGCGAGCGCAGATGATAAGCACGACTATCCCCTTCGTTTAAAATCAGCGCCTTGGTCTGAGAGGCTAATACAACCACCAAAGTGGTTCCCATCCCCGTACAGTTGATGTCATTTTGTGCCCGGTGAAATACTCTGGCATTGGCAAAGGTGGCTGCTCGTTCTAATCTTTGCTGCTCTGTTTCTTCCCAGTTGGGGGCACTGGAAAAATATTCCTCGAAAAAGGACTCTACTGCCATCGTACTGGCAATATCTCCACTTCGTGCACCTCCCATGCCATCACAGACTAGGGCTAGGACACTTCCGTTGCCCAGCATATGATAACGACAGGCATCTTGATTTTGTTCTCTCACAGCACCTCTGTGGGTGATACTCCAAACGTCCATGGACACCTTCCTTTCTGATTTAAACTTTTTTATAAGCATGACTGCACAATGTATGACAAAGGATAGCAATCAATGACAGCGAGGTATTACAGTTTCCCCTCTTTTCGTCGAAGCTGACCACAGGAAGCATCAATATCTCTTCCCAAACGACGACGAACAGTCGTGGCTATGCCCCTCTTTTCTAAAACTTTTTGAAATGCTGGCACACGAGGACTGGGGGCAAAGGCGCTTTCTTCCACCAAGTTCAGGGGAATCAAATTCACATGGCATTGCTGTCCACGAAGAAGATTTGCCAGTTGCTCTGCTTGCGCTTGGCTGTCATTGACACCATCAATCATGGCATACTCATAAGAAATCCTTCGTCCTGTCACCTGAAAATAATTTCTACAACTTTTCATCAAAGCATTTAAATTGCTGTGGCGATTCACAGGCATGATGCCAGAGCGTGTTTCGTCATCTGGCGCATGAAGTGAAATGGATAATGTTAATTGTAACCTATACTCTGCTAGTTTGTCAATTCTTTCTGTCAATCCACAGGTGGAAAGAGAAATATGTCTCATCCCGATTCCCATGCCTTCTGGCATATTCACCAAGTGTAAGAACTTTAACACTTGGTCAAAATTATCCAGTGGTTCTCCGATTCCCATCAGAACAATATTAGAAATTTCTTTCCCACTATCCAGTTGAGTAAAGAGCACTTGGTCAATCATTTCAGCAGCTGTCAAGTCTCTCTCCTTGCCACCGATGGTAGAGGCACAGAAGCTACAACCCATGCGACAACCTACTTGAGAAGAAATGCAAACAGTATTTCCATGACGATAAGACATAAGGACAGTTTCCACAGAATTTCCGTCTCGTAATTTCCATAAATATTTTATGGTTCCATCCTCTTTAGAAATCTGTTTTCTCAAAATTTCTGGCTCATATAAAAAGAAATGCTCCTGACATTTTTCTCGTAAGCCCTTGGATAAATTGCTCATCTCGTCAAAAGTTGTGATGCCACGATAAAGCCACTGAAAAATTTGTTTTCCACGAAAGCTTGGTTCGCCCATTGCTTTCATGTGTCCTGCTATTTCTTCGATATCACAAGATTTTATGTCTATTTCCATTGTTATTTATTCCTTCTCATTTTCGCCATAAAAAATCCATCTGTTCCAAATTGTTGGGGAAATAAAGTAATATATCCCTTTTGCACAGTCCCTATCTCAGGCAAAACAAAAGATTCTAAGGAGAACTCTGGATGTTCTTCACAAAAGGCTTGGACAATCTCTTGGTTTTCCCTTGGCAAAATGGTACAAGTAGCGTAAACCATAGTCCCACCTTTTTTTACATATTGACAGACATTCTCTAAAATTTCTCTTTGTATTTTCGGCAAATCTTCCAATTCTTTCAGAGCTTTATAACGAATATCTGGCTTCTTTCGAATCACACCTAATCCTGAACATGGTGCATCTACAAAAACTAAGTCAAAGGCTTCTTCCCACTGGGGGGTAAAGTCTTTTCCGTTGACAGTTTCTGCATTGATACAATCTAAATGAAGTCGCTCTGCCCCAGCTAAAATCAGCTTTTTTTTGTGGGGATGCAAATCGCAAGAGATAATTTCTCCTTGATTTTCCATCTGGATTGCCATTGCCATAGATTTCCCACCAGGGGCAGCACACACGTCCAAAGCTCGCTGTCCAGAAGTGACACCAGAACAGATCACAGCAAGACGAGAAGCAACATCTTGTATATAAAAATGCCCTTCTGAAAAGGCAGATAGCCCTTCTACATTGCCTGTTTGTGTCAAAGTGAAACAACTGTCCAACCAAGGATGTTCCTTTACATCTACATGATCTTTCTGAAGAGAAGCAAGCACATCCTCTTTGGAAGATGTCACAGTATTCACCATAGCTGTCATCGCTGGTTCACTGTTATTGGCTTGTAAAAAAGCTTCCAGTTCTTCCGTTTCTAAAAACTGGGCAAATAGTTCCACCAATGCCAAAGGGTGAGAATATCGAATAGACAAAGCGTTTAATGAGTTTGTCTCAGGTATTTCAGGTAATGTATCTAATTGACGCAAAAAATTTCTTAGAATGCCATTGACCATGCCCGATGCTTTGGGATTTTTACAATGCTTTTTGGTTAATTCCACTGCAGAATCAACCGAGGCATTATGTGGAATTTTATCCATAAAAAGAATTTGATATACACCTAAACGTAAATTTCCCAACACCAAACGTTCCATCTTTTGTAAAGGCATCTTAGAAAAGTGTCCAAGGTAAAAATCAATCAAAAGCCGATTTTGTAAGACACCAAAACAAAGTCGTGTGGCAAGAGCCGCATCCCGTTTATCTAGGGATGTCAACATTTTTTTCAGCAAACCATCTGACCAAGCACCTTGCTTTTCCATCGTTTGCAAGGCGATGAGTGCAACTTCTCTGGCATCTCTTATTCTTGTTGTTGTCAAAATCTCACCTACGCTTCTGGAAGAGGATGTCCACGGAGATAATCACTGGCTGACATCCGCTTTCCCCCTTGACCTTGCACCATGGTAAGGCGAATGACCTTGCCATCTCCACAGGCAATATCTATCCCTTCCTTGTCCCCTTTTAATACTTTTCCAGCAGGCATTTCCGTGGAAATATCAGGTAGAGAAGAAGCAAAAACTTTTATACTCTCACCAGCCAATTCCATTTGTGAAGCAGGCCAAGGCAAAAGACCACGGATTTGATTATGAAGAGTCAAAGCTGATTTGGAAAAATCCAATGGAGACAATTCTCTGGAAAGCATAGGGGCAAAGCTTACTTTTTCTGCTTCTTGAGGGATTCTTGTGGCTGTACCTTTTTCAATCATAGAAACTGTTTCCACCAAAAGCTTCCCACCCAACAATGCCAGACGATCATGCACCTCTTCCACCGTTTCTGTTAAGGAAATGGGAGTACGTCCTTGAGAAATAATATCGCCAGCATCCAATTCTGCCACCATATCCATAATGGTGACACCTGTTTCCTGATCTCCATTTACCACAGACCAATGAATGGGAGCAGCACCTCGATACTTAGGCAACAAAGAAGAATGCACATTGATACAGCCCAATTTCGGAAAATCTAAAATTTCTTGGGGTAAAATCCGACCATAAGCTGCCACCACAATCAAAGTTGGATTGAGAGAAGTAATCAAATCCAATGTCTCTTGATTTTTCACCTGTTCAGGTTGATAGACAGAGAGATTTTTTGTCAAGGCATATTCCTTAACAGCTGTTGGTAAAAGCTTCATTCCTCGATTTTTCTTTTGATCTGGTCGAGTGAATACGCCACAAATATCATGCCCTGCCTCTACCAAAGCTTCCAAAGAAGCCACAGCAAATTCTGGTGTGCCCATGAATAAAATTTTCATTCTTAGTCCTCGTTTTCTAATTCTTCCAATTCTTCTGAATCATAAACTCTTTCACAGTGAGAGGTATATAATACGCCTTCCAAATGCTCAATTTCATGACAAAAACAACGAGCCACAATGCCTTCTCCAGAAACTTGGAACGTTTTCCCATTTCTGTCCTGAGCCTCCACTGTCACTTCAGTTGGACGAGAAACAAATCCCCAATAACCAGGATAGGAAAGGCAACCTTCCAAAGCTTCTTCCTCTCCGGACATGGACAAGATTTTAGGATTGACTAGTTCAATCATTTCCCCCTCGTCGTTGACGACCAGAGCAACACAACGTAAAATACCTATTTGGGGGGCAGCCAGTCCCAAACCACGATTCCCAAGGGTTTCTTTCATATCATCTAGTAAGTCCCAAAGTTTACGATCAAATTTCTCTACAGGACGAGATTTTTTACCCAAAACAGGGTCATCCTTCATTACAATATCTCTTAAAGCCATGGTTATTCTCCTTTTTTTATGGGGTATACTAATTTAATTCAAAACAACTCATAAATCATTGTTTATTCATTTTTTATATTTTAATGCAATAATCGGTCAATATGGATACTGACAGTTTTATTTTCTTTGTCTTGCTGTGCTGCTGTTAAAATTTGTTCCAATAACAGTCGCAAGCCTTTGCTATGTTTTGCGATAATCGTAACTTGGAAACGATAACGGTTATTGATTTTGGGCACTGGGGAAGGGGTCGGCCCTAGTATTTCTATCGGCTCGTTTAACTTTTTCACCCCATAACGTAAGCCTTGCGCCACCCTTACCAAGGCATATTCCACTTTTTTTTCATGTATTCCTGTGGCAAAAAATAAAATAATTTCTCTGTAAGGTGGATACTGTCGCAAACGTCTGAGTATAATTTCTTGTGCATAAAAGCTGTCATAATCTTGCCTTGCTGCTGCTAAAACCACATCATTATCAGGGTTATAGGTTTGAATCAACGCACGTCCTAACTTCTCTCCACGTCCTGCTCGTCCCACGACCTGAGTCACAAGAGAAAAAGTGCGTTCTCCAGCCCAAATATCATCCACAAATAAAGACAAATCCGCAGCAATCACTCCCACAAGAGTGACATTCTCAAAATCTAAGCCCTTTGCTACCATCTGGGTTCCCACAAGAACAGGGACATTTTTTTGCACAAATTCTCGAAACATTTCTTCGTGGGGATGAGCAGCAGATACCGTATCTGTATCCATTCGTAATATTTCTAAATCCGAAGAAAATTTCTTCAAATCTTCTTCCACTTGTTGGGTTCCAATGCCCACATAGTTCATCTCTCCCCCACACTCAGGACAATATTCAGGTCGTGGTTGAGAAAAACTACAATAATGACACATCAAACGGTCATTTTTTTTGTGATAAGTTAGAAATAGATTGCAATTAGGACATTCTGACACAAAACCACAATCACCACAAGTAATCATCCGACTACTGCCTCGACGATTCAAAAAAAGAATACACTGCTCGTCATTTTGTCGATTTTTTGCGATCTCTTTTTGCAATAATTCACTGATACAAGTTTGATTTCCATTCCGAAGCTCTTCCTTCATATCCACAATTTCTACCAGCGGCATGGCGCCTTGGTTGAAGCGTTGTTTCAGTGGGAAAAGCTGATATCGCCCTTCTTCACAGGCATACATACTATCCACAGAAGGGGTAGCCGAACCAAGCAAAAGCAATGCTTTATGCTTGATGCAACGATATTTGGCAATCTCTCTGGCATGATATCTAGGAGATTGCTCGGATTTATAAGATTGCTCTTGCTCTTCATCCAGTATAAGAATGCCGATATTTTCCAGTGGTGCAAAAATCGCCGAACGTGTCCCAAGAACCACTTTAGCTTCCCCTTGCTTCACACGCTTCCACTCGTCATATCGTTCCCCAACCCCTAAACTGCTGTGTAAAATCGCAATTTGTTTCCCAAACTGTCCTGCAAAAATCCGTAACATTTGGGGGGTTAAGGCAATCTCTGGCACTAAAACCAACGCAGTTTTTCCATCTTGCAGCATTTTGTGAATCAAAGCAAGATATACTTGGGTTTTTCCACTGCCTGTCACGCCATAAAGTAACGCTACAGCTGGTTTTCCCAAAAGTCCAAGCATTCCTTGATAAGCCTGAGTTTGCTCTTGATTCAATACAGGAGGAGGTGCAGGTGGGACTTCCTCAGTATGAGGATTACGAAAAACTTCTTCTTGACTCAGCCATACCAAATTACTTTTTTCC
The DNA here is from genome assembly GCA_044432725.1 of Eubacteriales bacterium. GTDB lineage: Bacteria > Bacillota > Clostridia > Oscillospirales > Oscillospiraceae > JAWXUK01. Next base: position 245,048 of record JAWXUL010000001.1, read on the forward strand.
AAAGATTTCACTGTTTGACTGGTGGCACCAGTGTAATAGCAAATTTCCTTGACTGTGGCTCTGCCCATTTGAGCAAGAAGTTCTATGACAGCAAAACGCAAAGGCGCAGATTTTTTTCGTGGTATGACCTGACCCATTGCTTCTTCTGGAGAGACAGCAAGGTGGACGATTTTTTCGGATTTATCTCCCACATTACGTTTCGCTGTACTTTCTAAACGCAAAGCCTCTTGGTTTAACAAATGGCGAATGGCTGGCAAAGGATCCTTTGTCCCCAACGCAAGGCGAATTTCTTGGATATCTCCTCGTCCTCCCCAAGAATGAATCAAATGAACAATTTTCTCGGCAAGTGTCACAGTACCCGCTTTTTCCAATGCAAACTCATAAGAATCTGTGAAAACTAGGGTATCTCGTAAAGCAAAAAACAAACCAGCTGGCAACATAGCACGAACGCAGTCATACAAAGTACAATAGAACATCTCTCTCATCCACAGGGCAAGATAAACGCCCTCTTGGTTTAAAACAGGAGTTTCATCTAATTGACTCAAAATGAATTTCAAACTTTGTGTCTGTTGAGAAATTTCCTCCACGGACAACACCAAACCTTCAGAGCCCCTGTCTCCACGCCCAAAAGGTACCAAAACACGCATACCTGTTTGTAATGTGGTAGAAAGCTCTGGAGGAACCATATAAGCATAGGGTTTATCAATGGCATAAATAGCTTTGGAAACTGCGATTTTTGCTAAGAGCAGCGGCATGTTTTTTTCCTCTTTTTTACCAGTTTGTCAAATCTATAGAGCCATCAGCAACTTCTTGCACAGCAATGGTCACAGGTTTATCATCCAGAGGAATCCCCTCTTCTTCTGCATGGTTGGCAATTTGTCTCGCACGACAAGCAACCACATTCACCAGTTTATAGCGACTGGGAATTTCTTCTAATAAATCCTTCATAGGTGGGTGTAACATCATGGTGTGAGTTCTCCTTTTAAAGTGAATTTTCTATGTTCCACACGACAATCAGCTGCCGTGAGAATAGATTGGATTTCGTGAACAGCATTAGATACTTTGTCATTGATGACAAGATAATCATACTTATCCACTTCTTTCAGTTCTACTTTTGCTTTTTTCAAACGATCTTCGATTACATTTTCGTCATCTGTTGCACGTTGCCGAAGACGCCTTGATAAATCTTCAAAGGTAGGAGGAATGATAAAAATCAGCAAAGCACCAGGACATCTGGCTCGCACCTTCGCTGCGCCCTGTACCTCGATATCTAATAAAACATCAATGCCCTGACTGAGTTTTTCTTCGATTACTTTTTGTGATGTGCCATAATAATTATCCACATACTTGGCGTGTTCTAGCAATTCGTCTCGCTTTATCATTTCTTCAAATTCTTCTGTTCCCACAAAATGATAACTTACGCCCTCTTCTTCCCCTACTCGTGGCTTTCTGGTGGTAAAGGAAACTGAGAAATAAATTTGCTCTCTTTCCCCGAAGAGCTCAGCGATGACTGTGCTCTTTCCAACACCAGAAGGTCCTGATAGCACAATTAATTGTCCATGCTTTTTCTTGGGATTCATGTGCCTTCTACCTCCTCATTCTCTGTCTTTTCTTCCAAGCGTCCTGCAATGATTTCGGGTGATAATGAAGACAAAACCAAATGGTCATTGTCCATTACTAGTACAGCTCGAGTCTTTCTGCCATAAGAAGCGTCTATGACAATGCCTTGTTCTTTCCCCTCTTGCACCATCCGTTTCACCGGTGCTGAATCAGGGCTGACAATCGCCACCAATCGCTGTGCTGATATCATATTCCCAAAACCAATGTGTATCAGTTGCAAAAAAGTCACCCCTATTCTATATTCTGGGTTTGCTCTCTCATTTTTTCAATCGCTGCTTTGATTTCTACCACACATCGAGTAATTTCCAGATCACTACATTTAGAACCAATGGTATTTGCCTCTCGATTACATTCTTGTATCAAGAAATCCAGTTTTCTCCCCACAGTTCCGCCTTGTTGCAAAAGATCTTTTAATTGAGCAAGATGGCTTCTCAAACGAACCGTTTCTTCATCAACAGCTACTTTATCTGCAAAAAGAGCTACCTCTGTCATCAATCTCCCTTGATCCACTGGGACAGCGTCCAACAGAGCTTTCATTCGTTGTTCTAATTTTTGTTGATATTCTATCACTGATTTTGGAGAAAAAGCTTCTACGGTTTCCAGTAAGCCCAAAACTTCCTGGATATGTTCTAGCATATCCAGACGAAGCTTTTCACCTTCTCTTTCTCGCATTTCATAAAAATCCGCCAAAGCTTGCTCTAGCACAGTGAAAAAATCACTTTCATCCACATTACCCTTAGTTTTTTCCACTTGCAATACATCTGGTAAACTTGCAAGCTCTGTGACTGTCAAATCATTCTTCAAAGAAAAATGTTCAGAAAGCTCTGCAAAAGCGTGGAAATACCCTTCTGCCACAGCCAAATCCACAGAGATTTCCACTGATGTGCTTTCACTACCTTCGATACCAACAAAAACTTCTACCTTGCCCCGAGAAATTTTCTGTTGGATGGTGTTCTTTATTTTTTCTTCTAAATAAAGGTAAAGCCGTGGAATTCTGACACTGCAATCTAAATAACGACTATTTACCGAGCGAATCTCGATGGTAATTGCTTTGCCATCAAAGTTCATCTCGCCTCTGCCATAACCCGTCATACTTACGACCATTTTTTCACCTCCCAATATAATTTAACAACATGGACAACATAGATTAAAACACAGCCAAGATGTGCAACAGTCACAGGGACCGCAGCAACCAGAAGAATAGGTATTTGCTCCTCCTGCATGACCTTGACGCTGAAACATCAACAAAGCCTGTTGATATTCTGGATTTGCGGGATCCATTTCCACTGCTCTGACAAAGCCTTGCCTTGCTTCATCAAGCCAACCACTTGCATAAGCAACAGAAGCAGTTAAAAAATACCATTCAGCATCTCGATTCACCATGTGATTGAGCAAAGTAGTCGCCGTGTAAAATTCTCTTCTTTCTATGGCAGCACGAACTTCTTGATAAATAGGATTTCTACTCCTTTGACCTCCAGCATGATAATTGCCTGGTCCACCACTGGGGCGAATCCCCTCTTTTCGTTCTTTTTGAATCAAATCATGTGCATCATTGATTTCTTTCATCTTTTCTGCTGCCAAATCTGCCAAAGGATTATTTTGCAAGCGATCTGGGTGATACTTTTTCGCTAAATTCCGATAAGCAGTTTTCACTTCATCATCCGTTGCTTGGGGACTTACGCCCAAAACTTCATATGGATCCTTCATTCCTTCGCTCTCCATCTCGTTTCATTTTTTTCTTTTTGCCAACAGTCATGCAACACAAGATATTGCACTGCTGGCATCCCTTGATTTAACATATTATCAATCACACCATGACGAATGCCAAAATCTAATAAGTCAAATGCTGATTGCGCCAAAAACAAAGAGTGGTGCAAGGTGGCCTCAAAGTCTTCCATAGGAATTTCACTGCCATAACGAAAAAACAAGGGATTATATCGCCCCTTTTTCAAATCAGCAGAAAAATCATCTCTAGCATCCACCAAATAAATCCACCGTCCCACATGATATAGCAACTGTGTCAAACAACGCTGTTTATGATTGGGCAAATGAGGAGGAAGAACGTCTCGCAAAATAGAAGCAAAGCAATCAGCCGCCTGATCCATAGAAGCACAAGAAGCTTTTTCCAGAGCTCCCAATTTCATTAAAGAGTCTTTGGTGTTGTTGTCAAAATCTTCTAATCTCTTTTTTGCTTTTTTGTATTTGCCCCCCAAAGAAAGCAAAAGAAACCAAGCAATGATTTTTCTGCCAATCCCTTCATCAGCAAGATCGTCTTTGCATTGATACCATGCCAAAATAATGGTGATATCTGCACAGCGTTCTAATGCCTCGCTGCTAGGACTTCTTGTTTTCTTGACGAATACATTCCCATGACAACGCCCCTTACAGGGAGAAAATTCCTTCTCTTCTAACAACAAAGCAAGAAATGTCAGGTCATAGCTGAGAAAAAAAGGGGCTATCATACCATATCTTTCCCGTAGCGTGCAACAAAGTCCACAGTAGGTTGCTTTGTACAAATCAAAATCTTTGCACTTCAACTCCCCACGAAGTGGTCTTAAATAGCCGAACATAACTACACCTGCTTGCGTTTTGTTATGGTAAATTCAGGGGTGTCTTGGTGGCGAATTTTATGATCTAGTAATTTAGCTGGTAAAAAACCCACACCGATTCCCAAAACTGCTGGAATCAGTGATACCCCTTCTCCTAATCCGAACTGTCTTCCTAAAATATAGCCCAAAAGCATAGTGATACAAGGAAGAAAATACACCATCAAAGAAATGGCAACAGAATTGCCAGCATTTGTTTCAAGCTCTACCCATTCCCCTAATTCTAAACCAATGGTATCTTCTGCGATGGCTGAAATGTCCTCTGGTTGTTGTGAAATACACCCTTTGCAAGAGGGACAACCAGAACCACAAGCCAACTGACGTTTTAAAGAAACACGAACCAAACCAGGTGAAATAAGCTCTGTGATAACAGCATTTTGAGTCATAACATAACCCCCTTAAATTTTAGTAATATTAACCACGATAGTATATTCTCCTGTCACACCAGCATTCCCCAAAGTATCCAAGTACACTTTGACAGGCACTGTGGTAGAACCACTTGCTGTAATATCTGACAAATCTGCAACAATACGAATTTGGCTGGGATCGATTGCGGCAAGATCCTCTTCATTTCCCCGAACGACTATGGTTCTCATCTGGGTAGACGTGGTTGCCTCGAATCCTTCTGGGCTATTTATAATTTCTATATTGCTCACGTCAAAGGGACGAGTTTCTAAACCACTAATGGAAATGTCCACTGTAGCCTCGGAGATCCCACTATCATTTTTTAAACTAGAATCCAAGGCGATGGGTAAAGTGAAAATTTTACTATCGTTCCATAAACTTAAATCTATACTACCCAAAGAAATTTCTTCTAAGCCCAAAACATCTTCTTCAGCACCAGAAACTTTTATTGTTTGAGGTGATATCTCCACCTTGGTGATATCAGCTTCTGTGGCACCTCCCCCAGGGATGAAATTCACCACCAACGGAATTTCTCGCTCCAACCCAATGGGCAAGGTAACATATGCCCATGTTTCACTTGATTCTATGGTAGCATCAACGATTTCTTCTCCCTGACTATCTAAAAGAATAAGTGGTAATTCTCCAGAATAACGTTGGCTTAAATCCTCTTGATCCAAAATAACCACCACACGGTCTACTTTAGAAACAGCTTCAATAGAGCCGTTTAAGGTGACTGCTTCAGGGCTTATGGTGGATTCTCCTGCTTGATATCCTTCAGCAACACTGCCTCGATTAACAAAAGTGATGGGAAAGGTGCTAGAATACAGTTTATCCACACTGACAATAATTTGTGATGGAGTACGTGTTTCCAAGACTAAGTTACTGGTATTCACATGGTTTGGTGCCACCAAAGTATAGGTTACATCAAACTCCCCTTGGGTGGATAGCTTAGATACGTCTAAGGTGACAGAAAGATTATTGCTATCAAGCTGTGTCAGCACTGAATTTGGTGCTGTGATTTTTAAATCAACCTCAGTATCTGATAAGGCTGTAATGGTAAGCCCTTGACTTTGAAGGATATTCTCCCCTGACATCACCACAGAAACATCACGGAAGGTGTAAGATTGTTCTGGATCCTCTACATCAATGACGTACAGCCAAAAAATAAAAGCAAGAAAGATAGACAAAATCATATAGGGTGTTTTATAATCAGCAAACTTTTTTTTCATGATGTTTCTTCCTCTTTTTTTCCTTTATGAAACAGACCAGAAATGGACGAAGGCTTTTTTTCTGTTTTTTCTTGTGCCAAAAGGTCATTTTTCATCAAACTTGTTAAAGTTTCTGGTGCAAGATGTCTTTTTAACATGCCACCTGTGGCGACAGAAATGGAACCATTCTCTTCAGAAACAATAACCACCAAAGCATCTGAGTGTTCGCTGATTCCAATTCCAGCACGATGTCGCATCCCTAAATCTCGACTGAGATTGGAATTAGAAGAAAGAGGCAACATACAACCAGCCCCCACAATACGACCATTTCGTACAATCACTGCACCATCATGCAAAGGTGCTTTGTTCCAAAAGAGATTTTGTAACAAAATCTGTGTCACAGCACAATCTAAATGAGAGCCAGTTTTAATGACATCATCAAGCAAATCTCCACGCTCGAAAACCATCAAAGCACCAACCTTATCCTTAGAAAAAGTGGTATAGGCTTCCACAGTTTGGGCTATGGCTGTTTCTATATCGGGCGTTTTTTCTTCATTATTATGGATGAAAAGGTTGATCCCCAAACGACTACTACCCATTCGCTCTAAAAAGCGACGGATTTCTGGTTGGAACAGCACCACAATCACCACAAGCCCCCATTCTAGCACATTACCAAGCAAATAATTCAGTGCATAGAGTCGCAAGGTAGAAGAAAGCCACAATGCCACCAGTAAAATGATAATGCCACGAAAAACCCGACCTGAACTGGTGGACCGGAGCATCCATAGTAATTTGTATAAGCCATAAGAAAGAATTCCGATGTCTATTAAATGCCGAATTTCAAATGCTCGATAAATGTTGGTTAAAAAAGAAAAAAAACCATCAAAAAAAGTTTGCATTGCTACTTCCATCAAAGAACTCCTTTCTTTTTTTGCATCTTGAATAAAATTTGACAGGGTCAAACTTTTGAACAACAGCTTTGTTGTTGTTTTCATATATAATGTGATATAATCATTATAAACGAATCAATCTTGCGCAATAGACAACTTACTTGAGATTTTTAGAAGAAAATCTCAAAGATTGAAGCCTTGTAGTTTAATCATTTTTCAATTTACTATATTAAGGGAACCTGTCAAAATGATTGAGTACACGAATACATTTTCTTTAGATTGTTCTATAAAAGTGAGCAATCCTTGGTGGATTGAAAACTTTTCAGAAAAATCAGGGGGAAGAAATCCACCAAGCCAACCAAGCAAGGTGAGATTTTTTCTATAGTAATATAACTAAGCTATTATACTACATCTAAAAGAAAAAAGCAAGTAAAAAAATAAAGTCAGTGGGATTTTTTTGTCTTAGCCTTAAAATTAAGGAGGGCTCAAAAAACGCTTCTGTGAGAAAAGTACAGTTATTTCCCACTGTTTATCCTGTATACTGAATCATAATTTGTGGAATACGTGATTTTTTGAAAAGGTTTTTTCCTTTACGTGGCTGAAGTTTTATTGATTTAAACTCTGGCAGACATCTTCATGTACCTCAGAAAGAAAAACTTCAATCAAAGGAAATTGTTCTTTTAATTTATCAACCACTGGCCGACAAACCACTTGCTCGGTGGGATAATGCCCAGCATCAATTAAATTGATGCCTTTCTCTTTGGCATCTAAAAAAACGTCATATTTCACATCACCTGTCACATAAGTGTCACAACCTTGGGCGATGACATCCGAAAGCAGAGAGCTGCAAGAGCCTCCTCCCACAGCGACATTGACAACTGGCTTCCCAGCATCTGTAAAGCGTAAAGCCTTGCTGTTTAATTTCTCTGCCACGACCTTTCCATACGCAGCAACAGAAAGGTTTTTCACATCTGCTGTGCCAAAAAAGCCTGTCCCATAGGTTCTGCCTTTTTTGTCTATCCCTTCTTCCAAAACAAAAGAAATATTTTCAAGGGCTAATGCTTTGGCTAAATGAAAATTCACGCCTTCTGCCGCACGGTCTAGGTTGGTATGGGCTGAAATCAAAGAAATATCATGCTTGATTAAGGACATCACCATTTTTTCTGTTGGATTTTCAGCTAAAACCCTTTTCAATGGGGTGAAAATCAAAGGATGATGGGTGATAATCAACTGACATCCTTTTTTTATCGCTTCTTCTATCACAGCTGTTGTAACATCTAATGCCACCAAAATTTTGCTTACAATCGCATTTCTATCCCCCACTAAAAAACCTGCGTTATCAAAAGACATTTGAGTCTCGAATGGGTATAAGTCATCTAAATAATGATAAATTTCATTCACTGTTTTCTTCATGTTTCTAACTCCTTTTTCATCTTTAAAAGCATTTTTTCCTGTGCTTTTAATTCCTCTTGTCGTGTTCTATTACTAGGACCTAACTTCTCATAAATTTTCTGTATTTTTCCTAAAGTATGCTCTAAATAAACCAGACGATTTCTGTCATTTTGGCAAACACTTTGGCGCCCAAACAAATACTCTTCTTCAGCGTATGGCGTATCCTCTCCTACCCTTACTTTCATCGCAGTGTAAAGTGTATCGCCTTCACAGATAACCCCTTCCTCTAGGATGGTAAAGCCCTGTGTGTTCAACCAAAAACGAAGATCTCTTTGGGTTGACATTGGTTGCAGTAAGAAAGTCCCCTGCCAATCCTTTACTTGTGGGAATTGAAATAGCCAAGCAGCTAAAATTTGAGAGATGGTCATACCTCCCATACCAGCAATGGAAATGCAATCTACTTCCTTAGGAAAAACCCCTTCTAATCCATCACAAAGACGAAAATCCAAAGAAATATCATGCTTTCTTGCTATTTTTTTTCCTGCTTCCAATGGCCCCACATTGATATCCGTGGCAATCACCGAAGAAATACGCCCGTTTTTCTTTAAAAACAAGGGTAAATACCCATGGTCTGTCCCAATATCTGCAAAATTAGATCCCAAAGGCACCCAATCAGCCAAAAAACGCAAACGTGGAGAAAGGATTATTTCTTCCACAAAACCACCCTCTTTCTAAAAAAATAATAAGGTATCATCTACTTCAGTAGATTATACCTTATTTTTGATAAAATTTCAATTAAAATTTTCAATTAAAACTTGACTGAAAAAAGAGCTCCTAAATTTTGTTTCCCATTTACGAAAGCTTTAAAATCTCTTTTCTCATTTTTCCAATGATTTTCTTTTCTAATCTTGAGATATATGACTGAGAAATCCCCAATTTATCTGCCACTTCTTTTTGGGTTTGTTCCTCCTTTCCACCCAAACCAAAGCGTAAACTGATGATATAGCGATCTCTTGGATCTAATAAATTCAAAACTTGATATAAAAGTTGTTTGTCCACATCGGCTTCCACTGGTTGCGCCACAATATCAGGCTCTGTCCCCATAATATCAGAAAGTAACAATTCATTCCCATCCCAGTCTGTGTTCAATGGTTCGTCAAAAGATAATTCTGTTTTTTGTCCTGATACCTTGCGCAGATGCATTAAAATTTCATTTTCAATACAACGGCTGGCATAAGTGGCAAGTTTAATGTTTTTGGACACTTGATAGGTTCCCACTGCTTTGATGAGTCCAATGGTACCAATAGAAATCAGGTCCTCCAGTGGAATTCCAGTATTCTCAAATCGTCGGGCTATATACACTACCAAACGTAAATTTCTTTCTATTAAGGTATTGCGTGCTTGCTCCTCTCCCTGAGAAAGTCTTGCAATCAAATCTGCTTCTTCTTCTTTGGTGGGAGGCTTGGGCAAGGTATCGCTACCACCAATATACATAATTTTACTGGGACGCCAAAGCCCTAATCTTCCTAAAATAGTTTGAAAAATCCTTTGTACTTTTTCATAAAGGCTTTGAAAAAATTCCCTTTTTCCTTTTGATTCACAATGTTTCATTTTTACACTCCTTTTTTATAAGTAACACTTCATAATTCTTTATATCCTAATAAAAAAATATTATTTTAGATAGAATGAGCCTTAGATTTAGATATTGTATAGACAGGCAACAACCCATGATAAGCTCCCCCGTCTGACACTGCTGTGGGTGACAAGGCAAGTAAATTTTCACATATCAAATCTCCTCCAACAAAAATTTTGTCCACTTTCATGACAAGCAAAACCCCCTGTGCCCCCACCACTTGATAGGGTAAAAGACGAAATCTTGTACTATGTTCTTGATTGACTGTTAAAAAAGCAGTTGGGTCTTTTAACATTTTTCCAGAAAGTTTCTCTTGAAAAAAAGGAGACAGACGCTCTCCCTCCACCACCATCACACCTGTTCCAGACAAGGGATCTTGCAAAGTGTTTCCTGTATCGATCAGTGCTGTCAAGTTTATTTCCTTGTCGCCTAGTACTACTGTCACAGAAACAATTTCTCCTGATATTTGACTATGCCTTCCGTACTGATGAAACACCACACTGAGAAGGAGATAACAAAAAGCAGCGGATAATAATACCATTTTCACATCCATCGGCGAATAAAAAATCCCTGATTCTAACATGAGCCCTTGCCCACCAAGAAGAGAAATCCCCAATATCCCCCCTGCAAAAGCAAAGGAAAGAGAAAGAAAAATCAGCCCCTGTCGTAATAGCCGTCGAGAAGAACCATATGCCACCAGTACAATCAACACCCCTAACAGCATCTTGTAGAAATGACTCTGCAAAAAGGGAAAGAAGAAAATCAAAACAGCATATCCTCCCCCAATCACAGCACCAAAAGCAAAACGTAAGCGTTTCAATGGTTCTCCAGCTACTTTTGCAGCAGCCAAAAGCAACAAGTAATCAATGGTACTGTTCAAAAAAAATACTGTGTCAATATAAATGATTTGCAAAAACTCCCTCCTTTCTTATGAATATTGTGACGATCAGTAGTCATTGGAATAATCTTATTATAACTCTATTCTCTCTCAAAAAAAGTCTAATTTTCAGGAGAAAAATAAAAACAGATTCTTGCTTTTTCAGCAAAAATCTGTTTTATTTCTATTTTTAGGGAGCCCATCTACCTTATCCTCTTAAATTTCATCTCATAAGACGAAATCAATCTGTGATAAAACTTATAATCTCCTATTTTTCATGCTCCGCAAAGGCACCTGTCCCTCTAAAGCTTGCTCGATCAGTGACAAAAACTTCTCTCTATCCTCTGGCAAGCCACCTTTTAATGGCAAATAGTTAGAAGCATGATTACTGGTAAAATGCAAAGGCTCGACAGTTAAACTTTCAATCAGTAATTTGTTTTCTGCCATAATCTGTACAGGGGTACTTTGCTCAAAAGCACCAGAAAAAGTCGCATCCCCCATGGGGGTGCCCTTTTCAGGGGAAAAAGTCAAACAAGACAAGTGTCTAGGCTTCATTTCATTGATCAGCTTCGCTGTGGAAAGAATATGGTCTTCCCAATCTCCATGTTTTCCAGTCAGTCCCATAATGACAATGGTCCATAGATCAATCCCAGCCGCAACTAAATTTTGCCCAGCTGCCAGCATCTCTTCTCGGTTGACCCCTTTGTTGACCTCTTTTAACACAAGGTCACTACCACTTTCTACACCTAGATAAGCACGACCAAGTCCAGCTTTTCTTAACGCTGTCAACTCTTCCACTGATTTTGTCAAGGTGCTTCTTGGCCCTGCATAAGTGGTTACTTTCTCCAAGGATGGAAATGTTTTGTATAGTTTTTCTAATATTTTGATCAAGTGATCCGTTTTCAGTATAATTGCATCACCATCACACAGGAACACCCGAGACAAATCTCCATAATGTGCCTTGGCAAGGTCGATATCTTCCAAAACCTCGTCTAAATCTCTGATTTTAAAGTTTTTTTGTTTGTACATAGAGCAAAAAGTACAGCCATTGTGTGTGCAACCCATGGTTACTTGCAATAAATAGCTCTTCCACTCACCAGGGGGACGATAGAGCAGACCGTCATCATATCTCATAGTATTCTCCTTTCATTGTTTGGCTGTCATGTGTTTTATCACAAAAATTTTTTTCCATTTTCCTATTTTACAGAACTCCCCTTTCAGCCCAATCCACTTTCTCTATGATATCCATTTTTTTCAAAAAAAGAAGCAAGGAAAGTAAATTCTCTGCATAGAGTAAAAAAGAACAAAAACCAATTAGGAGGAAGTATCATGATGATATTACCAGAAGGTCGATATTTACACACAGAGGAAAATCAAGAACTATCTGCAAGCAAAGAGGGGCTACTCAAAGCAAAAGAAGAACAAATCCCTCTGGAAGCCATAGCGCTACGTTGCGAAGAAGGGCTAGGCATTACAGTTTCCCTAGGTAATTTCATTGGATTTATCCCTTGGTTTCAAGGGGCTCTGGGACTGGAAACTGGATTGGTACGAGAAATTGCTGTCATGTCACGGATTGGTCGACCCATCGCCTTTTTGGTAGAGGATATTTTGGAAGAAAATGGACGAATCACGCCTATTTTGTCCCGAAGTCGACTGCAACAACAGGCGAAAGACCATATTCTTTCTCTTCGCAATGGGACAGTTTTACCAGCTACCATTACAAGACTTGAAACCTTTGGTGCTTTTGTGGATATCGGATGTGGCATTGCATCTCTGATAAGTAATGATCGCATCTCCATTTCTCGCATCACCCACCCGTCCCAACGTTTTCAGCGAGGACAGGAAATTTATGTAGCGATTTTAGAGCATGATTGGCAAGAAGAGCGTGTTCGTGTCACCCACCGAGAACTTTTAGGGTCGTGGTCAGAAAATGCTTCCAAATTTTCCATTGGTATGACCCTTCCTGGGATGGTAAGAAGCATCAAAAACTATGGAATTTTCGTAGAACTTTCCCCTAATTTTTCTGGACTTGCCGAGGTGGTAGATGGCATAATAGAAGGTCAACGTGTGTCTGTTTACATCAAAGGAATTCTGCCAGATAAAATGAAGTGTAAACTTCTGATTATCGGAGAATTACCACCTGCTGATCCTTATCCTCTTTCTTACTTTCTCCCAGAAACAGGGCAGTTATCTCATTGGAATTATGCAACAGAAGGTTGCGAAAAATCAGGTGGAGAGACATTTTTTCATACTTTCTAAACATTTCCCCCAAACTGCCAAAATAAGAGCTGCTTATGATTCCATCTCATAGGTTTCAGGCGCAATCTCTATAATTTTTTTTTGCAAAATTTTCAAATCTTGAAAGGTCACTGGTTTATGGTGTGGATTGCGAAGCAGGGCAGCTGGGTGATACAGCCCCATCATCTCTACACCATTTTTCTGAAAAAAAACACCATGATCATCCTTAGTCTTAAACTCTGGAGCAATTAAACTTTGTGCTGCCACCAATCCCAAACAAACAATAATTTTCGGTTTCATAAAGCCTACTTGTCCTCGTAAATAATCCAAACAGGCACGCTGTTCTGTTTTCAAAGGATTTCTGTTTTTAGGTGGACGACATTTCACCATATTAGCAATATAAATATTTTTATTTCGGTCTAAATCAATGACAGCAAGAATTTCGTCTAAAAGTTTTCCACTACGTCCCACAAAGGGCTGTCCAGAAAGATCCTCTTTCTCCCCTGGTGCTTCCCCCACAAAAAGTACTTTTGCTCTGGGGTTTCCTGTGCCAAAAACCACCTGTGTACGGCTATCTGCCAAGGCACATTTGTTACAATTTTTACATTCTTTTTCTAAGGCGTTCCAATCCATTTGTTCTCCTCTATCTTGCTGTAAATCTAGGATATTGGTGGCTACTGATCCCTTGTTGATTTTGAATTCTAGGCTTGTTCAAATAATTTTCTAAGGCAGATTCCCCAAGAATAAAAATGCCAGCTTGCACCAGTCTTTTGGCTGTGACCCCCATGCCTTCCACAAGATTTCCTGAAAAGCTTCCATCATAAATCAATCCACAACCACAAGAGGGAGAGCGCTCTTTTAAAATGGCAATGGTGCACTGATGCTCCATTGCCACTTCCAATGCCTTCATGGCACCCAACTCAAAAAAACTTGTCACATCTTCCATGGCTTCTGTGACCACCATATTTCCTTGACATTCTGCTCGAAGCCGTGGTGTGGGAAGCCCAGCTGCACATTCAGGGCAAAAAGGAAACAGCTTGTCCCCTCCTTTGGCAAGAATTTCCATAGAAGGATAAGAACGAGGAATCCCGTCAAAACGACAATTCGCCCCCATCAGACAAGCACTGACTAAAATATTCAAAATGCCTCATCCTTTCTTCTTAGTTAATGAGAGAGATAAAATCTCACCAAAGCTTGAAGCAATTCATCACGATCAATTTTCCGAATCAAAGCACGGGCATTGTTGTGATTTGTCACATAAGTGGGATCTTCGGACAAAATATATCCCACAATTTGGTTGATAGGGTTATACCCCTTGTCCTGCAAAGCCAAATAGACAGTATTTAAAATTTCTTTAATTTCCATGTCTCTTTGGTCGTTGGGACTAAATTTTCTAGTGAAATCAATTTCCATATTGTTGTCCTCCTTACAGACATTGACGGCAATCAGCATCGTCTTTCTGTCCCTTAGTATACACTAAAACTCTATCAATGTAAAGGGGAAATTTACAATTTATCAAGGGGACCTCCAAAAAGAAAGGAATGTTTTTTTAAAACAACAAGACTGGCTTCTCTCGCCACTCACGACCCCTGATTGGGATTTCTGGAAAACATAGTCCATATAATTCCGTGGCAGCTACCTCGTGGGCAAAAACTTTTTGACATTCTTGGGAGAAATTGTGAATATGTGCCGTTTTTGTGCAAATAGGAAGTGTGTTTGTCCTTCCTTGTAAAACTTCTCTTCCTTTTCCATTCATCCCCAATACGCGCAGAAAAGGAGGAAATTGACTTTCTTCCTGTAATCCTAAATATGCCCAAAGTACAAGCCGTCTCAATCGTCCGTGGGTATATCTTTTGGTTTTGACCAAGGACAAAAATTCCTCCACAGACTTTGCCTCTTTCCCATATTTCTCCAGACGATGTGGCAGCCCCTCTCCTGTTCCACTATCTGGCAGCTTTGCCCACGCTTCTGCTGTCATCATCATAATTTTTGACATGATTCCCCTTTCACAAAAGGAAAGAGAAGGCAAGGCAGAATGTTTCAATAGGTTTCGTCCCACCTCATTTAAATACGGAGAAGCAGCGTTCCAGCTTCCTTCATACAATTTCGCCCTGATATCCGTTGCAGATGTGTGTATATTTTGGCTCTCCCCAGTTATTTCATGAAAACCACTGCCTTTCCGAGCCACTGTCATCGGCACAATCGTGCTTTTGAAATAGGCTAAGGCATCCAAATAAGAAAGCCCTAAAATATTGTTCGGAAGAGAGAGAAAATCACAAGATTCCCCCAAGATTTTTTCGATGGCTTGTTGCCTTGCCACGGGAAAACTGCATGGTTTTTTTAATTCTTCTTTTAAGAAAAGGGGGAAGTCTTTGTGGGTAAGTGCCCTTTGACCTTTGTGGAGAGCAGATAAATCCCCAAGTTCACTACCAAAGGAAAGGGCATCCACACAGCCTAAGCCCTCTAGCAAAGCCACAGCCCCTCGTGCAAAGTGTTCAGCGGAAGACATCGCCCACAAAGTGGGAAGCTCGATGACTAAATCAGCGCCTCCTTCCAGAGCCATCTTGCTTCGTTGCCACTTATCTGTGATAGCACAGTTTGCCTGTTGTACCCAATGACCACTCATCACAACAACAACGGCTGTTTCCTCTTGTGGAAATTGTTTTCTGCTCTCTTCGATATGATATCGATGCCCAGAATGAAAGGGGTTATATTCTGCGATGATTCCGATGACTTTCATGAAATACTCCTTTGTGAAAGAAAAAACAAGCTTTTTCTTTGTTAAATAAAAGATTATTGAAAATTTAGGGAAAAGTCCTTGTCTTTTCCAAAATAAAGTGCTAAAATATCCAGTGTAGGAAATCTCTAAGGCAATACCTCTTCATTTCCATTTTCAAGTTACGATATTGCCTTCACTACTTACTATATTGCCTTCACCATATTGTTATGATATGCAAAGCAACCACTAAAATCCCAAAATTTTTTTATAAAAAAAGGAGTATAAAAACATGAATGTACTAGTCATCAACGCAGGTAGCTCTTCTTTGAAATATCAGCTACTGAACACCACCACCCAAGAGGCACTGGCAAAAGGTCTTTGCGAAAGAATCGGCATTGACGGTAATTTTGTCTATGAAGTAGAAGGGAAAGACAAATATAAAAAAGAAATCCCTATGCCAACACATAACGAAGCCATCAAAGCTTTGCTAGACACTTTGGTAGACAAAGACATCGGTGTCATCAAAGATGTCTCTGAAATTGACGCTGTGGGACATCGTGTGGTTCATGCAGGGGAATCCTTCTCTCAATCTGTTTTGCTCACAGACGAAGTCATGGCTGTTTTAAAAGATTGTATCCCTCTTGCACCTTTGCACAATCCTGCCAATATCATTGGAATTGAAGCTTGCATCCAAACTTTTGGGAAAGAAAAACCACAAGTAGCAGTTTTTGATACAGCATTCCACCAAACTATGCCAGAGAAAGCATTTATGTATGCTCTTCCTTATAAATACTATGAAGAAGATAAAGTCCGTCGTTATGGTTTCCACGGCACCAGTCACAAATATGTGGCAGACCGTGCCGCTGCTATGCTAGGCAAACCCCTAGAATCTTTGAAACTGATTTCTTGTCATCTGGGCAATGGTTCTTCTGTGGCTGCAATCTCTGGTGGAAAATCTGTGGATACTTCTATGGGCTTCACCCCTCTGGCTGGTGTGGCAATGGGAACCCGTTGTGGGGATTTAGACGCAGGTATTATGGAATATCTCATGAACAAGCACAATATGGACATCAATCAAATGCTTTCTGTCTTGAACAAAGAATCTGGTGTCATGGGTGTTTCTGACCTTTCTTCTGACTTCCGTGATTTGGAAGATGGTGCAGCAAAACAAAATCATAAAGCGGTTCTTGCCCTTGAAATGTTCGAATACCAAGTGAGTAAATACATCGGTGCTTATGCAGCTGCAATGGGTGGCGTCGATGCTGTGATTTTCACAGCTGGCGTAGGAGAAAATGGAATTGACACCAGAAAAGCCATCGTTGCTCCTCTTGCCTTTATGGGAATTGTCATGGACGAAGCCAAAAACAAAGTCCGTGGAAAAGAAACCGACGTATCTGCAGACAAAGCAACGGTCAAAACCCTTGTCATTCCAACGAATGAAGAATTGATGATTGCTATGGACACAGATCAAATTGTGTCAAAATAATAGAAAAGAACAATAAAGACAGCTGTTTATCAGATTAAAAAGTTCTGAATCCTTGATGGATTCAGAACTTTTTTTGAACATAAAACAGTTAAAGAACAGAACTTTATCGTATGCTAGGGATTAATAACATTTGTCCTTGGGGGAGGATGTCTTCCTCCAGACAATTTGCTTGGATAATTTGTCCTGTCGTGGTGCCATAATTTTTGGCGATGTCCCACAAAGTTTCCTCTCCTTGGGGAAGCCGTAGAACCACAGTGGATACCCCTCGTTCTCTTGGCTCTCCCAGTGTGGTGGATACTACCACTGTGACTGGTTCTGTCTCTACCATAGAATAGGAAAATTGTGGTGTAAAGCGTAACTCTACACCTCCTGGTGCCACGGAAGTAAAGACTTCGCCTAAGGTCAAAGCTCGACAGCAAGAGGTGACATGCTCGGGACAATCAATTTGATGACTGATCGGATAAGGAAACTCTAAGCTTTGCCATGCGCCACTTTCGTCACAACAAAGTAGAGTGATGAGCAATTCCGAAGAAAAGGTCAACTGATTGCCGTCTCTGCTTTGGGTGACTCTCCCTGAAGCAACCCGTGCATCCTCCACTCGCTGAATGGGCATTGTAGTCTCGAAAATCTGCCGTATGCTTTGTGGAACCAAAAATTCTTCTGCCACTGTGACCAAGGTATATTGGTCTTTTTCGACAGCAATTTGCTGATAAATACTATAGGCATCCTCTAATAAAGAAAGTTGTTTCTCCCCTCGTACAGTTGCTTGCGCCATTAAATCAATAGTCACGTCAAGTTGACGCCCCCCATTGTACCCAGGGCTGACATAAAAGGATTCTAAAACCAAACTAACTGATGGTTTCCCCTCTTCCCCACTGTCTTCGACTTCCATAATTTGAGAAAAAGGTAGAAGATGATGGGAATGCTCCAGCTCTCCTTGCGTATTGAGATAGAGAATATGAATCTCTGTCTCTCCTTTGTAGATTAGCTTGTTCCCTATCACTTTGCTCTCACTGGCATAAGGCATGATACGAACAGACATCACTTCTTCCAAATCCTCTTGCCCTTGGAGAGAAATAGTCTCATCAAAAGTGAAATGAGTGGTTTTCACAGCACAAAGAGGTTTGATTTCCTTTTCCATGATTCTCTCTTCCATGCCTTGCGCTTCCCCTTGTTCTACCCCACAACATAACACCAACTCGTTGCACTGATAACCTGATACCTCTAACAAAATATCCGCTCTAACTAAAATTTTCCGTGGGTTTAAAATTCTGGCTTCTCCACGACAAAGAGTCGGTACCACAAAAACCTCGTCCCCTGATTCCAAGGGGCTACCTTGTGTTTCTGATTGAAATGGCATACGCACCGTGATTTTTTCGATGCCTCTGCCCTCTTCTGGCTGATACAATACTGTTGCTTCTACCTGCCCCTTCATGACAATGCCTTCTGTGCCCACCTCTTTTTCGCTGATACAAATTTGCCCACAAACAGAAATAATGCGTAAAATATCAGGACAGGCATCTGGAACAATCGCCTCTTGTGTTTCTTCTTGGGCAATGGTGGTATCAAGGACTTGTTGATAGCACTGCATCACATTCTTTTTCAATTCCATAAATTCGCTCCCTCTACATTGTAATTTCATTGCCTTTCTCTCTTCTTTCAAAAAGAGAAAGACAACAAGTTACTCACAGATTATGAGAGCATTACTTAAAATATGTCAGTCCATTTTAAATATCTTTTTCAATAGACCACTTAGACATTTTGGGGAGCGTACCACAACAATATTCATCACAATCCCTCCTTTCCAAAAGCCTTTTCGCTTTCTCTTAGTTTATGCAAAAATGATAAAAATGTGAAAAATAGGTATCTTTTCCTCAATTTAAGAAAAACTATTCCAGACGGATAGGAGTGATGTTACCTTGTGGCGAGCGATTTCCCTTTTTTCTATGTTATTCTTACAGCTTTTTCTTGTGATGTATGGATTTTTTTTCTTTGCCAAACAGATTCCCGTGATTCATTTTTTTCTGGTCTGCCTTAGTTATGGGGTGGTGCTATGGCTCCTTAATTCCAAAGAAGAGCCTGCTTTTATTATTTGCTGGTTGTTATTTCTTTTACCTTTTCCCATTGTTGGAGGTAGCATTTTTTTTCTATTACGTGGCCAAGGTATGTCAAAAAAAGAAAAAAAATCAATCCAAAACATGAAAAATCATTTTCAGACACATCTCTCTCCTTTGTTTTTAGAAAATGTCCAAAATCAAGAAGA
Organism: Eubacteriales bacterium; assembly: GCA_044432725.1. Classification (GTDB taxonomy): domain Bacteria; phylum Bacillota; class Clostridia; order Oscillospirales; family Oscillospiraceae; genus JAWXUK01. The sequence goes on from JAWXUL010000001.1 coordinate 264,385, forward strand.
TGTTCAGCCACAAATCTACTTTTTACAAACACAAACTGCCTCCCCAGCTTATGAAAACACAAAAACCACCTATTTCGCTTCTGGTGAAGAAGCCTTTCCCCATATTCTTTCTTCCTTGAAAAAGGCCAAATATTATATTTTTCTGGAATATTTCCTCCTTGCTGAAGGGGTCTTTTGGGAAGAAATTCTTTCTATCTTAAAAGAAAAATCCAAAAATGGCATAGAAGTTCGTCTGATTTATGATGATGCTGGTTGCTTTTTTTCTCTTCCAAAAAACTATCCCAAAATACTAGAAACTTATGGCATTAAAGCAAAAGTATTCCACCCACTGTATCCTGTCCTTTCCACAAAGCTAAACCATCGTGACCACAGAAAAATCCTTATCATTGATGGCACAATGGCAATCACAGGAGGTATCAATCTTGCAGATGAATATATCAATCAAAAAAAAAGATTTGGTCATTGGAAAGATTCCGTCATTATGCTAGAAGGAAAGGCAGTTTTCACTATGATTTTGTCATTTTTGACAATGTGGGAATATTGTGATGGAAAAAAAGAAAATTTTTCTAAATTTTTTCCCAAAAATATGCCTTTTTTTCAGGTAACTTCACTTGTTTTGCCGTATAATAATATACCACTAGAAGCCATTGGGCAACAGGTTTTTTTGAACCTGATTACCAGAGCCAAAAAATATATCCACCTGACAAGTCCTTATCTTATCTTGGATACAGCTTGTCAAACAGCGCTGTCAAATGCAGCCAAATCAGGGATAGAAGTGATGATTATCACCCCACAAATCCCTGACAAAAAACTAGTTTTCCAAGTAACCCAAGCTTTTTATCCACTTTTACAAGAAGCCGGTGTAGAGATTTACCAATACACCCCTGGCTTCATCCATGGAAAAACAGCAGTGATCGATGGTATTTTTGCCACAGTAGGTACCATCAATCTGGATTTTCGAAGTCTTTTTCTGCACTTTGAAAATGGGGTTTGGCTTTGGAATGCCCCTTGCATTGCCCACATCGAAGAAGATTTTCAAAAAACCTTAGCCCTTTCCACACGACAAGAAAAATCAAAAAAAGATTTACTGGGCAGTTTTCTTCGAATTTTTTCTCCACTTATGTAAAACATAACAAATGATGTTCCCTATTTTATGAAAAGGAAGTACCACCAATGAAAGGCATTATTTTAGCAGCTGGCAAAGGCACACGCCTTTACCCCATGACACTCCCCGTTTCCAAACCTCTCCTGCCAGTATATGACAAACCTTTGATCTACTATGCTGTTTCCACATTGATACAAGGGGGCATCAAAGATATTTTGATTATTATCCCTCCTAAAGAGGAAGAGAGTTTTCGTTATTTATTAGGAGATGGCTCAGCATTGGGCATTTCCATTTCCTATGCCCAACAAATTGTCCCTCGTGGCATTGCAGATGCCTTTATCGTAGGTGCTGATTTCATTGGCACAGATGATGTTTGTCTGATACTAGGAGACAATATTTTCCACACCCCTGATTTTTCCAAGCGACTGAAAGAAGTGGCAAAAAGGAAATCAGGTGCCACTGTTTTTGGCTATTATGTCAGCGACCCTCGTCCTTTTGGTGTGGTTGAATTTGACCAAGAAGGTAAAGCAATTTCTATTGAAGAAAAACCAGATGAGCCAAAATCAAACTATGTGATCCCAGGACTGTATTTTTATGATAATCAGGTGATAAAAATGGCCCAAAACCTTTCCCCCTCAGAGCGAGGAGAACTGGAAATCACAGATATTAACAAAGCTTATCTAGAAAAAAATCAACTCCATGTAGAGCCACTGGAAAAAGATTTTCTCTGGCTTGATGCAGGCACAGCAGATAGCTTGTTACATGCCAGCATTGCCATTCACTCTGAACAAAAAGCTGCTGGACAACTCATAGGCTGTATCGAAGAAGAAGCTTATCTACAAGGACACATTTCCTTAACACAATTACATCAGCTAGGCGAAGCACTGGCGATGACCACCTATGGACAATATTTATTGGACAAATAACACCATATAAAATCACCAAAACCAGTACAGAATAAATGTACTGGTTTTTCTGTTCCCTGTCATAATCCTCTCTGTTAGAACATACTGTGTAAAACCATAACAATTTAGGAGGAATTAGGATATGAACGGAATATACAAGGATATTGCAGAACGAACAGGTGGTGATATTTATATCGGCATTGTGGGACCTGTTCGCACGGGAAAATCAACTTTTATCAAACGCTTTATGGAAACTTTGGTGATCCCCAACATTGAAAATGTTTATCGCAAAGAACGAGCCAGAGATGAATTACCCCAAAGTGGCTCTGGTCGAACCATTATGACAGCAGAACCAAAATTCATCCCTGAAGATGCCGTCATCATCACCATGGAAGATGGTGCAAACTTTCAAGTTCGCTTGATTGATTGCGTAGGCTATATGATTGATGGTGCTGTGGGACATTTAGAGGGTGAAACTCAACGTATGGTCACCACCCCTTGGTTTCCCCAAGCAATCCCCATGGCAGAAGCTGCAGAAATTGGGACTCGTAAAGTCATCACAGAACATTCCACCATTGGTATCGTTGTCACCACAGATGGCACAGTGACAGAAATCGACAGAGAGGATTATTTAGAAGCAGAGGAGCGAGTTATCTCAGAACTAAAAGCAATGAATAAACCCTTTCTCGTTGTGATTAATTCTGCTTATCCAAACTCTGAGAAAGCAAGAAATTTGCAAGAAGAATTGAGCCAAAAATACCATGTCTCTTGTCTTGTGACAAATTGTCTTGAACTCCATGAAGAGGATATCAACAAGATTGTCAGACAGGTATTATACGAATTTCCAGTGAAGGAGCTGAGTCTTCAACTCCCTGCTTGGGTCAATGCCTTGGAACAGGACCATCCAATCAAAGAGACGCTATACCAATCCATTCGAGAAGGCGCACAGTCCCTTCGACGCATTGCAGATGTGACAAGCACAGTAGAGGCAATTGGTAAATGTGAAGATGTCAGCGAAGCACGGGTTCTCTCTATGGATTTAGGCACAGGGGTGGCAACAGCAATTTTGGATTTACCCAGAGCTTTATTTTATCACACCATTTCCAATCAATCGGGTTTTCAGATTGGAGATGATGGAGATCTTATGGCACTTTTGACTCAATTATCCCATGTCAAAGCAGAATATGACAAGGTGGCTCTTGCCTTAGAAGAAGTAGAGAAAACAGGATACGGCATTGTGGTTCCCTCCATCGAAGCCCTTGTACTAGAAGAGCCAGAAATCGTGAAACAAGGAGGACGCTATGGGGTGCGCTTGAAAGCCTCGGCGCCTTCTATCCACATGATTCGTGCAGATATAGAAACAGAAGTCTCCCCTATTGTTGGGACAGAAAAACAAAGCGAAGAAATGATTCACTATTTATTACAAGAATTTGAAGGAGATACAGCGAAAATATGGCAATCCAATATTTTCGGAAAATCTTTCCATGAACTGGTGGGAGAAGATTTAAACAGCAAGGTAAAACGTATGCCTGAAGAGGCAAGAGAAAAGCTCCGTGATACCTTACAACGGATTATCAACGAAGGCTCTGGCGGATTGATTTGTATCATTTTATGATAAATTTCGAAAGAACGGCACACTCTCTCCTGTAAAGAAAACAATTCATTTCCTCATATTTCTTCTAAAAAAAGAACTGAATTAAGAAAAAAGAGCAATTTCCAGAACAATCTAAGGATAACAGAAGGAAGTGCCTTTGCAGTAAAAGAAAGGAGACCTTGTTCTTTCAACGTTTTTAAATATCCCCTGAATTCTGCCTTTTCTCCCTCTTGAAAAATTTTTTCAAAAAATAGCAAGAAATCCCTTGCTTTTTTTCAGAAAATCTGTTAGAATAAATAACGGTGCTTAATGGTTCTTGAAAATCAAGCTGATTTCTCAGCTTTTGGCATCCGATAAAATTTTAGCAAGGAGGTTAAGCAAAATGGCTAAATGTGAATTCTGCGATAAGGGTGTTTCCTTCGGTATCAAGGTATCCCACTCCCACCGTCGTTCTAATCGCACTTGGAAACCTAATGTGAAGCGCATCAAAGCAGTAGTAAATGGGACTCCTACCCATGTATACGTCTGCACCAGATGCCTCCGTTCTGGTAAGGTTACTCGTGCTGTGTAATGTCCAAAAAAACCTGTGTTTGATTGACACAGGTTTTTTTATTTTTTCTTCTGTTCGCCAAGTCGATAAGTATTGCCTTATATGTTCTCATCAGAAAGAAAATATCCTTTTCTTCTGACCACTTGTAAAGAAACCTTAGACTCAAGCTGTTTCATCTTGCGACGAAGCAAAGATACATAGGCTTCTACCACATTACTTTCTGCTTCGGAATCAAAGCCCCAAATTTTCAAAAAAATACTTTCTTTGGGTAAAAGTTCATTTGTCATCAATAAACGTGCCAATTCAAATTCACGAGCTGTTAAAGAAAGGCAACGCTCCCCACAGGAAAGAATCCCCAAGCCCAATACCAAATCTCCAAAAGAAATTTCTTCTTTTGTACCCAAAAGTGGTACTAACTTAGAAACACTCGTTAAAAACTTCTCTTTTTCAAAGTTTTTTTCCATTAAGAATCCCGCAGTATTTTTTGTGGAAGTAGAAGAGAGTAACAAAATAGGAAGCGTATACCCCTCGTCTTGTAACATTTTCGTTATTTCTATAAAAGGTAAACTATCATAGCATACTAGACCGTCATAAATGCCAGAGCGAGCATAGTCCAAAGCTGATTCCCCATCATTGACAGTATCAACAAAATATTTCCCCTGAATTAAGATGTCTTTCATCATTGTAGCCAGAGATTTTTCTGCCACTGCCAACAAAATTCGCATATGTTCTCTCCCCTCTTTTGGTGGAAATTTCAGCAAAATCTTTGTTGCTGACACCACAAGCATGTTTCCTTCCTTCTATTTTAACAAAAAAAAAGAAATTTGACAACAGAAAAATGATAGATTCCTTGATTTTTTTTTACTTCTATGGTAGACTAAAGGCAATCCCTTCTCATTCCCGCTTTCAAAAAGATATAAAGATGAGCGTTGGAATGAGACAAGTTAGTAAATTGTTTTTTTAGGTGATTTTAAAAATTCCCTAGGAAGAAAGAAGGATGGAAGACGATGATCAATTATTTCCAATTAAACGCAAGCCGAGACCAAGTCCTATCCATGAGCAACCTAGGTCTGGCACATCTGGGCGATGGCGTTTTTGAGTTGATGGTACGCTCTTGGCTCTGTTTACATGGAAAAGCTACTGCTAAAAATCTCCACAAGGCAACTGTCGCTTATGTCGCTGCGCCTGCACAAGCAAAAATGTCGGAAAAAATTCTCCCTCATTTAAGTGAAGCAGAAACAGAAGTGTTCCTTCGTGGTAGAAATACGGCACCCCATTCTGTACCAAAAGCAGCCAAACGGGGAGATTATCAGCTTGCAACCGCACTGGAAGCTCTTTTCGGATGGCTCTATTTACAAGGGGAAACCAAAAGATTGAATGAACTCTTTGAAATGATGATGAAAGAATAGGAGCAAATCATGCCACTTGACGGAATATGTGTCACTCATTTGGTGACTGAACTAAAAGACACCATAATTGGTGGTAAAATAGACAAAATATACCAACCAGGGAGAGATGAAATCATTCTCTCTCTTCGTTCACGGATGGAGACAGGACATGGCACAGTGAAACTGTTGCTCTCTGCAAGCCCCCAACATCCACGGGTACATCTCACCCAGATTTCTAGGGAAAACCCTGCTGTCCCCCCCATGTTCTGTATGCTGTTACGAAAACATCTTGTGGGTGCAAAGGTTCTGGATATCACACAGCCCCCAATGGAACGGGTGATAGAATTTCAACTGGAAGCATTGGACGAATTGGGCTTTCGTGTCTCTCGTCGTCTGATCCTTGAAGTGCTAGGGGTACAATCTAACATTATTTTGGTGGACGAAAAAGGTCGTATCATTGATTGTATCCGACGTATCCATCGAGATCTTTCTACCATGAAAGATGGTGAATCAGTGCGCCAAGTGATGTCTGGATTTTTTTATCAATACCCTCCCAGCCAAAATAAGATGAATCCTTTCACTGAAAGTGTAGAAACACTGCAAGAACGAATCGCCCAAGGGACTGGTCAGGCAGATAAATTTCTTCTTTCCTCCTTCTCTGGGATTTCTCCCTTGATCAGCCGTGAACTAAACTTTTTAGTCACAGGGGCTGTAGATACCCCGTTAGAAACTTTGTCACCAGAACAAAAAGAAGCATTAGGAGAAAAACTTTTCTCTCTCCGTCAAGAGAAACCTTCTCCCTGTATTTTGTTTGACCAAGGCAAACCAAAAGATTTTTCTTTCCGTGAGATCAGTCAGTACCAAGACCGATATGAACAAAAAAACATGACAAATATTTCTTCTTTGCTAGATGCCTATTACAAAGAACAAGAGCAAAACGACCGCATTCGGCAAAAAGGACAGGGAATCTTGCGAAATCTCACCAATGCCCGTGACCGTGTGGAAAGAAAAATCGTGATGCAAGAACAAGAATTGCTAGAAACAGAAAATCGGGATAAATTGCGAGAACTGGGCGACATCATCACAGCAAATCTCCATCGTATGTCCCAAGGTATGACAGCTTTGATTGCCGAAGATTTTTATCACCCAGATTGTCAAGAGATAGAAATCAAACTAGATCCTCTCCTCTCTCCCCAGAAAAATGCTGCCATTTACTACAAAAATTACAATCGTAGTAAAAAAGCAAATGAAATGTTACAAATCCTCATAGAAAAAGGAAAAATAGAGCTTGACTATCTGAACAGCGTCTTGGAACATTGTAAATTAGCACAAGGGGAACAGGATTTGTTGGAACTTCGACAAGAATTAGAAGATACTGGATACTTGAAAAAAGCAAAAAAAATCAAAGGCAAAGAAAAACGCATCTCAGGAAAAGCGATGGAGTTTGTTTCCAGTTCTGGTCTGCGGATTTCTGTGGGAAAAAATAATCTCCAAAATGACAGACTCACCACAAAACAAGCCTTTAAAAGCGATATTTGGTTCCACACACAAAAAATTCATGGTTCTCACGTGATTTTATGGACAGAAGGGAAAGAACCAGATGCACAATCCCTCCAAGAAGCGGCTACGCTGGCTGCATGGTTTTCTCAAGGAAAAGAAATGAACAAGGTTCCAGTGGATTATACACCTGTGAAATATGTTAAAAAGCCCAATGGTGCACGTCCTGGTATGGTGATTTACAGCACCTATGAAACAGCTATGGTATTCCCTGATGAGAGTTTGGTGGAGGGGTTGCGTAAGAAATAGTATAAGGAGCAAATTAATCTACAATCAGAAAAGTCTGTTTTTAGGGCTTTTCTGATTCTTTTTTACAAAAAGTTCTGTTTACTCACTGTAATGGGATTATCCTTAAAAGGAATAAGTGATAGAGATTCCCCTTCATTTTGCTTAAGATAACAACTCACAATCCCCCATTCCCAACTAAAGGAAAATCCAAATACGGAATTTATGAGGTATTGCCTGAAGCGAAATGCTCATTTTAAGTTAAAAAAGAAGCTTAATGCTACAGGTCAACAAAAACCAGTTTTTGTTGACCTTGATGAAATAACGACTCTTTCTTTTTCTTTTTTACGGTGCTACCCTGTGTATTGGTATTGGTTTAGATTCAAGTTCCATGAAAGTTTGGTATATTGTCCTCCCTAAAGAAGATAAACAATCCTTTTTTTTAAAATTATGATAACTTTTTATGAAATAGCACCAATTTAGTCAGCTAACAGAGCTTTCTTTCTATAAAAAAACCTCCCAGATTTTCATCTGAGAGGTTTCTATCATTTTTAAGCTTTGCCGTCGCAACCCAAAACATTTTTAATTTTGTGTTCCACCATTTTTTTGATGTTAGCACGAGCTGGAGAAAGGTATTGACGTGGGTCAAAATGACCTGGGTTTTCGTTGAAATATTGACGAACAGTCCCTGTCATAGCTAGACGCAAGTCAGAGTCAATGTTGATTTTACAAACTGCTTTACGAGCAGCTTCACGCAACATATCTTCTGGAATACCAATAGCATCAGGCATTTTTCCACCATTTTCATTGACCATCTTCACATATTCAGGAATAACAGAAGAAGCACCATGAAGAACGATTGGGAAACCAGGTAAACGTTTTTCAACTTCATCTAAAATATCCATGCGAAGTTGAGGATTTTGACCAGGTTTGAATTTGAAAGCACCATGGCTTGTCCCGATTGCAATAGCAAGAGAATCCACACCAGTTTTAGAGACGAATTCTTCCACTTCTTCTGGACGTGTGTAAGAAGCGTCTTCAGCAGAAACGTTCACATCATCTTCCACACCAGCAAGACGTCCTAATTCACCTTCTACAGTAGCACCTTTGTCGTGAGCATATTCCACCACTTTTTTAGTCAGAGCAATGTTCTCTGCAAAGCTGTGATGAGAACCATCGATCATAACAGAGGTAAATCCGCTATCGATACAATCTTTACACAATTCAAAAGTGTCACCGTGATCCAAATGCAAGCAAATAGGCAAACCAGTTTCTTGCAAAGCTGCTTCCACTAATTTCACCAAATAGGTGTTGTTTGCGTACTTACGAGCACCAGAGGATACTTGAAGGATGAGGGGTGCATTTAAATCTTTTGCAGCCTCGGTGATTCCTTGGATGATTTCCATGTTGTTCACATTGAAAGCACCAATGGCATAACCGCCCTCATAGGCTTTTTTCATCATGTCTTTTGAAGTTACTAATGGCATTTTATACATCTCCTTAAATAATTTCCTAGAAAAAATTTTTCCTACTAAATTATAGCATATTCTATTGCCAATGTCTAGTAGATATGTTATAATATTTTAAGAAAGTTTTTTTCCTTATTTTCCAAGGGAAAAGTTTCTATTATTTGAATTTTAACGTAAAAAGGAGCTAGATTTATGAACAAAGAACTAAAAGGCGCTTGTATCATCGGACAGTCAGGAGGGCCAACCTCAGTCATTAATGCCAGTGCACAAGGAGTCATCCAAACTGCTCTCGCCTCCCCTTTTATCACCAATGTCTATGGTGCTGCCAACGGCATTGTTGGTGTGTTAGAGGATAAATTATACGATATGTCCCAAGAAGACCCAAAAGAATTGGACCTGCTCCAATTCACTCCTTCTTCTGCTTTGGGTTCTTGCCGTTACAAACTGGCTGACCCTGACAAAGACGATACCGATTACAAACGCATCTTAGAAACTTTTAAAAAATATGATGTTCGTTACTTCTTCTATAATGGTGGTAACGACTCTATGGACACCTGTAATAAAATTTCTAAATTCTGCCAAAAAAATGGTTATGAATGTAATGTCATCGGCGTACCAAAAACCATCGACAATGATTTGATGGGAACAGACCACTGCCCTGGCTTCTCTTCTGCTGCGAAATATATCGCCACTTCTTGTATGGAAGTATGGCAAGATGCCCACGTTTATGACACAGGTATGATTACTGTGGTAGAAATCATGGGTCGCCATGCTGGTTGGCTGGCTGGTTCTGCTGGACTTGCTACTTGGGCTGGTTTTGGTCCTGACCTTCTTTATCTTCCAGAAGTTGACTTTGATATGGATACCTTTATCAAAGATGCAAAAGCAATCTATGAAAAGAAGAAAAAATGTTTTGTAGCTGTTTCTGAAGGTATTCACTATGCAGATGGACGCTTTGTTTCAGAAGCTGAAACCTCAGCAACTGACGGATTTGGACATGCTCAACTGGGTGGACTTGCTGTGAAACTTGCTGAAATTATGCAAAAAGAAACAGGAGCAAAAGTACGTGGTATCGAGCTTTCTCTCTTACAACGTTGTGGTGCTCACCTTGCTTCCAAACGTGATATTGACGAAGCTTTGGCTGCTGGTCGTACTGCTGTGGAATCTGCCGTGGCTGGAGAAACTGACCAAATGGCCGCTTTCGACTGCACACGTGGCGCAAACGGTGCTTACGAATGTAAAGTTGTGTTGAAACCTTTGGACATCGTGGCAAATGCAGAGAAAAAAGTCCCCCGTGAATGGATTAACGCTGCTGGTAATGGTGTGGAACAACCTTTCATTGACTATGTACTTCCTTTGATTCAAGGTGACTATGACCTATCTTTGGAAAATGGCTTGCCTCGTTTTGCTAAACTGAAAAAAGTTGTTGCAACAAAATAAAAATTTTTCCCTCTCCTGTATCAGGAGAGGGATTTTTTTATCTTTTATGGGCTGAATCATACGTTTGTTCTCCAAGGATTAAGGAGAACAAAAATAAGCGACTGTCTATATCAGCAAAATACTTCCAAAGCACACATCACTCTTTCAATTTACTGACTGCTTCTTCTAATGCTTTCTCTTTTGCCGAAGCCTCGTCCCCAAAGGCTTCCCAATAAGGTACATAAGCTGTGGTATCCTCTGGCATACCTTTCTTGGCTAAGAGGAATTTCACCAAACGGCTGAACATACTATATAAAGTAGCAAAAACAGGCACACCAAAAATCATGCCGGCAAAGCCGAAAATACCACCAAATAGAATAATGGAAAACAACACCCAAAAGCTGGAAAGTCCTGTGGATTCACCCAAGATTTTAGGTCCTAGAATGTTTCCATCAAATTGTTGCAAAGCGATAATAAATCCAGAAAAATACAGACATTTTATAGGACTAACAAAGAAAATCAACACACCACAAGGGATAGCACCAATAAAAGGTCCAAAATAAGGAATGACATTGGTGACCCCAATCACAGTGGCGACCAAACTAGCAAAAGGCATATTCAGTAGGGATAAACCAATAAAGCAAATGACACCAATAATCATGGAATCAATCATTTTTCCAATAAAAAATCCACTTAAAATACGATAAGAATTTCTGATCTCACCCAAGATGAAGTCTGCTGCTTTCACTGAGAAAAAGGCATAAATTAACTTTTTTCCCTGTGCTGCAAAGATTTTTTTTCGAGTCAATAAATAAATGGACACAATAATTGCAACGACCAAATCAAAAATAAAACCAACAATGGTAAAAACAAACTGAGACACTCCAGAAACCACACCTGATAAATGGGGTAACAAGGTGCTTTGGGCAAAGGAGGTGAAATTTTCAATGGAGCTGACCAAAGGAAGAATTTCTGTTTCATAAAAATTGTTAATACCTACCACAGCCCCTTCGTAAAAAGGAGCAATGTTTTTATATAGTTTTGGATTTTCTTCAAAAAAGTTATTCAACCATTCTGGCGTATCAAAACGAAAATCACTGGGAATACTTTGAATCATCCCTTCAATGGTACGGTAAAGCTCTGGGAGAACCATAGCAAGAAGAAGATATACCAAAGAAAAAGCGAGAAAAAGACTGATAAAAATAGACAAAGAATTCACTAAAGCTACTTGATGTTTTTTTAGAGTGATCAATGTATCTAGCTTTTTATAAAAAAAATTATAAATTGGAACCAACAAAAAAGTCAGAACCATTCCATAATAAATAGGTCGAAGTACTTCATTTACTGTTCGAAAAAACTGAACAACGGTAGGAATATTTACTGTAAAAAAATAAAATAAAATCCCTAACACAATCACAGTAAGAGAAATGGTTGCGATCTGCCATTGCTTTTTGTTCTTTGGTGTATCCAAGACATCTCCCCCTTTATACTTTCAAATCTTGTGTTGTTTTGTCTAAGGCGCTTGCATATTTTTTTAAAACTGGTGCAATATCCTCTTCTAAAAATGCAGTGACTTGCTCTGGGCAACGGCCAATATAATGAGATGGAGTCAGATGCGCTTGTAACTCCTCAATACTCAAAGAAAAATCTTTGTCTTGTTCAATCAGTTCAATCAAGTTATTAGGCAAGCCTTTTTCCTTTACATTTTCCCCAGCGACTAAAGAAAGTTGTCGGATTTTTTCATGGAGTTTTTGTCTGTCTCCCCCACGCTTCACAGCTTCCATCATGATGTTTTCACTTGCCATAAAGGGCAATTCTTCTATGATGTGTTTTTCAATCACTTTTGGATGCACCACCAAACCAGAAGCCACATTTTGATAAATATTCAAAATGGCATCCACTGCAAGAAATGCCTCTGGCACAGAGATTCTCTTATTTGCAGAGTCATCTAATGTTCTTTCAAACCATTGGGTGGCTGATGTCATGGCAGGATTGTTTGCATCGGCGATGACGTAACGAGCCAAAGAGCAAATCCGTTCAGATCGCATAGGATTACGTTTATAAGGCATAGCAGATGAACCAATTTGATTTTTTTCAAAAGGCTCGTCTATCTCTTTCAAATGACAGAGAAGTCTTAGATCTGTCGCAAATTTACAGGCAGATTGTGCAATACCTGACAAAACGGACAACACCATATAATCTACTTTTCTGGAATAAGTTTGCCCACTGACTGGCACCACGCCGTCAAAACCCATTTCTTTTGCAATTTTCTCCTCTAATTTTTTCACTTTTTCATGGTCTCCATCAAAAAGTTCTAAAAATGAGGCTTGTGTTCCAGTGGTTCCTTTGGATCCTAAAAGCTGTAAACGAGCAAGTCTGTGTTCCACTTCTTGCAAATCCATGAGCAATTCATTCATCCACAATGTGGCACGTTTTCCCACTGTGACAAGTTGGGCTGCTTGAAAATGGGTAAAGCCCAAAGTGGGCATAGCTTTATATTCTTCTGCAAATTTACCTAATTTATCTAAAGTTTGTACAATTTTATCCCGAATCAGAGACAATCCATCACGCATGATGATGATATCTGTGTTATCTCCCACATAACAACTGGTTGCACCTAGATGAATGATAGGCTCTGCTATGGGGCAAAGCTGTCCATAAGTATGAATATGTGCCATCACATCATGACGTAGTTTTTTCTCGAACTGAGAAGCCACCTCGTAATCTATATCTGTGATATGTGCCTCTAATTCTGAAACTTGCTCTGCTGTGACAGGAAGCCCCAGCTCCATCTCTCCCCGAGCAAGTGCCACCCAAAGTTTTCGCCAAGTAGAAAATTTCTTGTTGGCAGAAAAAATATAAAGCATCTCGTCACTAGCATAACGAGAAGACAAAGGGCTTTGATAACTGTTGTAATCCATGGAATAAACCTCACTTTATAGTATGATAGCTGAATACTTCTATTATACCTTATATTTAGAAATTTGCCTAGAGTAATTTGAAGATTTTTGGAAAAAACTTTCTGCCTGTGTCTCCTTAGTGAATTCAGAAATTTTGTCAGGAGAAAAAACTTTCGGACAGAAGAAATCTTCTTTTGACAAAATAAAACAGAAAAACAAAAATTCTACAGCTTAAATACAGTTTTTCTGTAAAAAAAGGCTGTTTTCTGCGATATATAAAGCTTTTCTTTTGTGAAATTCCGTTCTATAATAAAAATATCAACGAAAGGAGTTGTAATATTATGAAAAAAATTAGAGTATGTGAAAAAAATTTACAAGATGAAAGAGGGAAACTAAGAAATTTGGACTATTACTTATTGGTGGAAGAGGTCGAAACAGAAGATTTTTTCTGTGAAAATTATGGTGTAGCCATCGAAGAACCCCAAGGAGAGAAAGCAGAAATTCTTGGCATTACCACAAAAAAAGAACGTGCTGAAGAACTGCTCTCCCTACTCTCACTCCATCAAGTTTCTCCCACCACTTTGGCAGATGTTGTTGCAGATTGGCTGTGAAAAAGATTTAGGGAGTGGAAGAAAGTTCCACCCCCTTGTTGTAAAAATGTTGTTAAAAAAATGATAGCTGACTGGATTCTGGCATGGTGCCAAAAGCGCCAGCTTTGCTTAGTTTGTCAATATGGGTTTTCGAAACTTTGGGACAAGCGACCGCCACATCTTCAATGGAAATAAATTCCTCTTTCTCTCGTTGCTCGACCAAAGTTTCTGCTGCAGCATCTCCCAAACCAGCCACAGAGGTAAAGGGAGGAATTAGGGATTGATTTTCTTGGTCTATGGTAAAATCAGTGGCAGCAGAGCGATATAAGTCCATTGCTTCAAAGGAAAATCCTCGCAGATAAAATTCGTAACAGACAAGCAAAGAAGTCAGCATATCTTTTTCTGTAGGAGAAGCAGAGAAATCCTTTTCTTTTTCTTTGATTTCTTCAATTTTTCTTTTACAAATATCCATGCCTCGACACATATAACTCTCGTCAAATGCCTTGGCTCGCACAGAAAAATAAGAAGCATAAAAAACCAAAGGCATATGCACTTTGAACCATGCCACACGAAATGCCATAATCACATAGGCAACGGCGTGAGCTTTTGGAAACAGGTATTTGATTTTTTGACAAGACTCGATATACCAAGCAGGCACAGAGATTTTTTCCATTTCTTCTTGTGCACCTTCTGGGAGTCCCTTCCCTTTTCGAACAGCTTCCATGATTTTAAAAGCATATTTTTCATCCATTCCCAAAGAAATCAGATATAGCATGATATCATCACGACAGCCGATTGCCTCTAGGACAGAGGCAGTCCCTTTTTTTACAAGGTCTTCTGCATTGCCTGTCCACACATCTGTACCATGGGTAAAGCCAGAAATTCGCACTAATATATCCATTTTATCTGGAGCTGTATCCACCAACACATCTCTGGTAAAAGGTGTTCCAAATTCTGGGATTGCCACAGTGCCTGTGCTGCCTAAAATTTTATCGCCTGTAAAACCAAGAATGTCTGTGGAATGAAATATGGACATGGCATCTTTGTCATCCAAAGGTATCTTCTGTACATCTACCCCTGATAATTGTTGCATTTTATACATCATAGTTGGGTCTCTATGACCCAAAATGTCCAATTTCAACAAATTGTCTTCCATTGCGTGATATTCGAAATGAGTGGTGACAAAATCTGCCTCTTCTTTATCAGCAGGACGTTGCACTGGACAAAAATCATAAATTTCCATATCCTGAGGGATGACCACCATTCCACCTGGATGTTGCCCTGTGGTGCGTTTCACCCCAGCACAGCCCACAGTCAAGCGATTGATTTCTGCTTTCGAGGGATTACGCCCTCTTTCTTCGAAATATTTTCTTGCTAAGCCATAAGCACTGGTTTCTGCCACAGTACCCACGGTTCCAGCTTTAAACACATGTTCTTTTCCAAAGAGCTCAAAGGTATATTTGTGTGAATTTGCTTGATATTCTCCTGAGAAGTTTAAATCAATATCGGGGACTTTGTCTCCACTAAATCCTAAAAAGGTTTCAAAGGGGATATTAAATCCATCTTTTTCATAAGCTGTGCCACATTGGGGGCAAAGAGCATCTGGCATATCCACCCCACAACCACAGCCCTGTTCTTTGGGCGTTTCAAAATCACTATGCTTGCAATTTGGACAGCGATAATGTGCCGGCAAAGAGTTCACCTCGGTTATCCCTGACATATACGCCACAATCGACGAGCCCACAGAACCCCGTGACCCAACCAAATAACCATGCTCCATGGAATCATGTACAAGCTTTTGTGCAGACATATAAATCACGTCATATTTACTGGTGATGATGTCATTCAGTTCGATAGAAACCCGATCTTGAACAATGGCTGGTGGTGTTTCTCCGTAAAGGGAATGCACTTTACCCCATACCAAATCTGTTAATTCTTGTTGAGAATTTTCCAAAGAAGGTGGGAAAAGTCCTTTGGGGAATAATTGAATCTCTTCACACCAATCTGCTACTAAATTGGTATTTTTAATCACAACATCATAACAATCCTCTTCGCCCAAATAAGAAAATTCTTCTAACATTTCTTCTGTGGTTTTAAAATATAAAGGCAAAGGAGCGTCTGCGTTTGCAAACTTTTTCGAGGCAAGAAGAACTCGACGAAAAACTTCATCCTCTGGATCTAAAAAGTGGACATCTCCTGTAGCACAAACTGGTTTTCCCAGTTCTTTCCCCAAGGCGACAATCTCTCGGTTAATATCCTGAAGCTGTGTCTCATTCTCCACAGTTCCATTGGAAATCAGGAATAAATTATTGCAAATAGGTTGAATTTCTAAGTAATCATACCAAGAAGCAATACGAATCAGCTCTGATTTTGGTTTACCATATAAAATTGCTTGATACAATTCCCCTGCCTCGCAAGCAGAACCTAAAATCAAACCTTCTCGATGTGCCTCGATCACGGACTTTGGCATCACAGCTTTGCCTTTGAAATAATCCAAATGAGAAAAAGAAATCAGCTTGTACATATTACGCAAGCCAACTTTATTTTTTGCCAAAACAATCAAATGCCCAAAACGACGGCGATTCACAATGGACGGGCTGTTGGGGCGTAGTTCTCTCATCTTTTCATTAATATCTTCTAATTGTGTGACATCTTTTTCTTTGAGCATATCCCAAAATTTCACCAACATATGCCCCACCACTGTGGCATCATCCACAGCACGGTGATGGTTGAAATTGGGAAGATTCAAATGGTCTGCCACAATATCTAACTTAAACTTCTTCAAACTAGTCAATAAATTTTGAGACATGGTAAGGGTATCAATCACAGGATTTTCAAAAGGAATCCCATATTTTTCACAGCCAATCCCGATAAATCCCATATCAAAACTAGCATTGTGTGCGGCCAAGGGTCTATCCCCCACAAATGCCAAAAATGCCTTCAGGGCTTCTTCTTGTGATGGGGCATTTTCTAACATTTTGTCAGTAATCCCAGTTAATTGAATGATTTCTGGAGAAAGACGTTTATTGGGTTGGACAAAAGTTTGAAAGGTTTCTGTGAATTCTCCATTTTTTAAGATCACTGCTCCTATTTCTGTTAACAATTCTTTTCTGTTATTCAGTCCTGTGGTTTCAATGTCAAAACAAACAATTTCTTGTGCAAAATCCCCTGACATCTCTCCTTGTACTACAATAGAGTCATCCACATTATTATTAAAATATGCCTCTACCCCGTATATCATCTTAATATCCAAACCTTTGGCTGATTTTTCAGCATCAGGAAAAATATGTGCTACACCGTGATCTGTAATCGCAATGGCAGCATGCCCCCAAGAGTCAGCACGTTTCACCACATTTTTTTGTGCAGAATCTTTGGGACTCAGAGAGGTCAGGGCATCCAGTGCAGACATATTACTATGCATATGAAGCTCTACTCGCTTTTCTTTTGCATTGTCTTGTCGCATTTCTTTGTCAACTTGCGTGATTGCCACTGGCTCTAAAATGATATCATTATAAAAACGATCTATGGACAAACGTCCTTGTACCCTGACACGAATCCCTTGTTTGACTCTGTTGACAATCCCTTGACATTCCGAAGAAGGCATGAATTTTTGTACACGCACAGAATCAATATGGTCAGTCACATCAAAGGCGATTACCCAAGCATTTCTTTTCTTTTTTTCATCATGTTTAGTAAAGAACACATCTCCTTCTACCACCACCATGCCAGAGTCCAAATTCAAATCAGAGATAGGAATTGGCGCATTTTTGATGGCAGAGCCATAAATGATGGGAGAAACTGTTTTTTTCTTTCTAGTTTGACGCTCTAGTACCATCGCTTCTTCTCGCATTTTTGCTGTTTGCTCAAATACCGACACCTGAGGGACCATTTCCACTTCTGGAGGGGCGAACAGCTCTGGCGGTATTTCTTCTGCCAGAGGAGCCTCTTGATACACAAAATCAAAACGTACCTCTGTCAGTTGATATCCTTTAGCGATGGCATTTTCGACGATTGCCACGCCGTTTGTAGGAAAATCATTCCTAGGCACGTAAGAAATAGAAAAACTTGCTTTTCTCTCTTCTTTACTAATATTTGCCTGAATCACAGACCAATCTGCCACATATTGTTCCATCTCGCCCATTGGGATTTTAGAAAATGCTTGTAAAAATGGGACTTTTTTGTTCATCCTAGAACACTCCTTTTGGTATGGTATAGTAACTTGAAAAATGATTAAGCGAAAAGCTTAATCATTAAAAAAATCACAGGGAAATTATCTTTGGAGCAAGCTCAAACAACATAATCACTCAGCTTGCAACAAGCTTCAAACCGATTAATTTGTGAGCGGTTCCTCTATGCTCAATGTCTCAATCAGTGCAAACAACTCAGCGACCAACTGCTCTTGGGGCACTTTTTTGATGATTTCTCCTTTGGCAAAGAGCAATCCTTCTCCGTCCCCACCAGCGATACCACAATCTGCCGCTTTTGCTTCACCAGGACCATTTACCATACAGCCCATCACAGCAACAGTGAGAGGTTTGCTGATATCAGCAAGACCTCGCTCCACTTCCTCTGCCAAAGAGATCAGATCAATCTTCGTTCTACCACAGGAAGGACAAGCGATCAACTCTACCCCTTCTTTTCGAAGCCCCACTGCTTTTAAAATATCTTTTGCCACAGCGATTTCAGCCACAGGGTCAGCTGTTAAAGTCACACGAAGTGTATCCCCAATATCTAGGGCAAGAAGCCCTCCAATCCCTATGGCTGATTTAATGGTGCCCATGTGCATAGTTCCCGCTTCCGTGATGCCAAGGTGTAAGGGATAATCACTTTCTCTTGCCATGATTTCATAGGCTTTCATGGTCAAAGGTACAGAGGAGGATTTCAGAGAAATACAAATATCATCAAAATCAAATTGATTCAATAGTGCAATGTGAGAAAAAGCCGAATCCACAAGCCCTTGTGCTGTCACCTTGCCATACTTCCCAAGTATCTCCTTTTCCAAAGAACCTCCGTTGACACCAATACGAATGGGGATATTCCTCTTTTTACACGACAAGGCAACTTCCTTGACACGCATGGAATCTCCTATGTTCCCAGGATTGATACGCACCTTATCAGCACCACGTTCAATACAGGCTAGTGCAAGACGATAATCAAAATGAATATCCACCACAATGGGCAATGGACTGTCTTGTTTGATTGCCTCTATGGCAAGAGCAGCCTCCATATCAGGGACAGCAAGTCGAACCACTTCACAGCCAGCTGTGGCAAGGGCACGGATTTGGGCAAGGGTTTTTTCCACATCGTGGGTGGGAGTATTGGTCATAGACTGGATAGACACCTTTGCCCCTCCTCCTATGCGCACCCCTCCCACTGAAATTTGCTTTTGACTCATATCATTTCCCTCTACTCTTTAAAATCCGATCTCCAGCCAACAAAATCCCCAACTTCCCTGATTCATAGGTCAAACCACCTTGGAGATAAACGGTATATGGCTCACGCATTGGGGCATCAGCTGATAATTCGATGGAAGCTCCTTGAATAAAGGCACCAGCAGCCATAATCACAGGACAATCATAGCCGGGCATAGCCCAAGGTTCTGGGGTGACATAAGAATCTACAGGCGCACCAGCCTGAATCCCACAGCAAAAATCTTTCACAGCTTGAGGGGATTTCATATGAATCATTTGGACGATATCATGACGAGAAGCATGAGAAGAAGGATTCGCCTCATAGCCCAAAAGCTCCATCAGCTTTGCTGAAAAAATCGCTGTTTTCAGTGCCTGACATACGGTATGTGCAGCCATGAAAAGCCCTTGATAAAAAAGGCGATTGTTCCCCAAGGTACAACCACACTCAGCCCCAATCCCCGGTGCTGTCAAACGGGTTGCAGCAGCTTCTACCAAATGTTTTCGTCCTGCAATATACCCACCAGTGGGAGCGAGTCCTCCCCCTGGATTTTTAATCAGAGAGCCAACCACCAAATCAGCCCCCACATGGGATGGCTCCAGTGTTTCTACAAACTCTCCATAGCAATTATCCACCATAATGATGGCTCTGGGATTGGCTTTCCGTATGATCTGAATCATTTCCTCGATCTCTGCAACAGAAAGAGAGTCTCTGGTAGAATAGCCACGAGAACGCTGTATCAGCACTAATTTCACCTTGGAATCCTGTGATTTTTCAGCCAAGCGTAGCAAATCAGGCTTGTTCCCCAAGACATCCACCTGTTCATAAGAAATCCCATAGTCTTTCAAAGAACCTGTCCCCTTGTCAGTCACCCCTATGACACCTAATAGTGTATCATAGGGGGCACCCACAGCGGACAAAAGTGTGTCCCCAGGTTTCAGATTACCAAATAAAGCACAGGTCAGCGCATGGGTCCCATTGACAAACTGCCCACGGACCAAAGCAGATTCTGTGTCAAAAATCTCTGCATAAATGGCATCTAACTGGTCTCTCCCCACATCGTCATAACCATAACCTGTGGTGCCATGAAAATACCCTTCAGCAACACGATGATTTTGAAATGCTGTCAGGATACGACGGGTATTTTCTTGAGAAACTGCCTCTAAATGTGCAAATTGTGCGATGATTTCTTTTTCTGCCTCTTCTCCCAAAGCGATAATCTCTGGAGAAAAAATCATGATTTTTTCTCCAAAGGATATTGACAAAGACCAAGGCTTAAATCAATACAAGCTTGGATATCACCAAGATTTGCCATTTCAGAAGGGCTGTGGATATAACGGCAAGGGACAGAAATCCCCCCTGTTTTCACACCGCCACGAGAGGTATGAATCACACCAGCATCTGTACCACCCATTTTAATGATATCTCTTTGATGGGCAATTTTTTTCTCTGTGGCAATTTTTTCTAAGATTTCAACCACTTCTGGATGGCAAATAATCGAGCGATCCATGATTTTAACCCCTGCACCATCACCTAATTTAGAGGTGGCACCTTTAGAGGATTCTGGCAAATCACAAACCCCTGTCACATCCACAGCAATCCCATAGGCAGGGTCAATGGCATAAGCAGCAGGCTTTGCACCACGCAGTCCCACTTCTTCTTGCACAGAAAAGACAAAATAGATGTCGTTTTCTACTGACTGTCCCTGTAATTTCTCCATCACAGCCAATAAAATGCCACAAGCAACACGATTATCCATATAAGGAGACACAATAGAAGGACTCTCCCCTTCTAATTTCATCGTTTCTGTTGCAAAGACAGCCATATCCCCTGGTTGCACCATCTTCTCTGCCTCTTCAGCGCTTTTAGCACCAATATCTAGCAGTAGATGTTCCACTTTTAAATTGGCATAAGTGACTTTTTCCTCTTTCATCACCACTGCTTTGGTTCCATTGTGAAACTTGACTGGACTAAACAGAATTTTATGAGGATCAATCCCCCCCACAGCACCCACTCGCAAAAAGCCTTCTTTTTCGATGTGTGTCACAATCAATCCAATACTATCCATATGGGCAGAAAACATCAGTTTTGCACCATTGCCTTTTTTGCGAGCAATCACATTACCCAAAACATCTGTGGTAATCTCATCACAATATTTTTTTGCTTCTGAAATAATGAACTCAGCAAGCACGTCTTCTTTCCCGGAAGGACCGTATTTTCCTGTCAAGTCCTCTAATAATTTATAGATATCCATTTTCTTCCTCCTTATTGCTCTTCTTGGGCAAGTTTTAAAATAAAGTTTCTTGCTAAAGCCAAACAGTTTTCAAAATCACTCACACTACCAACAGAAGTGGGAGCGTGTAAATAACGGACAGGTGCTGAAATCCCAGCCACTCTCACCCCACTTTTAGAGCGTTGAATGGCACGAGAATCGTTCCCACCTGCGATATATTCTTTCATTTGCCAAGGGATACGGCTACTCATAGCGGTGGCACGCAAAAGCTCGAAAAGCTTTCTGTCGTAAATCGTCCCACCGTCCATATGAGAAATGACGGGGCCTTTTCCCACATGACAAACTTGTTTTCCTTTTGGAATTTCTGGCAAATCAGCCGCAGTCGTGGTTTCTAAAATCAATGCAATGTCAGGGGCAACAGAAAAACTTGCCCCGAAAGCACCACGCAAACCAACTTCTTCTTGGGTGGTGAACACAAAAGTGACATCAATGGGAAGTTTTTCTTCCAATAGCGTCATCATAATCCCACAGCCCAAACGATCGTCCAGTGCTTTTCCTTTGAACAAATCATTTGAAAAAGGTTCCACTTCGCTGACAAAGGCACCAAAATCCCCCAAAGAAACCAACTTTTCTGCTTCTTCCTTAGATTCTGCCCCAATGTCAATATATAAATCATCTGCTTTGGGTGTTTTGGACTCTTCTTCTTTGCTGACCATGTGATAAGCTTTTAAACCAATCAATCCAGGCACCTGATTGTCCCCCAAAGTAACTGGTTTTCCAATGACCACACGACGGTCAACCCCACCCACAAAGGCAAATTTCAAAAAGCCCTTGTCAGTGATGTCACGGATAATCAGCCCCACTTCATCCATATGAGCACAGACCATCACTTTATTTTTAGGGGTCATTTCCCCCTTCTTCTCCACAATCAAATTCCCTAAATCATCTGTTTTCATAGAAATATCAGGAATATTTTTGATTTTGTCCTCTATAAATTCACGAACACGCTCTTCATCACTAGAAACACCATTGATTTTACAAAGCTGTGTCACCAAAGAAATAAATTCACTCATGATGTTGCTCCTCCATATTCTCCCACAAACAAAGCAAGTAACTTGGCTGTATTTTCCAAATCTTTGATGTGCAAAGTTTCCAGTGGCGTATGCATATAGCGTAGTGGCAAGGACAGCACAGCCGTTGGTACGCCCTCTCGGCTAATTTGCATGGGCCAACCATTGGTGCCAGAGTGACCTGCCATCACTTCCACTTGGACAGGAATCTCTTCCTTTTCTCCGATGGAAAGAAGCTTTTCTGACATCCACTTGGTGCAATTAGGTCCTTTTCCGATGGTTGGTCCTTTCCCCAGTGGAAACATATTCAATTTCTTGCCATCAGGGGTATCCCCATGGGTCACATCTACTGCAATACAAGCGTCAGGGGCAAGCTCCCACATAGCTGTGATGGCGCCAGAAGAACCACGTTCCTCGTCAACAGAACCAAGGATATACAAATCACAGTTCAATTCTGTGGTCTGTAATTGTTCCAAAGCCCCTAACAACGCAGCAAAGCAAGCACGATCGTCCATTGCCTTTCCCCAGAGAAGGTGTTCTCCCATACTTTGACAAGTCCCCACAAAGGTCATGGGGGTACCGATTGGGATTTCTTTTTCTGCTTCTTCTTGTGTCAAGCCCACATCCACATATAATTGGCTTATAGGCATAGACTTATCTTGCTCCCCTGGTTTCTGCACATGAGGAGGGGTGCAAGCCACCACACCAATTCTGGGAGGATTTGTCATAATCACAAGTTCACGGTCAGGAAGCATACGAGGGTCCACGCCCCCTAAGTTCGAGAATCGTAAAAAGCCATCTTCATGGCCGATGACAATCAGACCGATTTCATCTAAGTGGGCATCTAACACAAGCTTTTTTGCCCCTTCTTTTCCACATTTTTTCACCCCAATGACAGAGCCAAGGGGATTTTGATACACTTCATCCACATAGGGGCGAAGGAGCTCTATGGCAACAGCACAAGCTGGGGCTTCAAAGCCCGTAGGTGCAGAGACAGAGCATAATTTTGTTAATATTTCTTTATATTCCAAGAAATCACACGACCTTTCTTTGGTAAGTCTACTTTAGACATTCCTTTTTTATTAATGTTAGGGGTTTCATAAAAAACAATCTGAGAAAGTTAGGGCTTTTGTTTTCATTTCTTTTTTTAGCTTCTCTCTAGGGGAATCCTTTGACAACTTGTTCAAAAAAGTTTCCTCGTTCTACAAAATTCTTAAATTGGTCAAAGGCAGCACAGGCTGGAGAAAGTACGATATCGTCCCCAGTTTCCGACAAAGACTTTGCCTTTACGATTGCTGATTCTAAATCTGTTTCTACAGAGACGCTCTGCAACTCTCCAGAAAGTGCCAAGTCCTTTGGATCCCTACTTTCTTCCACCGCTTTTTGAATTGCTGTTGCTGTCGCTCCCACCAGAACCAGATGTTTCACATATGCCTTGATTTCCTGTCCCATTTCCGTAAAGGGAATCCCCTTGTCGTATCCACCAGCAATCAGGATAATTCGTCTGTCAAAGGAATGAAGCCCTGCAATCGTACGGGTGGGGCTTGTGCCAATGGAGTCATTATAATAGTTCACCCCATCCAAGCTACGAATCAGCTGCATTCGATGTGGGACGCCAAAGAAATCTTCCGCAACAGATTGAATTTGCTCTGTGGAACAATAGTCCTCCACTGCAAGAATCGCAGCCATATAGTTTTCTATATTGTGGACACCTTTTAACTGAATTTTAGAAAAAGGGAGCACACACTCTGTTCTGCTTTTCAAGAAAATCCCTTCTTCTTTCAAATAGACATCACTGTCCGCTGAAAAGCGTGAAAAGAATTTCTTTGTTCCCTTTGCCAGAGAAACAATCTCCAGAGAGGCTTCATTGTCTTGATTGAAAATCACCTTTTGTCCGCTGTCTTGCTCTGTGAAAATATGGCATTTTGACGCCACATATTCCTCCATATCTTTGTGATAATCCAAATGATTTGGGGATAAATTCGTCACCACTGCCACTTTGGGACGACAGTTCAGATCCATCAACTGAAATGAGGAAAGTTCCACCACAGCAATATCCTCGATTTTCATCTCCTCTATATCACAAAGAAGAGGTTGACCAATATTCCCACCAAGAAAGACCTTTTTTCCTGTCCCTTCTAAAAACTTTGCAATCAGCGTTGTGGTAGTGGTTTTGCCGTCACTTCCAGTGACAGCGATGACAGGGCAAGGACAAAAATGGAAAAACTCTTGCATTTCAGAGGTGATTTTTTTCCCTTCTGCTCTGGCTTTCTGTAAGGCTGGGTGATTGATACTAAGACCTGGGGTGCGAAAAATCACTTCTTCTGTCAGCCCTTCTAGATAACCTTCTCCTGTGACAAACTTTGCCCCTCTGCCTTCTAATTTCTTTTGAACTTCAGGGTCAGGATTTTTGTCACGAACAGTAGTTGAAATATCATGGTCCAAAAGTAATGCAATCAAAGGTGTATTACTCACGCCCATACCAATGACAGCCACCTTCTGTTTCTGATGCGAATGAATGAATAAGTCTAATTTTTTCAAAATATGTCCTCCTTCATAGAATCATTGAGCACATCTTTTAGTATAACATAGTTCAAAAAATTTTTCAATCCTTATTTTAAAGGGTTCTTTTGGGTTAGGCTTCTCCGATTCTTTTATTATTTTAAAATTTTCCGGAAATACAGCAAAATTTTTCTTTCATATTTTCATTTTCTTTGTTTTCTAAAAAAAAAGAAAACAACAATGGGAATGAAAGCCCTTTTTCTTCCTTTTTCATAGTTGACAAAAAAAAAAAATCCTGTATGATAAGAAGGTAAGTAAGCTGGGCAGTCACGCAATTTCTCCCAACGGGGATTTTGTGAGGAAAGTCCGAGCTCCACAGAGCAACAATAACAGGTAACACCTGCCGGGGGCGACCCTAGGAAAAGTGCAACAGAAATAGACCGCCATGGCTTTTGCTGTGGTAAGGATGGAAAGGCGAGGTAAGAGCTCACCTGATGGATGTTAAAACTACCCATCACTGTAAACTCTATTGGGAGCAACACCGTGGTGACACATTACAGTCTGCTCGGCTGTGTCTAGGAGGTGGCTTGAGCGTATTGGCGACAATACGCCTAGATAGATGACTGTCTTAAATGACAGAACTCGGCTTACAGGCTTACTTATGAAATAAAAAAGCAGAGAACTTTCATTGTTCTCTGCTTTTTTCTTCATATGATTTCTTGCTGAACAAAACCAGGGAGATTTTGCCATTCTTCCACATAACCATCTGGTATTTCAAAGATGTCTGTATCCACGTAACCTTCTGGCTCTTCCAATACTTCCTCGTCAAGATCTTCAAAAGATTCGGTATCTTCCTCTGGCTCGTCAAAAGACTCAGTATCTTCCTCTGGCTCATCCAGAGATTCTGTATCCTCTTCTGGCTCATCCAAAGATTCGGTATCTTCTTCTGGCTCATCCAAAGATTCGGTATCTTCTTCTGGCTCATCCAAAGATTCGGTATCTTCCTCTGGCTCGTCAAAAGATTCGGTATCTTCTAGCACCCCTGCACACTGTAACACAAAATCGATATCTGTGACGGAATCCATACTATAGCGCTTTAGGGCAAAAAGCCCTTCTCCCTCTTTCTGGATCAGCGTATTTGTCCCAAGATCTACTGTCACAGTCACCAAGACCCCCATCTCGGCAAGCATGGCTTCAGTATGGGCAGAATAAGCGCCCCCAGGATAGCAAAAAACTTGTACCAAACTAGAGGTATTTCCCTCAATTTCCTCTTTACTACGAAGGAAATCAGCTATAAAAACTTCTGCATGCTCCTCTGGTGTCTCCCCTTCTAAAGGGAGTGCATTATAACGAGCCACACCTACTTCCAAAGATGGCCATTGATGAAGATTATAGCTGTGACTTTGAATTTCAATCAAGCCAGAATCCAGCATGATTTGTGCATCTTCAAAGGAGAAGTGAGGATAAATTTCATGGTCTGTGTTGGGATAAGTATTTGCTCCTACCGTGATTCCAATCAGGAAAAGCGTTGCTTTCATATTATATTTTTCTAAAATGGGATAAGCAAGCTCATAATTACTGGCATATCCATCATCAAATGTAATCACAACTGGTTTTTCTGGCAAATCTCCATCATAATACACAAAATTGATCAAATCTTGAAAAGAGACCCCTTCTACCCCAGCATCTGACAATGCTTTGATATGTGCTTCAAAGTCGTCTGCTGCTATGGTAAACTCGCCTTCCCCTGACTCTGAAATATCATGATACATAAAAATAGGCACAAGTGCCTCTTTTGGCTCTGTAATGATGGGAGGAGGCGCAAGAAAACTAGAAAATTGTGTTACAATAAGCACAACCGTCCAAATTACTTCTTTCATTATTGACTCTCTTTCAATAATTCAGCTTGATGATTTGCAATCAATGGGTCAATCAATTCGTCAATGGCTCCATTCAAAACAGGATCAAGTTTGTATAAAGTCAGGGAAATTCTATGATCTGTCACCCGTCCTTGGGGATAGTTATAAGTGCGAATACGCTCGTTCCTCATGCCCATTCCCACTTGTGAACGACGTTCTGCAGAATACTCACTGGCAAGACGTTCTTGCTCATCTGCATAAAGTCGAGAAGCAAGGATTTGCATCGCCTTGTCTTTATTTTGAAATTGGCTTCTTTCTTGTTGACATTCTACCACAATCCCTGTGGGTTTATGAATCAGTCGCACAGCAGAAGAAGTCTTGTTGATATGCTGTCCACCAGCGCCAGAAGCACGGTATACTTGCATTTCCACATCTGCTGGATTCAGATTCACATCCACTTCCTCCATTTCGGGCAAAACAGCCACTGTGACCGTTGAGGTATGAACACGTCCCCCTGACTCTGTTTCTGGGACACGTTGGACACGATGCACACCGCTTTCAAATTTGAATCTGGAATAAGCACCGACACCATCTATTGTAAAGGAAATCTCCTTTACGCCACCAAGCTCGGTTTCGTTTAAGCTTGCCACTTCACAGGACCAACGACGGTCAGCTGCATACATGGAATACATACGATAAAGGGAATGCGCAAACAGGGCGGCTTCCTCGCCCCCCACACCAGCACGAATTTCCACAATCACAGATTTATTGTCATTGGGGTCTTTGGGTAGCAAAAGGATTTGCAATTCCCCTTCCAGCCGTGCCATATCTTCTTTGGATTGCTGTAGTTCTTCTCCAGCAAGATCCCCCATTTCTGGGTCAGAAAGAAGTTCTTTGGCTTCTTCCCCTTGTTTTTTTGCTTTCAAATATTCCCGAAAACAGTTAACCAAAGGGGCAAGTTCTGCCTGTTCTTTGTTCAGCTTTGCCACCAAAGAAGGGTTGTCATAAGTCTCAGAAGTGGCAAGCTGAGCTTCAATTTGGCTATATTTGGATTCAATAATTTGTAATTTGTCTAGCATAAAAAACTCCTTATTCGTTCAATTCTATCAGTATAACACAAAAGAAAGTTTTTGGCTAGTCTTATTTCAAATTATTTTCTTACATGTAAATTGCAATATAAACTGTCCAAAAATATCTGATAAAATTTAAGCGACATTTTCTCTTGATTTTGCCGTATTTGCTGAACAACCACCAAGGACTTTTCTAGGATAATTGTTTATC
>JAWXUL010000002.1:0-218469 GCA_044432725.1 Eubacteriales bacterium
GGTATGATTAGTTTGTTCCATAGAGCACCTCTGATTCATGTTTGTTTCGTCACTTACATTATATCATAGATTTGCTCTATGGGATATTTTATTTTGGACACTTAATTATACAACTTACCTAAAATTCCCACTGTCATCTCTCCCTTGACAAAAGACGACAAAGGTTGTATACTTAAATTTTGAAAAAAGAAACGATAAAGTCTTGTTTAAACACAACTTTCGGAAGAGGATTGGAACGATATGAATAGTAATACAAAAGATTACACACCCAAAACCCCAGCAGAGTGGTTTCTCTATGCACTAAAAGGGGCGATCGTGGGTGTAGGTGGGATTCTCCCTGGTGTCAGTGGTGGGGTGCTTTGCGTGGCGTTTGGCATTTACAAACCACTGATGGAGGTTCTGGCAAATCCCATCAAGGGGCTGAAGCAACATATTCAAATGTTTATCCCCTTTGCCGTGGGTGGTGGTTTAGGCTTTGTAGCCTTGGCTCGCATTATCGGCGATTTGATGGAAAAGGAATCTAATTTGATGATTTCTGCCTTTGTGGGCTTGATCTTCGGTGTTTTTCCCGCTCTTTTCCGAGAAGCTGGGCAAGAAGGAAGAAACCGTGCTTCTTGGATTGCTTTTGCCATCAGTACTTGTTGTACCCTTGCCATGGCTGGCACCTTCCTCTTTTTAGAAGAAACTCAAGGAGTCAGCGTAACACCTGATTTTTTCTGGTATTTTATCTCGGGGCTTTTGTTTGGGGTCGGGGTGATTGTTCCTGGGATGAGTAGCTCTTCTCCCTTGATTTTCCTTGGTCTTTATGGTCCCATGACAGCAGGGATAGGGGCTTTTGATTTTGCTGTTTTAGTCCCTGTTGCCTTGGGGATTTTGGGCTCTGTGTTCATGCTTGCACGTTCTGTGCAAAAGCTTTTTGATAAGTATTACTCCATCACCTTTCACTGTATTATGGGCTTTGTCTTAGCCTCTACCCTTCCCATTATTCCTTATGAATTTGTTTCTTTTCAAGAAGGCATCTCTTGTCTCGGTCTTGGTATTTTTTGCTGTGTCCTTGCCTATGGCATGGATCAATGGGGGACAAATTTGAAAAAAGAAAAGAATATTGATGATGTTCATGAGGATGAACAGGAAAGCACAACTGATTCTGAAGAATCTGATACATGATGCCCTTTTCTCCATCAGTCCAAATCAAGAGAACCTCTCCAAAAATGCGAACTTTTTTCGTATTTTTGAGAGGTTCTTTTTTTCTTTCGGGAGAACGTTACCCCCCCATTGCCACTAAGATCAAGCCATAGATCACCGAAGTAGAAATTCCAAAAACCAAGACAGGCCCAGCTACCACAAAGAGTTTTGCTGCTGTTCCTGTGATGAATCCTTCGCTTTTGAATTCTAAGGCGGGGGAAACCATGGCATTGGCAAAGCCTGTGATGGGGACTAAGGTCCCTGCCCCTGCTACTCTGGCGATTTCATCGAATTTCCCCAAGCCAGTTAAGATGGCTGCCACAAAAATCAGGGTGAGAGATGTGGCAATCCCTGTGTCATCTGCACTGAGCCAGTTGCCATAGAGTTCTCGCAATCCCTGTCCTATGGCACAAATGGTTCCTCCGATGAGAAAGGCAAAGAAAATATTTTTTCCCATGGGGGTGGATTTTGCTTTTTGATCCACTAAGTTTTGATAGGCTTCGTTTGTCATATATTTGCTCCTTTTTTCCTTTTCTTCCTTTGAAAGGTACCTTTTTATTCTTTTCTTTTTTTGGAGAAATATACGCAGCTGTCCTTCTTCTGTGCTTTGTCATATCAATAAAATTTCGCATAGTTTTCTCCTAAACACATACAATGATGCTGTACAAATATCCCCTTTTATTGAAAATTACGATTTATAAGGAGGAAATCCTATGCTTGGTACCATTTCCTTTTCCAATGAGAAAATATTTTCTGTCACAGGACAGGTGACTTCTATCCTTTCCCTTCCTTTTTATGAAATCGCTCTGGCTCAGGGAGGTATCTTTGAAAAATACCGTCTCCACAAAACAGGGAGACTCTTTCAATCCCAACGAATCTCTCGCCTTCTGCTGCCCACTGATTTTCATCACTGGGATTTTTTCAAAGATTATGGCTTACGTCCCTATGACCCGCTCCCAGTATTGCAAGGACTGGGGGACTGGATTGCCTTGCACTCCTTGGCAAAACATGGTCTGGACCCAAAAAAATCTTCTGTTTTAATCCAAGGGAAACGCTCTAGCCCCGAGATTTGGTCTGTGGCAGAGAAACTATGCCCCTTTGTGAAAGAACTGGTCATTTCTTTGGAGGAGGGAGGGGACAGGTTACAAGCACATTTATACCGTGAATTTGGTATTTCTCCTGCTTCTTTTCGTAGCCAAACCACAGCAACTCTTTCCTTTTCCCCAGAAGAAGAAAAACAGAATGGGGTTTTTGTCCAATTATCACAAATTGATTCTCCTGATTTTTGTTCAATAACACTAAAGAATAAAGAACTTCCTTCCTCTTTCCCTCCTCTTTCTCTGATTTCTCTCTTGCTTCAAACAGGGAAAATCTCCTGTTCCTCTTTAGAATATACTTGACAAGGAAGGAAAATCCCTCTATAATGGCACTACTATACATTTTATAGTGGGGAACTGTGATGCTCTTTCTTTCTGATTAGAAATAGTATCGAAGGATCGCAAATCTCAAATTTAAGGTTTCTCTAAAAAACAGTATAAAGCAATGTCAATAGAAGAGGGAAGTCCCTTTTCTATCTAAGAAAGGTGAAAAAATAATGGCAAAAGAATTTAAACTGAGTGCAGGCAGACTAAAAGAATTACAAGATGAGCTTCATTATTTAAAAACAGTCCGAGAAAAAGAAGTGGCTGAACAAATAAAAGAAGCACGGTCTTTTGGCGATTTATCTGAGAACAGTGAATACGACGAAGCCAAAAACCAACAAGGAAAACTTTATTCTCGTATTGCAGAGGTTGAAAATATTCTGGATAACCATGTCCTTATTGAAGAAAGCACCAGCACAGATACTGTCACCTTGGGCTGTACCATGACGGTTCTGGATATGGGCTTTGACGAAGAACTGGAATTTCGCTTGGTGGGCTCTCAGGAAGCAGATCCTATGAATGGTGCCATCTCGGAAGACTCCCCCTTTGGCAAAGCATTGCTGGGCAAAAAACTGGGTGAAGTGGCTCGCTTTGAAGCCCCTGCTGGCATCCAAGAATATAAGATATTAAAGGTAGCAAATTAAAGAGAAAGGCGTGATAGATTTTGGCTGATAACAAGGAAACTCCTGTACAAGTAGAAGAGACCCAAGAAAATCTTTCTCAGCTGTTACAAGTTCGGAGAGATAAATTAAAAGAATTACAAGAATCAGGGCATGACCCTTTTCACTTGACCAAAGCAGAAATCACCCATTACTCTGCTTCTATCAAAGAAAATTTTGATGCATTAGAGGGTAGCTCTGTGAAGCTGGCTGGGCGATTGATGTCCAAACGTGGTATGGGGAAAGTATTGTTTTGCGATCTTCAGGACCAAGAAGGACGGATTCAACTTTATTTGCGTAAAGATGATATTGAAGCTGAAAGCTTTGCCCGTTTCAAAAAAGTGGACATTGGTGACATTGTCGCTGTAGAAGGTAGTGTTTTTCGCACACAAAAGGGTGAGATGTCTATCCACTGTACTGCTGTCACATTACTTTCCAAATCTCTGTTGCCTCTGCCTGAAAAATTCCATGGCTTGACCAACCAAGAGCAACGTTATCGTCAACGCTATGTGGATTTGATTGTCAACCCAGAGGTCCGTCGTACCTTCCAAATACGTTCTCAATTTATCCGTCATATGCGGAAATATTTAGATGAACGTGGTTATATGGAAGTGGAAACCCCTGTGCTGAACACCATTTCAGGTGGTGCCACAGCCCGTCCCTTTACCACACATCACAATACCTTAGATTTGCAAATGTATATGCGTATTGCTACAGAACTTCATTTAAAACGTTTGGTGGTTGGTGGATTGGACAGAGTTTATGAAATTGGACGTATCTTCCGTAATGAAGGTATGGACAGCAAGCACAATCCTGAGTTCACCAGTATCGAGCTTTACGAAGCATATACCGATTATATGGGTATGATGGAAATCGCCCAAGGGGTGATTTCTTCTGCTGCCCAAGAAATCCTTGGCACTTATGAAGTCACGTGGCAAGGGCATAATGTGAACCTTGCCCCTGACCAGTTCCGTTGTCTCACCATGGCAGAAGCTGTGAAAGAAGAAACAGGCATTGATTTCATGTCTTTTGAGGACGACGCCACTGCCTTGGCAGAAGCCAAGAAAATCGGTGTGGAACTGGCTGAAACAGCAGACCCTACTTGGGGGAATGCTCTGTATGCAATTTTTGATCAAAGAGTGGAAGGAAAATTGATTCAACCTACCTTTATCACTATGTATCCTGTGGAGGTTTCTCCTCTTAGTAAGAAATGTCCCACAGATGGCAGATTAACTGAACGTTTCGAGCTGTTTATCTGTGCATCTGAACTGGCAAACGCTTTCTCAGAACTCAACGACCCCATTGACCAAAAAGAGCGTTTCCAAAAACAAGTGGACTTACGTGACAAAGGGGATGAAGAAGCTGGGATGATGGACGAAGATTATATCAACGCTTTGGAATATGGTCTGCCACCCACAGGGGGCATGGGCATTGGGATTGACCGATGTGTCATGATGCTTACAGGGCAAGATACCATTCGTGAAGTCATTTTCTTCCCCACTATGCGTCCAGAATAAGAAATTTTATTTCGTCAGAACCTGTTATAGCATCTCATTTTCAAGTTGCTATCTCAATATAGATGGAACCCCTAGAAAGAGAGGATCAATCATGGCAAAATTAAGAAACCCTCATGGCAGTCTCAATCCCCCCAGAGTGGTACTTTTGGGCTTTTGTGTGATTATTCTGTTTGGGACTTTTTTGCTGTGGTTGCCTCTTTCTTCACGTTCTCAGGAATTTACAAACCTCTTAACCTGTCTCTTCACAGCAACTTCAGCCACTTGTGTCACAGGTCTAGCTAAGGTGGATACTTTTTTATATTGGTCTCCTTTTGGACAAGGGGTGATTCTGATGCTGATACAGATTGGTGGTTTGGGCTTTGTTTCCATGCTGTCTATCATTTCTTTTTTGTTTCATCATAAGTTTAGTCTTTCTCAAAGACTGGTGATGGCTTCTGATTTGAATATGAACAGCAGTGAAGGCGTGGTTCGGGTGGTGCGACGTGCCATCTCTGGGACTTTTTTCATGGAGTTTTTAGGGGCTGTCTTTCTTGCCTTTGCTTTTGTGCCACGTTATGGCTTAGGTCAAGGCTTGTGGTTTTCTGTCTTTCACTCTATTTCTGCCTTTTGTAATGGAGGATTTGATTTAATGGGTGGGACCAGTGGAGAGTTTTCCAGTTTTTCTGGCTATACAGATCAGCCCTTTGTGCTGATTGTGTTAATGGTCTTAATCGTGGCTGGTGGCTTGGGCTTTTTTGTGTGGGAAGACTTGGTGCAACAAAAATTCCGATACAAGGGCTTAACTCTTTATTCCAAAATGGTGATAAATATAAGTGGATGGCTTATTTTACTAGGCTTTGCTCTTTTTGTTTTGGTGGAGTGGGATAATCCTGCTACTCTAGGAGAAATGGACAGCTTTTCCAAAGTCATCAATGCTCTATTTCAGTCCGTCACCCTTCGCACGGCGGGCTTTGCCACCATTGACCAAAGGGGGCTTCAGGACAGTTCTGTGCTCTTTGCCTTGGTATTGATGTTGATTGGTGGTTCTGCAGGCTCTACAGCAGGGGGACTGAAAACAGTGACAGTGGGTGTTTTGCTCTTGTCTCTGTGTCAAAGAATGACAGGTCATGAACAAGTCGTTTTCAAAAAACGTACCATCCCCCATCAACGGGTCTTTAGTGCCATGATTTTACTGCAAATGATGCTCCTTTTCTTCTTTACAGGAGCACTTGCCTTGGCTCTTACGGACAAAGCCCCCTTCTTGCCCTCGGTCTTTGAAGCGGCTTCTGCCATTGGCACAGTGGGGCTTTCCATGAATCTGACCCCTAGTTTGAATCCTCTTAGCTCTATTGTCATCATTGTTCTGATGTTTTTAGGACGGGTGGGGATACTCTCTTGCTCCATTGCACTGATGACATCCAAAAGAAAGCCTGATGTTGTAAAATATCCCAAAACAGATATGATGATTGGTTAATATTACCCTTAGAAATCTCCCTTCTGGGGAAAGAAAGGAACATAAAGATGAAAAGTTTTTTAATCGTGGGCTTAGGACGATTTGGTTCTGCTCTGGCGCTGGAACTTTATGCACTGGGGAATGAAGTCTTGGTCATTGACGATGACGAAGATAAAGTGCAAAATATGGCTGATTTGGTCACCCAAGCTGTCACTGGCAATGCCACTGACAACGAAGTGCTAAAAGCAGTGGGGGCAAAAGATTTTGACTGCGCTGTGGTGGCTTGTGGTTCTGATGTGGGAACCAGTACTTTGATCACCCTGACCCTGAAAGATTTTGGTGTCCCTCGTGTGGTGGCAAAGGCTAATTCTGCTGTCCATCGGAAGGTTTTGGAAAAAATCGGAGCAGATCTTGTGGTGGTGCCAGAAAAAGAAATGGCAGAAAAATTGGCACAAAATCTTTCCAATAATGATGTCTTGAATTTTATCGAGCTATCTGATGAATATGCCATTGTGGAAATACGAGTCCCCTCTTCTTGGTCTGGAAAAACCATTATCGAACTGAATATCCGAGCAACATATCACCTGAATGTCCTTGCTATTCGCTCGGAAGGGGAGGATCTGACCATTGCACCAGGGGGGAATTACAGCTTTAAATCTACGGATAGTATGCTTGTCCTTGGTACCAATCATGACATAGAGAAATTGGAGGAACAACGGTGAGAATCACAAGTCGTAAAAATCCATTGCTCTTAGAGTTGCGTCAAATCCTTTCTTCCCCTTCCTATGGGAAGGAAAAGGGCGTTTTTGTGGGAGAGGGGTGGAAACTCCTTCACAGTGCCATGGCGGCCAGCTTCTCTTTCAAGCAAATCATCGTCACAGAGGACTGGGATTTTCCTTCAGCTGTGGAAGATGTCCCCATCATCATCATTCCAGAAGACTTGATGAACTGGCTTTCTCCACAGAAAACCCCCCAAGGGGTTCTCTTTCTGGTAGAGATTCCAAAAGTAAGCTTGACAACTCCACAAGGGAATTATCTCATTTTAGATGGAGTCCAAGACCCTGGGAATGTGGGTACCTTGTGGCGTACAGCCCAAGGGCTAGGCGCTACGGCTTTGGTTCTATTGACTGGCTGTGCCAATCCTTGGGGGCATAAAACCATACGCAGTTCTATGGGGGCTTGCTTTCATTTGCCTGCTTATGAAATGAGCCGAGAAGAGGCAGTGGATATTTTTCGAGATTATCCCCTCTATGCCACGGCTTTGGACCTAAATAGTAAAGCTTTGGGAGAGGTTTCTCTCACGGACTGTGCTGTGGTCTTAGGCAGTGAAGGACAGGGGGTCTCGCCTGAACTTTTGGCAGAATGCAATGAAACCATCTATTTACCCATGGCCCAAGGCTGTCAGTCCTTGAATGTGGCAATGATGGGTGGGATTGTTTTGTGGGAGATGGCAAAGGGGAAACAATAATAATCGAAAGGATGAAGTTTTGTGAATTCTTCTGTGATGTACTGGTTGTGGCTTGCCACAAGAAAAGGAATGACCCCACAACTGGGGCGAGAACTTTTTCACGCTTATGAAGATTCCATTGAAAAACTTTATCTTGCCCAAAAGCAAAGCCTTTCTTCCTTTGGTCTGAAGCCAGAAATTGTAAAGGCACTAGAGAACAAATCACTGGACATCCCTCAGAAACTTTTAGAGGACTGTAACAAATACCATCAAAGTATCATCACCTATCAAGATGCTATCTATCCTCAAAAATTAAAAGAGCTGATCAATCCTCCTTTGCTCTTATATGCCAAAGGGAATTTGCCCCTGATTGATGAAACCTTGTCTCTTTGCATGGTTGGGGCAAGAGAAGCTTCTCCCTATGGTGTTTACGAGGCAACAGAAATTGCTCTGACCCTTGCTTCTGCTGGGGTGCTTTTGGTGACAGGTATGGCACAGGGGATTGACACAGCTGTGGTGCAAGGGGCTTTGAAATCTGGGAAACCACTGGTTTCTGTGGTAGCTGGAGGCATGGACAAAATCTATCCCAAGCAAAACAAATTTCTCTATGAAGATGTGGCTTCTATTGGTGTTCTACTCAGCGAATATCCTCCAGAATCAGAACATCATAAAACTCACTTTCGCCCTAGAAATCGCATTTTATGTGGACTTTCTGATGGTGTGATGATTGTAGAATGTCTGCGACGTGGTGGTACCATGATGACAGCACAGATAGCCGAAGAACAGCAACGTGATCTTTTTGCTCTTCCGGCTTCTATCCGCTCTCCTTTGTCAGAGGGTCCCCATCAGTTGATTAAAAATAATCAAGCACAACTTGTGACCTGTGGGGAAGATATTCTTCATTTTTATCAAAATCGTTATCCTCTACTGAGGCAACCACTTTCTAAGGACAAACGCTTGCAACGAGTCAAAGACGCAAATGGGCATAGCACAATGACGGAAAAGAAGAAATCTCCTGTCCAAACTCCCAAGGAAAAGGAAATACGCACTGTTGAATCAGAGAATATTATTCCAGTTAGTAAACAGAAATCTCTCTTTACAGATGACCAAATCACCTTGCTTCACACCCTTGGGGAAGAAGAAATGGCAATGGATATTTTGGTAGAAAAAAGTCAAATTCCAGCCAAACGCACCTTGTCAGCCATGACTTTATTAGAAATGGGAGGACAGGTAAAAGAGGTTTCCTCTGGTCGTTTTCAATCCATGGTGCGATTGAAAAAAAGCCAATAAGCTAGAATGAACAAACATATTAGAAAAAGAAATGATAATATTTTCCCTAAGGGGCAGATTTTCATAACTAATTTTCAGGAGGTACGCCAAGATGGCAAAAAAGGAAAAGAGCAATTTGGTGATTGTGGAATCACCTGCCAAGGCAAAGACCATTGAAAAATATCTTGGCCCTGGTTTTGTGGTGAAAGCGTCCATGGGTCACGTGAGAGATTTGCCCAAAAGCAAGATCGGTGTCACTTTGGACGACCAAAGTTTTACGCCCAATTATCAGCCCATCAAGGGGAAAGAAGAAACCATCAAAGATCTGAAAAAAGCTGCCAAAAACAGTGAAAAGATTTATCTGGCAACTGACCCGGATCGTGAAGGTGAAGCCATTTCTTGGCACTTAAAAGAAATGCTAGAGTTTCCAGAAGATCGCACTTTTCGGGTAACATTTAATGAAATCACGAAAAAAGCTGTGAACTATGCCATCGAAAACCCAAGAATCGTGGATCAAAATCTGGTGGATGCCCAGCAAGCAAGACGGATTTTGGATCGGATTGTGGGCTATCAACTCTCTCCCTTGTTGTGGAAAAAAATACGTCGTGGTCTTTCTGCTGGTCGGGTGCAGTCTGTTGCCACCCGTTTGGTCTGTGAAAAAGAGGAAGATATCCGAAACTTTGTCCCAAAAGAATATTGGAGTATTGAAGTGAATCTGGATCGAATTGCTCCCAATATTGGTGGGTTTACGGCTCAATTTCATGGGATTGATAAAAAAATGGAACTGAACTCGGAAGAGGAAACTCTTGCTGTTCTTGCCAAAGCAAAAGCTGATCAATTTGTGGTGAGTAAGGTGAAAAAGACAGAAAAACGTCGTTCTCCAGCCCCTCCTTTCACCACCTCTACTCTACAACAAGATGCCAGTCGTAAATTTTCTATGTCTCCTTCTCGTACTATGTCTGTGGCGCAACGGCTTTATGAAGCTGGGCTGATCACATATATGCGGACAGACTCCCTTCGTCTTTCTGACGAAGCTGTGGCAGATGCTCGCCAGTTTATCACTGGGAGATATGGGAAGGACTATATTCCAGATCAACCACTAGAGTACAAAACCAAATCAGGGGCTCAGGACGCCCATGAAGCCATCAGACCATCTGAAGCTTCTATGACACCAGAAGACGTGCGTCAAAAATTAAAAGACGAGGGTGTGGCAGCCAAAGATATCCCTGACCAATTCAAACTATACCGACTGATTTGGAGTCGTTTTCTGGCTTGTCAAATGACACAGGCTGTTTATGACGCTGTTTCCATTGATTCTGTGGCGGGTGGCTATATTTTCCGTGCTTCTCACACTGCCTTGAAATTCTCTGGCTTTACTGCTGTTTACGAAGAGAGCAAGGACAATGAAGAACCAAGCAAAAAGGAGACCCCTCTCCCAAATCTTGCCCAAGGAGAAGTTCTTTCTCTGCGAGACAGCAAGGAAGTGCAACATTTTACCCAACCTCCTGCTCGCTATAGCGAAGCCACTTTGATTCGTGCTTTGGAAGAAAAGGGCATCGGCAGACCTTCTACCTATGCCCCTACCATTTCTACTATCTTAGGTAGAGAATATGTGGTGAAAGAAGGAAAAGCCTTGAAAACCACTGCCTTAGGGGAAGTGGTCAATGGTCTGATGACAGATAAGTTCCAAGATGTGGTGGACCCTACTTTTACAGCACAAATGGAAGAAAAACTGGACAAAGTAGAAGATGGACAAGCTGATTGGAAAGCTGTCTTACAGGATTTTTACAGTGCCTTTTCCTCTAACTTAGAAAAAGTGGAGACAGAGATGGACGGGGAGCGTATCAAGATTCCTGAAGAAGTCACCGAAGAAATTTGTGATGATTGTGGGAAAAACTTGGTGATCAAATCAGGGCGATTTGGCAGATTTCTTGCCTGTCCTGGCTGGCCTGATTGCTCCTTCACCAAACTTTTGGTGGTGGAAATGCCTGGGAAATGCCCTCTATGCCAAGGACGTATTTTAAAGAAAACCTCTCGCCGTGGTTATACCTATTACGGATGCGAGAAAAATTCTGAAAAAGATGAAAAACTCCACTGTGATTTCATGACTTGGGATGTGCCTGTGAAAGATAATTGCCCAGTCTGTGACCAAACACTCTTTAAAAAATCTGGACGTGGTGCCAAGAAGCCATTCTGTATCAACGAAGCTTGCGAGAACTTTTTACCAGAGGAAAAGCGTGGTGGTTATCGCAAGAAAACCACAGAAGCAAAAGAAGGAGAAGAGACTCTTTCTATTGCAGATGGTGCCGAGCCTCCTGTGGAAGAACCCAAGAAAAAAACAGTGGCTGCCAAAAAGACAAAAACAGCCAGTAAATCCACTGCCAAGAAGGGTAAAACAGAAGAAAAAGCTGTAAAAAAGCCAAGTGCTAAGAAGGATAAAGCAGAAGAAAAAACTACGAAAAAGCCAACAGCCAAGAAAACAACAAAAAAGAAAAATGAAGAATAAACTTCCTGATTCCCGTCCTACACAACTGGAAATGAGGATGCTCCCCCTCCATCACGGCAAATTGCTGTGAAAATTGCTGAAATTGAGGTGGAAATGAATGAAAAAAGAACTGACGCTAGATGGGCAATCCCCTTATTTCTGGTTGATGGAATACTCCTATAACGCAGAAAAGAGGAACAAACGTATGGATAAAAATATAGTCAATGTGATTGGTGCTGGGCTTGCTGGCTGTGAATGTGCATGGCAACTAGCCGAGGCTGGGATTTGTGTTCATCTCTATGAAATGAAGCCAAAGGAAAAATCCCCTGCTCACCACAGCAATCTCTTTGGGGAGCTTGTTTGCTCTAATTCCCTTCGTGCCAATAATGTGGAAAACGCAGTGGGACTTTTAAAAGAAGAGCTACGCTTGGGGAACTCTTTGATTATCTCTTCTGCGGACCAAAACGCTGTCCCTGCTGGGGGGGCTTTGGCTGTGGATCGAGAAAAATTCTCTGCTACCATCACAGAAAAAATTAAAAACCATCCTATGATTAAAGTGATTTCTGAAAAAGTGGAAAATATTCCCCAAGGGGGTATTTATACAGTCATCGCCACTGGCCCTCTCACTGAGGGTCGATTGGCACAAGAGATCGCCATGCTGTGCTATTCTCTCATTGATCGGAAAGGGCTTTTGGACCATGAAGGAAAATTACCCCTTCATTTTTACGATGCCGCTGCCCCCATTGTTTCTTTCGAGAGCATTGACATGGACCACGCTTTTTTTGCTTCACGCTATGACAAGGGAACCCCTGATTACATCAACTGCCCCATGTCCAAAGAAGAATATCACAATTTTTGGCAAGCATTGACTACAGCAGAAGAAGCTCCTGTTCACGGATTTGAAGACAGCAAGGTCTTCGAGGGTTGTAAGCCTGTGGAAGTGGAGGGGAGACGTGGGGAGGAAACCCTACTTTACGGCTGCCTGAAACCAGTGGGACTTCCTGACCCCAAAACGGGGAAAGAAGCCTATGCTGTCCTTCAGCTGAGAAAAGACAACCAAGAAGGAACCATGTACAATTTGGTTGGCTTTCAAACCCATTTAAAATTTCCAGAACAACAACGGGTGTTCTCTATGATTCCCGCTTTGAAAAATGCAGAATTTTTACGCTATGGGGTGATGCATCGGAATACTTTCATCAATTCTCCCCAAGTGTTGAATCGTTATGGACAAATCAGCGTGAAAGACCCCACAGAGTGGGACCATGATCATCTCTTTTTTGCTGGGCAAATCACAGGAGTGGAAGGCTATGTGGAATCCACTGCTTCTGGATGGTTGGTGGGACGTCAACTGGCTTGGCATATGCAAGGGAAAAAGGGAGTGGTTTTTCCTAAAGATACGGCTGTTGGTGCGTTGCAAGCTTATATCTGTGACAGACTCACAGAAAATTTTCAGCCCATGAAGATGAATTTTGGTTTGATGACACCTTTGGAATTTCGAGTGAAGAGAACGCCAGAGGAAAAGAAGCTGATGACTGCAAAGCAAGCGAAAAATACGCTCATCGCCCAAAGAGCATTAGAAACTTTCCAATCCATACTAGATAGAAAAGAATCGGAGGAAGCAGAAAGATGAAAATCATTGTAGACGCCATGGGGGGAGACAATGCCCCAACAGCAGCTGTCCTAGGAGCCATTGAAGGAAGCAAGAATCTGAATGTAGATGTTGCTCTGGTGGGACAAGGGGAAACCATCTTAAAAGTGTTACAGGACAACGGCATAGCTGAGCTACCCAAAGGGGTAGAAATTGTCCATGCCTCTGAGGTGGTGGAAATGTGCGATGACCCCACCACTGTGATGAAAGAAAAGAAAGATGCATCTATGTTCGTGGGTCTTCGTCTTTTGAAAGAAGGAGGGGGAGATGCTTTTGTTTCTGCTGGAAACACAGGTGCTCTTTTGGCTGGTGCCACTCTTTTGGTGAAACGGATTCCTGGGATACGACGTGCTGCTTTGGCGCCTGTTTTTCCTTCTGTGGACGGTCATACTCTTTTGGTGGATGCTGGGGCGAATGCTGTTTGCACCTCGGAATATCTACTACAATTTGCTGAAATGGGCAGTGATTATGCCAAACAAATCCTAAAGCGTGACAATCCACGGATTGGGCTGCTGAACATCGGGACAGAGGAAACCAAAGGGACAGACCTTCAGCTGGAAACGTTTCCCCTTTTACAAGAGGCTCACAAGAAGGGTCGACTGAATTTTGTGGGGAATGTGGAAAGTCGTGATGGCATGTTAGGGGTTGCTGATGTCTTGGTGGCTGATGGATGGACTGGTAATATCTTTTTAAAAACCATGGAAGGCGTGGGTATTTTTGTGGGGAAAGAACTGAAAAATATCATTTATGCTGATACAAAAAGTAAAATCGCTGGGGCTTTGTTGAAGAATAGTTTAGGGGATTTTAAAAAGAAACTAAGCTCGGAAGAAGTTGGTGGCACTGCTCTTTTGGGCGTCCAAAAGCCAGTGATCAAAGCCCACGGTTCCTCTTCTGCTTATGCTTTTTCCCATGCTGTGCGACAAGGAAAGCTTTTTGCCGAATCTGGATTGATTGATCTGTGGCAAAGTAAAAAGGACTGACAATATGAGTGATTTAGAAGAAAAACTAGGCTATACCTTTGAGCAAAAAGGATTACTGCGAACTGCTCTTACCCACAGTTCCTATGCCAATGAACGGCATCGCCAAAGCTATGAGCGACTGGAATTTTTAGGGGATTCTATCCTTGGGATGATGGTGGCAGAGTATTTATATACAAAATACCCCAATCTCAGCGAAGGTGAATTAACCCGAAAAAGAGCTTCTTTGGTTTGCGAAGAAGCTTTGGTAGAGGTGTCCAAAGGACTGGGCTTAGAAAGAGAAATTCTTCTTGGCAGAGGAGAGCAAAATCTTCCAAAACCTTCTATTCTGGCTGATGTGGTAGAAGCAATATTGGCTGCTATTTACACCGATGGTGGTGTGGTTCCAGCAAAAAAAATGGTGGAAACCTTGATTTTAAGTCAAGAAGGGAAACGTATCTCTGGTATTACGGACTATAAATCAGCTTTGCAAGAACGTCTGCAACAAAAAGGCAGTCAGCAAATTCTCTATACCACCATTGAAGAAACTGGTCCTGACCATATGAAAGAGTTTTTTGTGGAAGTGTGTGTGAATGGAACCCCTTCTGGTAGAGGGAAAGGGAAAACAAAAAAAGAATCAGAACAACAAGCAGCAAAGGTCGCTTTGAGCAAACTAGATAAATCATAGAAAAATAGAGTAAAATCAGAAGATTTTACTCTATTTTTTTGTTTTAGTCAGAAGTCCCTCTACACCCACCAAAAGTAAGAGAAGTCCTAAGATTTTTCTTAAAATCATCGTATTCACTCTGTTAGCAAGATATGCCCCCAGACACACCATGAGGAGACCACCCATAATACAGGATAGGACTGCTTTTTTCTCTATAAAACCGCCTTTGATATGCTTTGGTAAGGCGAAAAAGCCAGCCGGAAGGAAGAAGAGCAAGTTGATCCCCTGTGCCAAGTTTTGCTCTATTTTCAACACCTCTACCAGATAAATCAAAAGAAGAGTTCCTCCCCCCAGTCCACAGGCTGAAAGGGTCCCCGTGACTATGCCAACAAGAAATGCAGAGAAAGAACTTATGATAGCAAACACCTCATTCCAGCCACAATCATCAGGAGGGAAAAGCCTTTTTTCAGCCATTCGCTTTTCATAGTTGGGAAAATTTTTCCTGCGATGATTCCTCCCACTGCCCCACCTAGGACATAAGGGAATGCCTGTGCCAGATCTATATTACCTTGGACAAAATAAATCACCACAGAAAGACAAGAGAAAGAGAGTAAGACAGCAAGGGAACTTGCCAAAGCTTTTTCAGTTGGCATTTTATTCATGAAAAAGGGAGCAAGAAGAGCGCCTCCCCCTCCCCCTAGCAAGCCATTGACAAAGCCTACCACTGCACCTATGAAATGATATTGCATAAA
The DNA here is from genome assembly GCA_044432725.1 of Eubacteriales bacterium. Taxonomy (GTDB): domain Bacteria; phylum Bacillota; class Clostridia; order Oscillospirales; family Oscillospiraceae; genus JAWXUK01. The sequence goes on from JAWXUL010000002.1 coordinate 15,439, forward strand.
AAAAACACCTCTTTCCTCCATATTATGTGAGGTTGAGGTGCTTTTTATCCCTGTAGAGCTTTATAATCCATCTCTTGACAAATCATTTACCATAGAAAGTTTTTTAATTTGGAAATAGGTCAAAAGATTTGTAATGATAGCAAAAATCACTGTGAGGACTGCTGCTGTGAAGAAATGGTTCACTGAAATCAAACGGTAAAACATCATATGCTCTGGCTCTAAGCTATTCATGAGCCAGAGATAAAGGTTTTGTCCTAAGACCATGCCAAAACTTAAGGCAAAAAAAGTATAAAACAAATTTTCTCGATAAACATATGCCAAAAGTTCTTTGTCATGGAGACCATTCACTTTGAGTAGTGCCAGTTCTTCCCGTCTGCTTTCAAAATTATTACGGCATAATTGGAGCATAATGAAAAAGGTGAGAAGGGAAAAAAGAATCACTGCAATTTGTAGCACTTTTTTTAAAAGATGATCTTTTTCTAAGAGGTTCTGACTCTCTTCTTCTAAGAGGGTCACTTTATCTACACCAGATAAATTTTCTGTCACTTCCACAAATTCCCTGAGAAGGTCAGGATTTTCTTCTATTTCACTGGAAAACTCCACCATCACAAGGGGGGTGAGAAGGGCATCAATCCCCAAGGTTTCCCAATAGGAAGCAGTGGTATACAGGCGCATTTCTGTGTATTGCTCCTGAATACTAGAGACAATCATTGATTTATCTTCAGTGACTGCTATGCTGTCTCCTAGATTTACTGCTAATATTTCTTTGATTTTCTGGGGTAAAATCACTCCTGCTTTTGGCATGAAATAAGCTTGCCACGGCCCCAAACAAAAGTTGATTCTTTCGTTGCCTTGGCTGTCTGTGGGGAAAACAATCATTTCTCCTTGTGCTTTTCCTGTACCAGTGGAAAGGGGCAGAGTGGCTGTTTCTACGATGGTGTAATGATTTTCTAGGTGATAAGAAGCAAGATGGCTTTTTACTTGGAGCAATTCTGTTGGGATGTAGTCATCTACCATGGTGATTTCCATGGAGTATAAATAAATTTTCTCGTATTGGCGATTTGCCAGCTGAATAAATGAATCTCCACAAGCCAAGGCGACGACAAGAAGGGCTGTGCCAAGGGAAATAGCGGATACCTGTAAAAGAAATCGTAATTTGTGACGAAACAGACTCCTCATAGCTATTTTTTGATTGAAATTGAGTTCAGACCAAAGGATATGATTTTTTTCTAAAAATATCTTTTTCCCTAATAGAGGGGCTTTCTTTGACAGTAGGGTCAGAGGATATTGTTTCACCACAAAAAAACAGGGTACTAGCCCTACCACTCCAGCTAGGAAAGTGACTAAGAGAAGATGAAAGAAAAAGGGCTCTGGGGGCAGAGAAAATTCTCCCATAAGATAATGTTCCTCCATCTCCCGGTATAAGAGAGAGGGAAGGAAGTGATAGGCGAGGAGACAGCCCAGTGCTCCACCCAGTAGGGCTGATATGCCAGAAAGGAGTGAATACTTTTTGTATATTTTTTTGAAATGATAACCGAGTGAAAGGTAGATTCCGATTTCTTTTCTTTCCTTGCTGATTGTTTTTACCATGATGAACAGATTGTGACAAAGGAACAAAGCGTAAAATAACAGAGTTATCACTGGATTAAGTCTTTTTAAATAGGAAGTTTCTTCGAAAAAAGCAAGCTTGCTAGGTGCTTCTTCTTGCCATGTGATGGTAAAGGTGGAAAAGAGAATGCGTTTACCTTCACGTTGTGCTGATTCGTAGGCAAACAACTTTTCTTCGATGATTTCATAATTTTCTCGTTCAGCTTGTGCCATATCCACAATCAGTTCTGTGATTTTTTCTTCATATTGTGAAATGTTTTCTTCTTCTGGGGTCAAATGCCAAGCTGAGGTTACTTTTACTTCTAATGCTGTCAATTCTTCTTGAAGCTGTGACATTTTTTCTTCCCCCATGGCAAAGGCGAGGGAAAGTGCTTGCTCTGCTTCTTTTTCTCTGATCAGGGCTTGGGAGACTGCTGTACTGTTTAGGAGCATTTCTTGCGCTATTTTTTCCAATTCTCCTTGGATATACGCCTTTGATAAAGTATTTAGGCTTTCTGGGTTAATTTTTATAGAAATGTTGCTGTATTCTTGTAAAAATACCTCGTGCTTGAGATAAACACCAGAAAATGCACTTGTTTCTTGAAAAATCCCTGCACTGCCAGAATAGTAATAGGGAGATTCTGCCACCCCTACAATGGTGAAAGTATCTTCTGACAAGATATTTTCCTGAAGAATGGTGAAGGAATCCCCGATTTCCAAGGCTGTTTCTGCCAGAAACTCAGGTGAAACCAAGGCATCTGTGATGTGTTCGATTCCCTCTTGATAGGAGAGCAGATTCACTTCCTTTGGTAAAGAGAGGAGGGTTGTGCTGAGATTGTGACCCGTGATTTCCACTTTTACTTGGTGAAATGCCTCTACTATTTCCGCGAAATCTAAATTTTGAATGCCTTCTATCTCATCTTCTGAAAAGGGAATCAGGGAAGAAATACGCAAATCCTCGCCTTGGTGATCTCCATAGCTTGCTAAAAAACTTTCTTCTGCTTTATAAATTCCCATGGACAAGCCCAAGGATAGCGCCACTGTTAGCGCTGCAGAAAGAACAATAGGCAGAAGGAATGGGTTCTCTTTTCTCTTCCAAAATGGGAATGGAAAATATTTCATCTTTACCTCCTGACTATGCTTTAAACTTTTGGACTTAAATCTTTTGCTAAAACGGGGGAATCATTTTCGATTATTTTTTCTATACTACCATCTTTTAAATAAATAACTTTATCTGCCAAAGGAACAAAACTTTTGTCATGGCTGATCAATACCACTGTAATATCATAAAGATGGGCTATCTCTTGCAAAATTTGTAAGATATGCTTACTTGTTTCCTCGTCTAACGCTGCTGTTGGCTCGTCACAGAGCAGAAGCTTTGGCTTTTTCGCTAAGGCTCTGGCAATGGCAACACGCTGCTGCTCGCCTCCTGACAGTTGCGAGGGGAAATGATTTCTCCTGTCTTTCAGTCCCAAACGATCCAAAATATCTCTCTCTTGAAGAGGTGCCACAGCAACTTTCGTCGCTATTTCCACATTTTCCAAGGCTGTCAGCTTGGGTAAAAGATGATATTGTTGAAACACAAAACCAACATCTCTTCTGCGATAAGATGTGAGCTGTTTGGAATTAAAATCTGTAATTTCTTTCCCGCCCACGTGAATGGTTCCAGAACTGCAACTGTCTATACCTCCTAAAAGGTTTAAGATTGTGGTTTTACCCCCACCGGAAGGACCTAAAATCAGTGTAAAATCACCTTTTTCTAATTGAAAAGAAATATCTTCTACAGCATGGACCAAGATCTCCCCCATCTGATAAGATCGACTGACTTTTTCTAAGGAAATAAATGACATTTTTTCACCACCCATTTGTAAATTTTTTAGATTACTATTGCTTTTTTTAGATTCTTGTACTATAATGGAAAATTGTAGGAAGTAAATTCTATAGCGAAAGACAGAGACAGTATTGGGGATTTTATCCCGAATCAGGTGATCTGAAATGATGGAGGTATGTATGGAAATACTAAAGGAACGAATTCGACAAAATGGGCGAATCATTGGAGACGAAATACTTCGTGTGGACAGTTTTTTAAACCACCAAATTGATGTGAAGCTGTTACAAGAAATGGCTGAGGCAATTAAAACTCGCTTTCAGGACAAAGAGATCACAAAAATTATGACCATCGAGGCTTCTGGCATTGCAATCGGTTGTTTTGTGGCACAAGTGTTCGATGTCCCTCTGGTCTTTGCCCGAAAAAGCCAGTCTAAAAGTCTACCCCCTCTGGTTTACACAGCAAAGGTAGAATCTTTTACCCACCATAAAATCAGTGATATTATGATTTCTGAAGAATTTTTGGGCGCAGGCGACAAGATATTAATTGTCGACGATTTCCTTGCCAATGGCGCAGCACTGACTGGCTTGATTTCTTTGGTAGAAGCTGCTGGTGCTGAACTGGTGGGTGTGAGTATTGCCATTGAAAAAGCTTTTCAACCAGGTGGCTCTACCTTAAGAGAACAAGGTGTGGAAATTTATTCCCTTGCCCGCATTGCTTCTATGTCAGAGACAGATGGTATTGTCTTTGCACCTGATATATAACAGATTACTTCTTAACGAAGAAAGAATCTCTCTCCCCTCGCCATTGGTGAGGGGAGTTTTTCTTTCCCTTTCACTGGAAAGAACATTTAATTAGACAATAGAATTTTCTCTTTGTTCCTTTACAAAGTTCGCTTGAACTTTTTTTCTAAGTCTTTTTTTGTGAGAGAGGCAACAATGGGTCTGCCGTGGGGACAATGACGTACCTTGTCTTCCATAATGATTTTTGCCAGCAAATTTTGTTCGCTTTCATGGGTGTCATAGCCAGCCTTGATGGCACTTTGACAGGCGATGGAGTGAAGGAGGGAATCTCTTGCTGATGTTGGGTCGGGTGTATCACCGTTTTTTAATTTCTGGACAAGTTCCACCAGAGTCTCACTGATTTTTTCTAAAGGGATATCATAGGGCGCTTCACGAATAATCACGGCATCCTGTGAGAATTCTTCCACATCAAAGGAAAATTCTTTTAATAAAGGGATATTTTCTAATAATATAGCTTTTTCTTCTGGTGCCAACTGCAATACCTGTGGTTTTAATAACACTTGCGCCATTGGGGTGTATTCCTGACTCTTTATCCGTTCAAAATTCATGCGTTCGTGGGCTGCGTGCTTGTCCACAAAATAAATTTCGTCCTCTACTTCGATGACGATATAGGTTTTGAAAAATTCTCCCACCACTCGCCAAGAAGGCTCCATAGGTTCTATGGTCTCTTCCACATAATCCTCCTCCAGATGACGAAGGGATTTTTCTGGATTTCTGACCAAAGTCGTTTCTTCTGGCTTTTCTTTTCTTACTTCTTCTTCCTTCTCTTTCAATGGAAGGAAAAATTGATTATTTTCTGCTGTGTCAATGGAACTTTTCCTTCTGGGAAGCGTTTCCTCTTCTTCTAATTCTTCCTCTTCTAAGGAGGAAAACCCATTGAAATTGTAATCTATTTTCGGTATATTACTAGTTGTATTTTCTTTCCTTGGATTGGGCACTGAAAAGGAAGTTTGAGATTCCTCAGCAAGGGGGCTTTGTAGTATCGCTGTGTGACTGGGATAGGGAGGTACTTCTTTTTCAAGAAGAGAAGAAGGTATACTATTTGTATTCTTTGATGTTAATTCTACTTTTTGTATGTCCTTATGTTGTTTCAGTCCACTTTTTACAGCCTGATAAACGAGCTGAAAAACCTCTTTTTCACGGGCAAATTTTACCGTGGTTTTGGCTGGATGGACATTTACATCTAAATCTTCAAAGGGTAGCTGTATATATAAGACAAGGGCTGGAAAACGTCCCACCATTTTTTGATTTTCGTAACCATTCTCCACAGCAGCTGCCAAGAGTGGGGATTTGATATATCTCCCATTGACAAAAAAATGTTGATAGGAGCGAGAAGCTCGACAACAGGAAGGGAGAGAAACAAAGCCCTCTACCTTGCTCTCTAAGTCGGAAAGAGAGATTTCTCGCAGTCCTGCAGCAATATTCTTCCCTAGCACATGAAAGATGCCCGAGGAAATTTTCCCATCTCCTGTGGTGTACAGCTCCTCTTTTCCCTCTCGGTAATACTTGATAGAGATTTCTGGGTGAGACAGAGCCATTTCTTGTACCAATGCCAAAATAGCAGAAGCTTCGCTTCGTTGGGATTTCATAAATTTTTTACGAGCTGGTGTGTTGAAGAAAATATCAGAGACTTCCATGGTGGTGCCCACGCCTCTTTCTTTTTCTCCTTTTTCCTTCACTTCGCCCCCCTCTAGCAGAACATAATGGGCGAATTCCCCTTCAACAGTGGCAGAAATCGCCATAACTTTCGAGACAGAAGCAATGGCTGCCAAGGCTTCCCCACGAAAACCAAGGGTTGCGATTTGCGCCAAATGCTCTGCTGATTTCAGTTTACTGGTGGCATGACGGAGAAATGCTTTTTCCAGTTGAGAGGGGGGAATTCCTCTGCCGTTATCACGAACCACAAGCTTATCAGAAGATAGCTCCACTACAATCTCTGTGGCACCAGCATCCACAGCATTTTCCATCAATTCTTTCACCACAGAAGCAGGACGCTCCACCACTTCCCCTGCTGCGATCATATTTGCGACTTCTGGGGCAAGTATTTGTATTTCTTCCATGTATCCTCCTTTGTGGCAGCGAATGACCGTAAATTAATTTACGCCTATCCTAGTGTATGAAGTTTTTGCCGTAACTGTTCTAATATTTCCCAAGATTGTCTGGGGGTGAGGTTGTCCAGATCTAAGCTTCTTAGCTCTGTTACCACCTCTTTTTCTATGATTTCTTCGGGGCTGAGAGGCAACACCACAGGTTCTACTCTGGGGATTGGTGGTTTTCCATCACTGGATTCTAATTCTTGCAAGATTTCATAGGCTCGCCCTATGACTTCCTCTGGCACACCAGCAAGTTTTGCCACTTGGATCCCATAACTTTGGTCAGCTGCACCAGGGAGAAGCTTTCGCAAAAAGAGAAGTTCCTCTCCTTGTTGCTTTGCCGCCAGATTATAGTTGTTCACCAAGGACATTTCCTCTGCCACCACTGAAAGTTCGTGATAATGGGTGGCAAATAGCGTTTTGGCTGCGATTTTTTCACGACAATATTCCAAGACTGCCTTTGCCATCGCCATGCCGTCATAAGTAGATGTTCCCCGACCTATTTCATCTAAAACAAGAAGGGATCGTTCTGTGGCTGATTTAAGCAAGGTTGCCACTTCGCTCATTTCCACCATGAAGGTAGAACGACCAGCTGCCAAATCATCAGAAGCACCGATTCTGGTGAAAATCTGATCCACAATCCCAACTTGTGCCGAATAAGCCGGCACAAAGGAGCCCATTTGGGACATCAACACAATCAAAGCAACTTGACGCATATAGGTGGATTTCCCTGACATATTAGCGCCTGTAATCACAGCGCATAGCTCTTTATTTTCCACAAAGTTACTGTCATTGGGGACAAAGAGTCCGTCTTTTAGCATTTTTTCTACCACTGGATGTCTGCCGTTTCGAATACTAAGGATGGACGTTTCCGTGATTTCTGGCTGAACATAATTGCCCTTTCTTGCCACAGTGGCAAAAGAGTTCAACACATCTAATTCCGCTGCTGCTTGGGCTGTTTCTTGAATGATTTTAATGAATTTACACACTTCTTCTTGTAACTTTTTGAAAATTTCATATTCCAACGCTGTTACTTTGTCTTTTGCTGTTAAAATCATATGTTCCAGATCTTTCAGCTCTTCGCTGATATAGCGTTCGCTGTTGGTCACCGTTTGCTTTCGCACCCAATGACTGGGGACAGCGTCACTTTGTGCCTTTGCTACCTCGATAAAATAGCCAAAGACTCTGTTATATCGCACTTTTAGATTGCGTATTCCAGTTTCTTCTTTTGTTTTGTACTCTAGTTCTGCAATGAGTTGGGCGCCGTTGTCCACCACATGATTCAGCTTATCCACTTCTTCGTGGAATCCTTTGCGAATCATGCCTCCTTCTCGAATAGAAACAGGCAATTCCTCTTGCAATGCTGCCAAAAGCAACTCCGTAAGTTGTGGTAAATCTTCTAATTTCTCCTGAATTGATTTCAGCTTTTCGCTCTGTAAAGAGGAGAGTTTTTCTTTTAATACAGAAACTTTTTCCAAGCCCTCTGCCAAACCACGCAAATCTTTTGGGGAAGCAGAGCCATAGCCGATACGAGCAGTCATACGCTCTAAATCTGGGATTTCTTTTAGTATGTCTTCTAAATTGGCTGAGATGCTCAAGTTTTCTTTCAATTCGCACACAGCAGATTGCCGTTTATTAATTTTCGACACACTCAGTAAAGGGCGTTGCATCCAATCACGAAGCATTCTCCCCCCCATGGAAGTTTTTGTTTTATCCAGCACCCACAGGAGGGAGCCTTTCTTTTCACGACTCCACAGAGTTTCTGTGAGTTCTAAATTGCGACGTGTTTCCACGCTGAGTTCCATAAAGTCCTCAGCATTGAGATACTGTAAGGAGGCAAGATAGGTCAAATCCATTTTTTGTGTTTTATGGAGAAAATGAAACAATCCACCTAAGGCACAAAGGATTTCTTTGGACTTTGGCGCAGTTTCTTCTGGAAATTGTTTTTTGAATGCTTTTTTTCCTTCTTCTACCGAGAAGCCTTCTCCTTCTTCCAAAGGAAGGGATAAGCCTTCTTGGAGAAAATCACGAATCCATCGTTGTCCCATTGCCCCTGTGGACAGCAAGACTTCTTTGGGGGAAAATCTGCTTAGTTCATTACAGGCTTCCTGTATCACTGTGTCTGATAAGGTCATGTTCCGTAATAAAATCCGTCCGGTGGAGATATCACAAAAACAGAGAACAATCTCTCCCCAGTTTTCTACCATTTCTTCTGCTGTGGGGGTGTAAACCACAGCCAAATAATTGTTTTGTCTCTCTTCTAACATGGCAGTTTCCATTAAAGTGCCGGGGGTCACCACTCGGACAACATCTCGTTTCACGATGGTTTTGGTTTTACTTGGGTCCTCCATCTGCTCGCAAATGGCGATTTTGTACCCCTTTGACACTAATTTTGCCAAATATGTTTCACTTGCGTGGTATGGAATCCCGCACATAGGGGTGCGCTCTTCTTCTGGCTTCCCACGGTCACGAGAGGTGAGGGTGAGATTTAATTCTTGGGCGACTGTGATGGCATCTTGGTGAAACATCTCGTAAAAATCCCCTAAACGAAAAAATAGAATGCTATCAGGGTATTGTTTCTTCATTTCAAAATACTGCTTCATCATGGGTGTCATCTCTGCCATTGGTCTTTCTCCTTTTCTCTTTGGGGGATTTTCTTTCTGGGCTGATATGTCTCAACCCCTAAAACACCCCGTATGAGAGGTATTTTAGGGGTAATGTTTTTATTCGGCTGAAATAATATAATAGTAGACAGGTTGCTTTCCTTGATGCACTGTCACATCTGCTTCTGGCAAAGTCTCTGCGATGATTTCTTGTAATCTTTCGCTTTGCTCTTCTATGGCTTCTTCACCCACATAGACAGTCAAGAATTCTGCTTCTTGGAACTTTTCTTGGGCTAGAAGTTCTTGAACCAGTGTTTCAAAGGAGGCACCAGTATAGAAGAATTGATTCTCCAACAGACCAAGATAGTCCCCTTCTTTGATTTCATTTCCATCAAAGTCGGAATTTCTGGCTGCATAAGTAATTTCTGCTGTGGTAACAGCTTCCATGGCTGCTGTCATTTCTCTTGTGTTATATTCCTCTGTGCCTTCTGGGTCTACCATCATCATGGCAGACAAACCTTGGGGCACACTTTTGGTGGGAATGACAATGACTTGTTTCTCTTGGAACAAGGGGACACATTGTTGTGCTGCCATGATAATATTTTTATTATTGGGCAGAACATAGACAATTTCAGCAGGGGTTTTGTTGATTTCACGCAAAATATCTTCTGTGGAGGGGTTCATGGTTTGCCCTCCTGAAATGATACCATCCACTGCAAAATCACGGAAGAGATTTTCTAAGCCTTCCCCAGCACAGATGGAGACAAAACCAAATTTTTTCGTAGGTTTGGCTGGTTTTGGTGTTTCTTCCTCTTTATTAATAATCTCTGTATGCTGTTCCCGCATATTTTCAATTTTCACTTTTAGGAGTTGTCCATATTTCAAGCCCTCTTCCAAAGCAACTCCTGGGTTGTTTGTGTGGACATGGACTTTGATGATTTCATCATCTTCCACCAGTACAAGACTATCACCCATCTCGTCCAATCGGCTTCTGAGAATTTCTGGGTCTTTTTTTGTTTCTCTTGCACAAATAAATTCCGTACAGTAACCAAATTTAATATCCCCAACATCGAAATTCCCAAAATCTGCTCCTGATGATTCTTGGGTCTTTTCCACTTTGGGCATGGGTTTTCCTTGGATAGAGTCCAGCATCCCTTGGAGGACGATCAAGAAACCTTTCCCCCCTGCATCCACCACTCCAGCTTTTTCCAAAACAGGATTTTGATGGATGGTTTCAGCTAAGGCAATTTCCCCCGCTTCGATGGCAGCAGATAAAACTGCTTCCACTGTGTTGTCTTCTCTTGCCTTCCCAGCAGCCCCTGCAGCTGCCATGCGAGAGACTGTTAAAATGGTTCCTTCTGCTGGCTTCATCACGGCTTTATAGGCCGCAGCAACACCAAAATCCATGGCAAGGGCAAAAGTGCGACCATCAACGGTGACCCAATCTTTTGTGCCTTGGGCAAAACCACGAAAGAGAAGGGATAAAATCACCCCTGAGTTTCCTCTTGCCCCGCGTAAAAGAGCAGAGGCAGTTTTTTGACTTGCCTCTCCCAAGGTTTCAAATTCCCCATTTTCCATTTCTTTGGATGCGGCTGACATGGTCAGGGTCATATTGGTCCCTGTATCTCCATCAGGGACAGGAAACACGTTTAAATCATTTAGCATTTGTGTTTCTCCAGAAAGCTTTGCTGTGCCGTGGCACACCATGTTCTGGAAATCTTGAGCTGTTATGATAGACTTCATTTTGCTTTTTCCTTTCTACTTTAAAACCGTATCCCATCAACAAAGACTTCGATTTTTTTCACAGGAACCCCTGTGGTGTTGGTGACAACATATTGCACCTCGCTCATGATGGCGTTGCTCACAGCCACCAAATTAACCCCATGCTCCACAATGATGTGTAACTGGATAGAAATACTCTCGTCACTGTGACAGGTAACTTTGACCCCTTTTGCCATGGATTCTCTCTTCAGCAAATGGACCAGACCATCTACTTTAGATGTCAGTGCCATCCCTTTGACACCATAACAACTGGTGGCTGCAGAGCCTGTGATTGCTGTGAATACATCGTTGGTAATTTCGATGTGTCCTCTTTTATTATCAATTTTCATGAAAAACATCCTTTCTACTTTGTCATGATTCTATTGTATGCTATTTTAGGAAAAATTTCAAGAGTTTTCTTGGGATTTCTCAGAAATATTTTTTTCCAATTCACCCTTTGACATGATCTCTTCCAGATCTGATAACATTCTTCTTGCTGTTTCCAATACATCCCCTTGTGGGAGGGCAAGGGCGATTTGTGGCTCGTCCCCTGGGACAAAGACCAAACGTCGCAGATAGCGTTTGTGATTGCAGAGCTGAGAAATTGCCTCTAAGGGCATTTCTTTGAAATACCAATGGATTTTTTCTCGTTGTTGCACGATTCTAGTGATGCCAAAGGGCTGTGCCTTGGCTCGGAGCAGTGCCACAGAAATCAAATTATTCACTGTGCGTGGGGGTTCTCCGTAACGGTCAATGAGTTCGTCTACCAAATCATCGGCATCTTCTTCGCTACGTAGCGAGGCAATGCGACGATAGAGGTCCATCCGTTGTTTTTCTTGTGGCACATAGCGATCTGGCACTGAAGCTGCCACCGTCAAATCTGCCACACAAATATTGTTCTCTGGCAGTGGTAAACCTTGCTCTGTGAGTACAGCTTCTTCTAAAAGACGAAGATACATATCATAGCCCACAGAAAGGAGAAAACCTGATTGCTCTGGCCCTAAGACATTCCCTGCCCCACGAATCTCCAAATCACGCATGGCAATTTGAAACCCCGCTCCAAATTCGGCAAATTCTCGCAAGGCTGACAGACGCTTGCTTGCCACTTCTGTGAGTATTTTCCCTTCCCTATAAGTGAGATAGGCAAAGGCACGTCGGGAAGAGCGTCCCACACGTCCACGGATTTGATGAAGTTGGGACAAGCCCATACGATCGGCATCTTGTATCACAAGGGTATTTGCATTGGGCAAATCAATTCCTGTTTCAATGATGGTGGTACAGACTAGAACGTTGACTCTGCCATCTGTCATATCCCCCATCACTTGATTGATTTCTTTTTCTTCCATCCTGCCATGTGCCACAGCGATGTGGGCTGTCTCCCCTAACATTTCACGGAGATTTCTGGCTGTTCTTTCGATGCCTTCCACCCGATTGTGTAAAAAGAACACCTGACCACCACGCTCGATCTCTCGCTTCATGGCGTCTACTAAGACTGCCCAATTTTCCTCCATGACAAAAGTTTGTACTGGTTGTCTCCCTGGTGGTGGCTCTTCTAAGCTGGACATATCACGTATCCCTGACAGTGCCATGTTCAGTGTACGAGGAATGGGAGTGGCTGACAAGGTGAGGACATCCACTTGAGCAAAACGCTCTTTCAGCTTTTCTTTGTGAGAAACCCCAAAACGCTGTTCCTCGTCCACCACCAGTAGCCCTAAGTCATGAAAGATCACGTCTTTTTGGAAGAGTCTGTGGGTACCAATTAGGATATCCACCTCCCCACTTGCCACTTTGGCAAGGGTTTCTTTCATTTGTGCTGGGGTACGAAAGCGAGAAACCACATCTATTTTCACAGGATGATTTCGAAAACGGCTGAGGGCTGTCAGAAAATGTTGCCGAGCAAGGACAGTGGTAGGGACTAGAATCGCTGTTTGCTTTCCATCTAGGATGCATTTCATCATAGCACGAAATGCCACTTCTGTTTTCCCAAAGCCCACATCTCCACAAAGAAGCCTATCCATGGGGCGAGATCGCTCCATGTCCATTTTAATCTCTGCAATAGAGCGAAGCTGATCCTCTGTTTCTGGGTAAGGGAATTCTTCTTCAAATTCTTCTTGCCATGGAGCATCTGGGGAGAAGGCAAAGCCTTTTAACTTTTCTCGCTGTGCATATAATTTTATTAAGCCTTTGGCAAGATCTGCCACTGCCTTTTTCGCTTGCTTTTTGGATTTCTCCCAAGAAGAGCCTCCTAGTTTGTTCAGCTTTTTGGCAGCTTGTGCCTCTTCCCCACCACCAATGTATTTTGAGACTACATCTAATTGGGTAGCTGGAATATAAAGCTCGTCTGTCCCTGCATATGCCAGACAGATATAATCTTTGTCCACACCATCCACCTTCATGGTTTCCATGCCTTTGTATCGCCCTATGCCGTGAACCTCGTGGACCACCAAATCCCCTGGCACCAGATCTGCACAGCTTTTTAAATGCTGTCGGTTGGTGGCAGCTTTTTGTTTACGCTGTTTCAAGGGGCTTCCGACCCCTTCTACCAACACAAGGAGATTTTCTAGTTGAAAGCCTCCAGAAAGAATACCTTGGGCGATATACACTTGCCCTTCTTCTGGTAATGCTTCTAGCTTGGTATCAAGAGTACAGGAAAAGCCCTCTTCTTGCCATTGCTGGTACAAAGAGGCACATCGTTGGGGGGAAGAGAGAAGAACCAGCACTTTTCCCTTTGCAAAAGCTTGGCTGTCCTCCTTGGCTGCTAAGAGATTGCTCCCAAAAGGAGAGATTTGTCTTGCCGTCAACGATACCAAGGCTTTGGGTGGGGTTGGATAGGTAGAAAGGGTGAAAAAATCCAAGTATATCACAGGAAATTCTTCTAGTTTTTTAAAAAATTGGTTTTGCGTCAAGAGGAAATGACAGAGAGAACCACATATTTTCCCCCGCTCTAAAAGAGATTTTTCCTCTTCTTCCATTTGCCACTGCCACGTTTTGGCTCTGTCCATGACCTTATTACATTCCGAGAAAATCACTTGGCTTTCCACTGGAACATGGTCTAATAAAGTGCTAAACTCTGGATAAATCACTTCTAAATAACGATCAGCTGTGGGCAGTTCTTTCATCATTTCCCAATGCTTTCTGTCATTTTCTAAGGTTTCCTGCCAAAGAGTCTCCCCTTTTTTCTTTTCAAGGGCAAGAAGTTCATTCTCTAAATCTTGACAGAGGTGGGGCAAGGTTTCTGACACAGGGAGAATGGTCAGCTCTTCCAGATTTTCGGTGCGGCGTTGGGTATCAGGGAGAAAATAGCCCATGGAATCTAAATCATCCCCAAAGAAATCCAGTCGCACAGGGTGATTACAATTAGGCGAATAGATATCTAATATTCCCCCACGTATAGAGAATTGTCCGATGGATTCCACCAATTCGCTGTGGGTATAGCCACTTTCTACCAGTCTTTTTGACAGGTCTTCCAAAGGAATGGTGTCCCCTACTTTCACTGTAAAACTTGCTTTTGCTAAGATTTTAGGTGGAATGGTTCGTTGCAACGCTCCTTCTATGGTGGCTATCACCACAGGTGTTTCTTCTAACCCAGAGAGAATCCCGATACGCTGTTGCTCCCACTGGTGAGAGCCTTCCCCATAAAAGGAAAAGGGGCGAGAGGGATACAGTGGTACTTCTACATCTAAAAGAGATTTCAGGTCTTTTTGCAACGCTTTTCCCTCTTCTTCGTCTGCTACAAAAACAATCTGACAGACTTTAGAGCTTTCCCAAAATCTAGCAATACTCAAGGCTCTGTGGACTAAGGACAAACCAGAGAAAGCCACAGGAGAATTTCCTGTGGCAATGGCTGTATCTATTTGATTAAATTCATCAATGGTTTCAAGGTATTGAAGTAGTTGTTTCATGTTTTCATCCTTTATTCAAAAATCTTTCCCCAGACGGCTTTGCCTTTTCTCCTTCTGTCCAGAGAATCAAGAAGAAAGGACAGGCTAAGGCATCAAAACATTCTCTTTTGTCATGTCCTCTCTGTTTTCTTGATTGGTAAAATAGTATTCTAAAATCTCTGCTGCCATGCTGGCAACTTTACCACCAGAGCCACCTTTTTCCACTACAAGGGTCAAAGCGATTTCTGGATTTTCCACAGGAGCATAACAGACAAAGACAGCATTTGCAGAGGCAGTGGCTGTCCCTGTGAGCTGTGCTGTTCCTGTTTTTCCTCCCACGGAGATACCAAGTCTTGCAAGATTTTGGAAATCACCAGAGACTGAACCAGAGGTAATTAAGTTTTCCATTCCTTTTAGCACAGCATCTAAATTTGTTTGATCAAAGCCCAGATATTCCCCATGTTCTTCGGGGTCATAGGTATAGACAATCTGAGAAAAATCACCAGACTTCACTTCTTGTAACAGATGGGCATCATAATGAGTCCCGCCATTCACTAGGGTACAAATATAATTTGTCATTTGCAAAGGGGTAAAGGCTGAGTTCTCTTGTCCGATTGCCACAGAAAGGGTAGCACCGTCGTACCAAGTTTGACCAATAGAATTGGTATATTCTGGACTTGCCATCACCCCTTGTTTTTCTTGCAACTCGATGCCAGAGGGTTCTCCCAAACCGAATTTTGCCGCATATTCCCCAATACGGTCAATGCCCAAATCCAAACCGACTTGGTAAAAGTAATAGTTACAGGAGTTTTTGATTGCATCCGAAATATTTTGCCATCCATGGGTGCCACCATACAGGTTATAAATCCAACAAGCAGGGCTATAGTCTTGATAATAATCAAACGGTCCTGAATCTCTGATGGTCGTGGTGGGGGTGACAATTTCTTCTTCCAAAGCTGCTAATCCTGTCACCATTTTAAAAGTAGACCCCGGTGCATAGGTCCCTTGTAAAGCACGATTGAACAAAGGATTTAGTTCGTTTTCTAAATTCGCTTGTAGTTGCTCTCCATAAAGACCCAGATCAAAGGTAGGATAAGAAGCCGCCACCAAAACAGCCCCAGTGTTCACTTCCATAATCACGCAAGCGCCCCCTTGGATAGAGTCGTTGTTCATCAAAGGAATTTCTGTGGCAAGTACGTCTTCTACCTTTTTTTGCAATTCAATATCTAAGGTAAGAACCACATTCCCCCCTGCTTCTGGCTCTTCCTCCCAATACGCAGACATAATGTCCCCTTGGGTATTGGTTTCCTGAATCCGAAGTCCAGATTCACCCCGTAGATAGCTTTCGAAGGCTTGCTCCACCCCTTCTTTTCCTACCACGGCATCCATGGGATAGCCTAAGGTTTTATAGTATTCCCACTCAGTGGTGTTCATACTAGAGACCCTCCCCAAAAGATGGGCTGCATAATCAGTGCCGAATACTCTTTGGGTGGTGGGGGTCACTGTCATACCAGAATAGTCCCGCTCCATGACTTTGGTGGTTAAGGTGATGTCTATATTTTCTGCAAAGTAATAGGCATCATAACGAATTTCAAGCTCTCTCAGGGAAAGATCATAGGAAACAGCAACCATATCTCGTTGCATCTCCTCTGGGTATCCCCCAAGATCATAGAAGTCTATCAGCTTTTCCAAGACTGCTTTGGCTGACATTTGTGGGTTATGCCCTTCTCTGGGGTCTTGGATCCATTCTTGGGCAAGGCAAAAATTCCCCAGACGGGTGAGGACACGATAATCTTCTCCATTTTCATCTTGATAGGTACCATAAAAAATATTTTCCCCTGTGAATACATAGGGGGCTGTGTCAGATATGGTCAGACTGCTGTTCCACGCTACCCCTTCTTCTTCCACAGTGGTCAAAAGCCAAGCAATGGCTTCATTTTGATCTGATCCCATTTTGTCCCAACTTAGTTCCAGTTGATAGATGACTTCGTTGGAAACAAGGACTCTGCCATAGCGGTCTAAAATAGCCCCACGTGCCACGTCCACTGTTTCGCTTTCCACTATTTTACGCTGTGCTTGTACTGTATATTCCTGTCCATATATAATTTGGGCGCTGTATAATGTCCCAAGCATAAACAAAAACAAGGTCAATGTCAGTGCCACGAACAGAAAATTTCGTCTGCTTAATTTTTTTTGTGTCATACTTTTCTCCAAGGAAACTTGAAGGCAAATTCTTTTGCCCTGTGGTTCCTAAACACTCTATCCCGAAAGGCTTCTGCTGATGTACTTTCCTCACTAGGGAACATCTCGCAGTATCGGGAGATATTTACGCTAATTTATTTCCTCCCACTTTGCTGAAAACCCGTCTGAACACCCAATAAACTAAAGGGGAATAGCACATGGTCAAAGCAATTTGCCGACTGGCAAGGGGAATCAGATAAAGATAAGTGGCTGTTCCAGAAAGGGAATGTGCCAAAACAATCATAAATTCCACCCCTAAGAGAGTGAACAGGCTACAGACAAAAAAGCCAAAATAACCCCGTTTCAACACATATTGCACTCCTGTACCTCCCAAAAAGCCAAAGATTGTCAAAAGGAAAATCATGGCACCAAAGCCACCTGGATAGGTGGTCTCCCACAAAAATCCAACCCACATCCCAAAAATCCCCCCTGACATTTGTCCTTCCATGGTGGCAACAGCTGCCACAGTGAGAGGGAGCAACATAGGGGTTGTGCCATAAACGGGATAACGGCATAGGAGATAACAATCCAGTAGCCAAATGGGCAAAAGTCCCAAGGAATAGGCAAACCACTTATGGAAATAGTCTTGTCTAGTCATAAAATCCTCTATTCCACAATTTCAAAGTCTTTGATGATAAAAACTTCAATTAAACTATCAAGTTCTACGTCAGGCACCAGAACGGCATAGCGTGACATCCCAGAAGGCTCGTCGAAAACGCCTAAAATCTTTCCTACAGTCAGACCTTTGGGATAGATGTCCCCGATGCCAGAGGTGAGCACTTGGTCTCCTGGGACAATTTGGCTGTCTCCTGTGAGATAGGAAAGCTTCAGCTGTCCTTGTGCCATGAAGGAAAATTCTCCTTCTAAAATACCAGCTGTCCCAGTACGTGACACAATACCACCAACGCTTAAATCTGTAGAAACCACGGTTGCCACAAAGCACCAGTTATCTCCCAGTTCTTGCACCACACCCACCAGATGTCCTGCTTCTGTAATCACACAGTCTCCCAGTTCTACCCCTGCATTTTTCCCTTTGTCCAAGGTGAGGACAGATTCCCATCCTGTAAAGGAGCGTCCAGAGACCTTGGCTGATTCAAAGACAAAATCACGTCTTTTCCCTTGGAGAGAGAGAAGCTCACGCAGTTGGGCGTTTTCACGTAGGGCTTCTTCCCCTTCTCGGACAATTTCTTCTAATTCTGCTACAAAATTCTTAAGCTCTGCCAGTTCTTCTTCCATTTCGTTATATCGAACCACAAAGTCATAAATACCTTCTCCCCACACTGCCACAGTGGAAACACCATTGCGAAAAGGGGCTGTCACTTGTCCCATTGCATTGGCAATGGGGTCTGTGCTTCCTTGCAAAATGATAGAGCTTGCCCCCACCAATACGCTAAGCAAAAAAGCAACGATTAAAAGGAGACCTCCACTTTTGGAGAAAAAATCTTTCAACTAGCTCCCTCGCTTCCCAATAGATAGATACCGAATTTTTTCAATTCTTGACCCAGAGTACAAAGGGGGAGCCCTACTACATTAAAATAGTCCCCTTCTATCCCTTTCATCAGCCAAGCGCCTTTTCCTTGGATGCCGTAAGCACCTGCTTTGTCCATGGATTCTCCTTGGGCGATGTACGCTTTGATGTCTCTGTCAGACAACGGCATCATTTCCACCTTTGTGGCACAAAATGAATGGTGACTTTCCTGTCCCTCTTCCATGATGCACAAGCCTGTATAGACAGTATGCCAATTCCCTTGGAGTGCTTCTAACATAGAAAAAGCCTGTTCTTCTGTTTTAGGTTTGCCAAATATTACTCCCTGTAATACAACAACTGTATCTGCACCCACCACCACAGCGTGGGGATGTTTTTGGATGACTTCTTCTGCTTTTTGCTTTGCCAAGGCCATCACCAGTTCACTAGGGGCAAGGCTTTGGTCTATGATTTCTTCCTCTTCTGCTGGACAGATGGTAAAAGGATGTCCAAAAGTGTCCATCAACTCTTTCCGACGTGGGGACTTGGATGCAAGCACTAATTCTTTCATTGTTCCTCTTCTTTCTAAAGAAAGACCTCTCTCATAAGAGTGTCCTATTTTTTCTGGAGACAGGGTTAAAAAGATGGAAAGCTATGAGAAAGCCACATCAAGAACCCTTGCCGGTGGAGCCAAATCCACCTGCTCCTCTGTTTGTTTCACCCAAATCTCCTACCCATTGTAAGGTGGGACGTAGTACAGGGGTGATCATTAGCTGTGCAATTCTGTCACAAGGGGCAATCACAAAGGGACTGTCTCCACTGTTTTGAAGTCCTACCATCAGTTCTCCACGGTAGTCACTATCAATCACACCCACACAGTTGGCTGGAGCAATGCCGTGCTTCACCCCTAAGCCACTTCTTCCAAAAATCAACGCCACGTAGTCTGGGGAAGGGAGGGCAATGGCAAGTCCTGTGGGAATCAGTTTACGCTCTCCAACTTCTATGGTGATTGATTCTTCCATACAAGCGTGAAGGTCCATGGCAGCAGCCCCCTCTGTGGCATAATAAGGGGTGGGGATTTCTACACCGATTTTGGGAGAAAGTGCCTTTATTTTAATATTCATCCTGTTGTTGTCCTATTCATATTCTTATTTTTTCTTTGTTTCTTGATAGACACCCAAATCATCTTCTTGGTTAAAACTTGGCAGTTCTGACAAAGGGACAATCTTTTTGGGCTTTTCTACGGGTGTTGTGGTCAAGGCTTCTTTGGAAATTTTTGTGTCTGACAATACCTCTACACTGGGCAGTTTTTCGGATAAGCGAACAGCTGGCTCGCCTTCTTCCTTTGGCATACTGTCCACAGCTCGCATAAAGCTTTTTAGGCGTCTTTGTTGCTTGGCATCTTCTGCTTTGACGAAAAATACAAGACTGGCAATAATCGCCACAAGGCTCCCCACAAGCAAGACCCCAGAAAGAGTCGCTGCATCTGGGTCTGTCACCCCTAGATAATATCCCCCAGAAAAGAGAATCGCTGCCAGCACAAGAGCAATTTTAGAAGGGGTAATTTCCATATTCATAAATTTTCCTCCATCTTTTAAAGTGTATTTCGATAATATAAACCACGGGTCATGGGCTTTTCAAAAGGTTTTCCTTCTTTCACTGTCCTACAGATGACAGCACAATCCTCTGGGCTTTCTTTGGTAAAAGACAATCGTCCTGCCCACAGCCCCAAATCTGACAAGTCTTTGTCCCCCAGATAAAGGGGCAATGCGTTGTATAGATGCCATCTCCCTGACTGGTCCTGTTCCACAGGAAAGGAAATATTCTTTCGATCTGTCAGCGTTTGATTTTCTGAAGTCTTTCCAGATTTCCCCCATATCATACTATTTTTACTGGTCATAAGAGGTAAATTCCCATATACCAAAAGCTCTAAGGGGATTTTTTTATCCAAATCACGAATTTGTGCTAAATTCAGTTCAAAGGAAGGGAGAGCTGAACATAAGTCCCCATATTGTGCCAAGGCAAAATCGTTGGTGAGATTCAGCCCATAATCTCCACGCAGTGCAAAGCCTTTGGCAAAGTGAAGGCTATCTAAGGTGCCCACCAAAGCTTCTGTTACCCCCCAAGACTTCCATTTCTCTAGCAGAGGGATCTGTCCTTCTCGCTCTTGGTCAGAGCGAATATCAGGTATTTTCACACAGAGAGGAATCTGCGCTTCATGACATCGTTGTACTATTTTTTCCTCTGTGTCCATTGGGAGGTAAAGTAAGGAGGGTTTTTCTGCTAACAATTCCTCTGTGACCTGTGTGGCACTGTGGACAGAAATGGTCCATTGTAGTGGTCTTTTTTCTCCTTTTTGTGAAGGGGTGTATTGGACAGGGTAGAGAGGGAGGTTTTTCTTTTCTGTGCGAAGAGCAGAGATTTCCTCGAGCAAGTCTTTTCGGAGATTTTTCGGCTTCACCAAAGGAATCGCCACATTTTCTCTGATAGAAATGCTCTCTGCCACCATGGTATAGGGGGTGTCCCCTGTGCGAGAAAGCTGGTCTTTTGCCACTTCTTCTGTCAAAGGCTTTTGTCTAGCTTCTTCCACGCCCCCAATTTCTCCAGACACTCTGTTCCCTTTTTCGTCCCACAAAGTCAGATTTACTTTGTCGGTTATTTCTAATGAATACGAAATGGGAATTTTTCGCTGATTTTTCCCTTGATACTCTCTTCTACCTTGGGCGAAGAGGTCCTTGGGGGGAGCTTGGTTTTCTCGCACCCCAAACATCTCTTTTCCTAAGTTTTCTTGAAAATAACCATCTGTAAAACCCTGTCTGGAAAAAACATCTTCCAAAATCTGAAACTCTTCTGGACTGGGAGATCGGTTTTCTCTTAAGGCGGCAGCATAAATTTTTGTCACCAAATAAACATATTCTGGACGTTTCATACGACCTTCTATTTTTAAACTTGCTATGCCCATGGCTTCCAGTCTTTGGAGATGATTTGCCATAGACATATCTTTTAATGACAAGGGATAGCCTTGGGTTTTCCCACAGCGATAAGGCAAGCGACAAGCTTGGGCGCAAAGACCACGATTCCCCGAACGTTCCCCTACCATGGCTGAAAAGAAGCACTGTCCAGAATAGCTCATGCACAATGCACCGTGGACAAAGACTTCTAGGGGTAAGGGGCTGTGGTCTGCGATATAAGATAGCTCCCTGTCAGAAAGTTCTCGTGCTAAAACCACACGAGAAAAGCCCCAATCTGCTGCTTGTTTCACCCCATCCAAAGAGTGAATAGCACATTGGGTGGAGGCATGAAGAGGGATATGGGGCGCCATTTTTTTCACCAAAGATAACACGCCCATATCTTGGACAATCAGGGCATCCACCCCTAGGGGTAGAACTTCTTGCAACATGGCTTCTACCATGGGAAGTTCTCGTCCTCGTAAAAGGGTGTTTAAGGTCAGGTGGACATCCACTCCACGGAGATGGCAATAGTCCACTGCTTCTGCCAATTCTTCTTTGGTGAAATTTTTGGCATTACGACGAGCATTAAAGTCACCATAACCAAGGTAAACAGCATTGGCACCTCCTTGGACTGCAGCTTCCACAGATTCTAAGGAACCAGCAGGGGAGAGTAGTTCTATCTCCTCCATGGCTTAACAGTTTGGGAGCTTGGTTTGCTCCTCTGGAAATTCTTCCCCTTCTGATTGTGGCTCTGACGCTGTTTCCTCTTCTCTGCTCCTTGTTTCCTGATCTTCCATGAGAGGGAATGAAACTGCCTCTGCTGTTTCCACTGGAGGGTTTTCTGAGTTTTCCACAGGGTTTTCCACAATCTCTGGGATGGATTCTTCCACAGCTTCAGCCACAAAGTCTGGGTCTTCTTTGATTTCTTCCTTTGCTTTTTTTCCTTTTGTCTTTCTTGGCTCTTTCCCCTTTTGAGAAATCATTTTTTCAAGCTTTGCAATTCTATCTGCAGATTCTGTGATTTGCTCTCTCAAATTTTCAGTGCTTTCTAATTCTCGAAAAAGCCTATCCCCCAAATTTAAGGCTGTATATAACAGAGCAGTCACTTGAGATGCCCCAGTTCTTTCCAAAGTGCTTTGGATTTCTGACTGAATCAACTGGGCAATCTTCTGAATTCGTGCTTCTTCTTCGGGGGTACTGGCAACAATTTTGCATTCTTGCCCTAATATTTCAACGGTGATAATCTTTTTCTCCATACGCTTTGTGTCCTTTCTCCAAGAGGGATTTTTCCTATTCTTTATTGTACCACAAAAAGAAATGTTCGTACAGAAGGAAAGGAAAAATTTTTAAAAAATTTTTCTGGGAGTGTTTACATCTATCTCCTTTTCAGTTACAATAGAATCACTGACGAAAATCGAAAGGAGATCAAAATTATGGGGCAAAATCTTTTACCACAGGAAATTCCACAAACAGAAACCAAGGGGAGCAATCAAGCCCTCCCCATCCTTCCCTTTCAGGAAATTCTTGGCATACAAAAAGAAGCACTGACACGTCTTCTTCTGGAAGATTCTGGGGATGGTGCTTTGCTTTATCTCCATCTTTTACGCTATCATGCTCTCCCTACTTGGGCAGAGACTCGCTTGTTAAAAGCACAAGAAGCCCTGAATAGACTTGGATTGCTCCCTTCTCTGGTTGCAACATCTGCTGAAGCTGAATCGATCCCTTACGCTCCACCCAGTGTCCCCGCTCCTCTGATTCAAAAAGTAGAAAGCGCCTTTGCACCAGAGTATACCACTGCAGATATTGTCCTTGCCTTAGACAGTGACACCACCTTTAGACAATTATTCGATGCTGTACAGCAACAGCTGGGAAAACCCCTAAGTAATCCAGATATTAAATATCTGCTAGAAATATATGACCACTTGGAACTTTCTGTGGATGTGATTCAAATGCTGGTCACTTTTTGCATCAAACGGCAAAAACTTTCCCATAACAGTCAAAAGCCACCCTCTATGAAAAGCATTAAAAGCGAGGGGGCTCGTTGGCATAATCAGGGAATTTTAACTATGGCAAATGCCATGGAGTACACAGACAGCCTGAAAGTGCTTAGTGCACAGCAACAAGAAGTGGTGAAAATCTTCCACCTGAAGCAAACCATCTTCAATAGTAAAATGCAAAAAGATTTAAAACAGTGGAATGATTGGGGCTTTTCCATGGACGTCTATCCCTTGGCTTACGATCGTTGCAGAGATGGACTGGCTGCCCAAGGCTCGGACGAAACCTTCAACTGGAACTATTGTGGGGGGATTTTCCAAAACTGGCACAAAAAGAACCTCCACAGCAAAGAAGAAATTCTCGCCCAAGAGCAAGGAACCTATAGCAAGGCAAGACAAGGGACAGGAGGAAAGAAATATTCCAAAGGCCCCTATGCCCATGACACTATGCAAATGACAGCAACAAGCCAAAGCACTCCTGAGCAAGCACAAAAATTGCAACAAAATTTCGACTATATGGATAAGATCTTAGATCAATTCCCCATTACTTAAAAGAGAAAGGACCTCACTATGCCTTATGAGACAAGCGTACTGCAACAAGCACAAGCACAGCATCAATTTTTCTTAAAAGACAAGCAAAAAGAAAAAGACCTGCTGAAAGAGCGTGCTTATGCTGCCAAACCACGCATTGCAGAAATAGACCAAATGCTCCGACAAACAGCCTCTATTCTGGTGAAACTCACTTTACAAAGAGCCAATATGGATGAGTTTGAGAAAGTTCGTTTGGATAATCTCGCCCTCCAAGAAGAGCGCAAAGACTTGCTCCATAGTTTGGACATTAACCCTGATTTGCTTAACGAAGGGGCTCTTTGCTCAGCATGCCATGATACTGGATGGCAGGGCAAAAACCTGTGTTCTTGTTTGAAAACCCACTGTATTCAGGCACAAATACAACATTTGCAACCTCTTCTCCATGGAAGCAATCACAGCTTTAAAAACTTTTCTTTGGACTATTACAGCAACGAAGCATGGGCAAATGGTCAAGTACCCCAAGTGGCAATGAAAAAAATATTCGATTTTTGCCGACAATACAGCCATTATTTTGATACTTTCCCCAACAAAAATCTTCTGTTTATCGGAAAACCTGGACTTGGAAAGACTTTTCTTTCTGGCTGTATCGCACGAGAAGCCACCCTACAAGGGTACAGCGTGGTTTACGGCACAGCAGAACAAGTGTTCCAAGCCTTTCAAACCAGACAATTTCGCAGAAATTATCAGGATGAATATGAAACAGCACAAAACGAAACCCGAGGCTTTCTCTGCTGTGACTTGTTGATCTTAGATGATTTAGGCACAGAATTTACCACATCTATTACCGATGCCACCCTTTATGATTTGGTGAACACTCGTTTGATGGCTGGCCTTCATACTGTGATTTCCACCAATCTATCTGTGGAAGAACTGGGGAAAAGCTATCCCCCACAAATCCACTCTCGCCTTCGTGGGGATTATCACGAGATGAATTTTATCGGAGAAGACATTCGACAACTGAAAAAAGCAAATTTTTAAGAGGTGAACTATGAAGCATTCAACCGTATCCAAAACAGCCTATCTACGGCTTTTGGCAAAGCAATATCCTTCTGTTTCTTCAGCCAGTGCTGAAATGATTCATTTGAAATCAATTTTGAATCTGCCCAAGGGAACAGAGCATTTTGTGTCTGATATTCACGGGGAGTACGAAGCTTTTTTGCATCTCCTAAACTCTGCTTCTGGGGTGGTGCGTGAAAAAATAGATGAACTTTTTCATGCAGAACTCTCCACCAGTGAACGGGATTTTCTTGGTACTTTGATCTATTATCCAGAAGAAAAGCTAGAAGCCCTTCACGCAGAGCAAAAAGATTTCTCTGAATGGTATCGCCTTTCTATCCACCGACTGGTTAGATTATGCCGTTTGGTTGGCTCTAAATATACCCGAGCCAAGGTGCGTCTTTCCTTCCCCCGTGGATTTGCAGATGTTCTAGACGAGCTGATTCACGTCCACGGTGATGACCAAGACAAGCGGGATTATTTTGAAAATATCATTTCCACCATTGTGGAAATCGACCAAGGGGACGCTTTTTTGGTGGCACTTGCCACTTCTATCAAAAAATTAAGCGTGGATGTTTTGCACATCGTTGGGGATATTTATGACCGTGGTCCTCGTGCTGATATCATCATGACCCAACTGGAATCTCACCACAATGTGGATTTCCAATGGGGAAATCATGATATTTTGTGGATGGGTGCCGCTTGTGGGTCTCGTACCTTGGTTGCCACTGTTCTTGCCAATACCATTCATTATAATAATTTAGAAGTCATTGAAGCTGGTTACGGGATTTCCCTTCGGCCTTTGGCACTTTTTGCCAAAGAAGTTTACCAAGGCTGTGACACCCATCGTTTCACTGTGAAGCTATCTGCTTCAGATTTGCTGACTTCTAGCCAAAAAGATGTGGATTTGTCTGCCCAAATGCACAAGGCAATCACCATTATCCTCTTTAAATTAGAGGGGCAAAAATTGCTTCGCCGTCCTGATTTCAATATGAGCGATCGTCTATTGCTAGACAAAATCAATTATATTGATAAAACAATCATCATTGATGGGGTTGTTTATCCTTTGGAAGATGTGGACTTCCCCACAGTGAACCCAGAGGACCCCTATGCTTTGACAGAAGAAGAAGAAAAAGTCATCAATCAACTGACAGATGCCTTTCTACACAGCGAAAAATTGCAAAAACACGTCCATCTTCTCTATAAAAACGGTGCCTTGTACAAGGTTTATAACAACAATCTTCTCTTCCATGGCTGTGTGCCCATGACAGAAGATGGCAATTATCTGCCCTTTTCCATTGGCTGTAAGAATTTATCTGGGAAAGAGTTTTTTGATTATGCACAAACTGTGGCTCGCCGTGCTTTTTATGAAAAAATCGGCACCAAAGAACGTCAATTCGGAATGGATTTCCTATGGTTTTTGTGGGCAGGGCGAGACAGCCCCATTTTCGGCAGAGATCGCATGACTACTTTTGAAAGACGGCTGATTGCTGATGAATCTGCGTGGGTAGAGGCGAAAAACCCCTATTACACCTATTATCAAGATCCAGAAGTTTGTAAGAAAATATTAAAAGACTTCGGATTGGAAACAAATCATTGCCATATCATCAATGGGCATATGCCAGTCAAATCTTCCAAGGGAGAATCGCCCATCAAAGGGGGAGGACGTTTGATTGTCATTGATGGTGGTTTTTGCAAAGCCTATCAACCTACCACTGGGATTGCTGGTTATACCATGATTTATAACTCTCAGTTTTACCGCTTGGTCTCTCACGAAGCCTTTGTAGGACGAAAGACAGCCATCGAAAATAACTGGGACATTCACTCTTCTTCACAAATTTTCGAGCGACTAGAATCCAGAATGAAAATTGCAGAAACAGACGACGGGAAATTGCTACAGCAACAAGTAAAAGACTTAGAAGATTTACTAGAAGCTTATCAAACTGGTTTGGTGCAAGAAAGTTTTGAATAAGCGCATTTCAGGGTAAAGAGAGTGGTGCAAAGACCAACATCTCAATGAATGATAAAACCTCATGAAGCACAAAGCTTCATGAGGTTTTTGTAATACTTTGCTCTATTATTACAAATTGTAATCTTTCTTTTCTACATAATTCAAATACAAATGGTATTATTTACTCTTACTATCACTACATAGTCCCTTTTCTCACAGAAATATTGATAGATTTCTATAATACTAATAGTAATTTCTTTTGAATATATCACTGATTCTTCCTCCTTGGACCCACAAGGCTAGGCTATATAAACCCACAGCAATCACCACTGTGACTGGCAAGCGTAAGTATAACCCAATCCCCGAATCTTCCATCACTTGGTATAATAAATTACAAGTGAGGGACATAAGCAATGCCGAGAGCAAAGGGGCTGTGAGCCACGAGAAGAGTGCTGGTGTGGTTTTCGTCAGTCGTAGCACCCAATAGCCTTGAAATAAGGTATGAAATCCTGATAAAAACAACAATCCTAGGACAAAGCCCTCCAGACCCCAACGTGGCACCAGAATCAAGGTAAAGAGTAGCTGAGTCCCTCCAGAAAAAAGGCTGAGGAGTGCTGTCACAGTCTGTTTACCGATTCCATTTAATATAGCGAACAAGGTGGATTGATAGCTGGAAAATGCCGAAGCAATCGCCAGTGGTAAGAGATATTCCCCCACTCGCTCATCAGAAAAGAGCAGTACCCCCACATCTCCCCCCACCACTGCCAAAAGCCCCATGGCAGGTAGCATGGTCACTGACACACAGAGGAGCGCTTTGTGGGTTCTGCGGCGTATCTCTCCCCAACGTCCCAAAGCAAGAGAGCGTGCTTGACGAGGAATCAAAACCAAATTCAAAGCCCCCAATAGAACAGTTGGCAAGCCCAACATGGGGAGGGTCATGCCACAAAGGACACCAAAACTGGACATGGCAAGAGATCGCTCCATTCCTCCCTCCACCAAAAGACGGGGAATCAACGAGGCATTGGCGGCTCCCATCAAAGTACCCAATAATGCTGAAGCGCCCACAGGGACAGCGATACCTCCCATCTGGAACACAAGTCTTTCTGGTAACTTTTGTTTCACTAATTTCCATTTTTTTCGCTGTCTATGATACAAAATCACCAAGGTGACTCCTGAAAAAATCTCGCAAACTACCATCCCCAACACAATCAAGCCCACTTGCCTCTCTGGATAGGTAGGAAAAAGAAAGAGAAGTCCTAGGACTGCCAGAGTCCGGACGAATTGCTCTAAAAATTCTGTCAAAGCCGGTGGTTTCACCTGTCCTGAGCCGTAGAAATAATGTTTGTAGATATTCTCTAAGCCTGTTAGAAAGGTACAGGGCAGAAGCAATAAAATCCCCAACTGGGTTCTGGCATCTCCCAAAAGTACCACAGATATTTCATCACTGAAAGATAGCACCACGATGGACACAGGAATCAGGCAGAGGACAAAAAGGAATGTCGCCCAATTTAAAGTCGCCACCACAGCAGATTTATCATTTTTCGCCAGAAAAAGTGCTGTCAAATGGGCTGTTGCAGCTGTAACCCCTACTGCTGTCAAGGCGACAAGCACAGAATAAACAGGCATTAACAGCTGATACAGCCCCATAATCTCTGCCCCCACCATACGAGACAAGGCAACACGATATAAAAATGCAAGCCCCTGTGACAAAAGCCCCATCACTGTGAGAAATAAGGCACTTTTACCAGCAGAATCTGCAAATTCTTCCATCTCTTCCAAAGAAACAACCCCTTTTTTTCAGCTGAGTCTAGCATATGAAGTGAAAGAGAGAGTTATGAAAAAAATGACGAAAAATTTTCCTTGACATTTTTCTACTTCTATAGTATACTTGTTTTTGCTAGCTGTGAAAATCAGTGGCAAGATTCATTCCTTTGGCTTGGTTTTGGGATATTCCACAAGAATCGCTCCCCATTACTCAGCTGATTGGAACATATTTGAAAGGTGGAACACACATGATTCGTAAAGATGAAAAAACCACGGTGATCGAAGCAAACCGTACCCATGAAAAGGACACAGGCTCTCCAGAAGTGCAAATTGCAATTCTGACTGCTCGTATCACCGAACTGACAGACCATCTCCGTATTCACAAACAAGACAACCACTCCCGTCGTGGTCTGTTAAAAATGGTAGGTCGCCGTCGTAAAATGCTTGATTATTTAGCAAAGAAAGACATTGAACGCTATCGTGCTATCATCGCAAAACTGGGTATTCGTAAGTAATTTTAGAGTAACCTTGGGTAGTACAGAATTCTGTGCTACCCTTTTTCTTTTAAAAGCTTCTAAAATGATTTAAGTACCACGTGATTTACAAAGAATTCAGAGAAACATTTTTAGCAGTTGAAGCTGTGCCCTTGTCTATCGGACATAGCTTCAAGTGCTAAAGAAGTAAGTGTTTCTCTTTTTTCATATTAAAAGGAGGACATACTATGTCAACAATTATCAACAAAAAAGATTTTTCTGGTAACAAAAAATTTGAAACCACCATCGCTGGTCGCCCCTTTTCTTTGGAAGTGGGCAAATTAGCAGAGCTTGCCAATGCAGCTGCCTTGGTGAAATATGGTGACACCACCATTATGGTGGCGATCACTGCGGCTTCTCGCCCCCGTGACGGCATCGACTTTTTCCCCATGTCTGTAGATTTTGAAGAAAAACTTTATGCTGTGGGACGTATCCCTGGTTCTTTCATGCGTCGAGAAGGTCGCCCCTCTACCCCAGCTGTCCTTGCCAGTCGCTTGATTGACCGTCCCATTCGTCCTTTGTTCCCTTATGATTTCAGAAATGATGTGGCGATTACCTGTACTGTTATGGCAATGGACTATGATTGCTCCCCAGAAGTGGCATCTATGATTGGGGTCAGTGCTTGTCTTGCTTATTCTGATATTCCTTGGAATGGTCCAATCGGCTGTTTAGAGGTTGGTTATGTGGAAAACGAAATCGTTATGAACCCAACTTCTGCACAAAAAGCTGTGTCTCGTATGGATGTCACTGTGGCTGCCACCAAAGAAAAAGTTGTCATGATCGAAGCAGGGGCTGACCAAATTGATGATGATATCATGTACGAAGCCATTGTAAAGGCGCATGAAGAAATCAAAGATCAAGTGGACTTTATCAACAAAATGGTTGCTGAAATCGGTAAAGAGAAAATGGAATATCCCCACGCTGATTTCAACCAAGAATTATTTGACGACATCGTTTCTTCTACGATGGACCAAGCCAAAGAAGCCATGGACACAGATGACAAAAATGTTCGTGAAGTGCGTTGGAATGCTTTGGTTGATAAATGGCATGAACTTTTCTTGGAAAAATATCCTGATATGGATCAATATTTAGATGAAATCACATATAAATTCCAAAAGAAAATTGTGAAAGCATGGCTTTTAGAAGGACATCGTGTGGACGGCCGTCAAAAGAACGAAATTCGTCCTCTGGCTGCAGAAGTTGGGGTCTTACCTCGTGTCCATGGAACAGGACTATTTTCTCGTGGACAAACTCAATGCCTATCCATCGCTACTTTGAATACTCTGTCTGCTTCTCAAAAACTAGATACCATTTGGGAAGAAACAGAAGCTCGCTACTTGCATCATTACAACTTCCCTCCTTACTCTGTGGGTGAAGCAAGAAACGCCAGAGCCACCAACCGCCGTGAATATGGTCACGGTGCACTAGCAGAACGTGCTTTGTCCTATGTCTTGCCTTCTCAAGCAGATTTCCCCTATGCCATTCGTGTGGTTTCCGAGATTTTGTCTTCCAATGGCTCCACTTCTCAAGCCGCCATCTGTGGTTCTACCCTTGCACTGATGGATGCTGGTGTTCCCATTTCTGATCCTGTGGCCGGTATTTCTTGTGGTTTGATTCAAGATGACCAAGGTGGATTCACTACTTTTATTGACATCCAAGGGGTGGAAGATTTCCACGGAGAAATGGACTTTAAAGTTGCTGGTACTAAAAATGGTATCACTGCCATTCAAATGGACTTGAAAAATGACGGCTTGACTCACGCAATCATCAGAGAAGCATTGGACACCACCAAAGAAGCTCGTTTTGCAATTTTGGATGAAATTATGTTACCATGCATCAACAAACCTCGTTCTGATGTTTCTGAGTTTGCACCTAAAATGACAAAAATCAAAATTGACGCTGACAGAATCCGTGAAGTCATTGGTGCTGGTGGTAAAGTGATTCAAAAAATCACAGCTGAGTCTGGTGCGAAAATTGATATTGAAGATGACGGCACCATCTATATCGCTGGGGTGGATAAAAGCTCTTGCGATGCAGCGAAGAAAATGATTGAAACCATCATCTTTGTCCCTGAAATTGGTCAAAACTACTATGGTAAAGTGGTTCGTATCATGCAATTTGGTGCTTTTGTGGAGCTTGCTCCTGGGAAAGACGGCATGGTTCACATTTCCAAGCTTGCCAAACAACGTGTGGAAAAAGTAGAAGATGTCATCAATTTAGGGGATATGATTTGGGTGAAGGTTGTGGAAATCGACGACCGTGGCAGAGTAAACTTATCTTATAAAGATGCAGAACCTCAACAACAATGAGGATAGGAACGATTTAGACAGTGTCTTTGTTCATCGAGAAACAGAATTCAAAGATACATTGGCACTGTCTATGTTCCAAAAATATCAGTCTTCTTCTGTGTGGCTTGTTTTGATTCTGGTGATTGCTATGTGTTATCTATGGCAACAGAGACGAGAACATTTCCCAGAAGAAGGCTTTACTTTGTTTCATGGCAACAATCAAATTGTTTATCAAGGTACTTCCCTCTATTTTCACTATTTTGGAGGAAATCTAGAACTTTTCCACGCTCCAGAGGATAAAGGCAGTGAAAAAGTTATCACCTACCAACTCTGGTTCCATGACCAAATCAGAAGCGAGGAAGAAAAAGAATTTGTACCTCTGGAAGGTGTGGATTATTATTTGATTGCACAAACTGCTTTCTTTCCTTACAATAGTCCTGTCATTCCCAGTTTTAACACCATGATTTTGAATTATTCTTGGTTTATATTCTTTTTGGCTGGAATTATGTTCACCTTTGCCCCTCGTTTGGGTATTTTCCTCATGGCACCCTTGGGATTTTGGATTGTCAGGGGAAAGGGAATCCAAGAAGTGAAGTATGACGCTGAAGAAAAGTATTGGATTGGTGGCTTGATCTTCTTTGCTTGCTCTTTTGCTCTCTTTATTCGTCAAAATATTGTGTAAAAACCCTGTAAAAACTTAGTTTTTACAGGGTTTTTATTTTTGTTACTCTTATCTCAAAGCGAAAAAGAGTATAACAAATCGTATTAAATCATTAATCGATAACATAATTCAGCGGCAAGTTCCATCTCAGAAATGATTAGCTCTTCTTGAATGGTATGGACTTTTTCCATGCCGATTGCCACGTTGATGGTTGGAATCCCATAGGCATTTAGAACATTGGCATCAGAGCCTCCGCCAGAACCAATACATTTTCCTTCTCTCCCTAATTCTGTACAAATTCTAAGGGCATCTGCCACAATAGCAGAGGTTTCTGGTATATTGAAGGCAGTGTAAGAGGATTGCAAGGTCATTTCATAGCAAGCCCCTCTTTTTTCACAGGCTTCTTTCACGCAGTTTTCCACTTTTTCACAATGGGATTTTAATTTATCGTTGTCACGACTTCGCACCTCTAAAATTAAAGTTGCTTGGTCGCAAACAATATTGGTTGGGGACTCTGCCATAAAAGTACCGATATTGGCTGTGGTTTCCTCATCTATTCTTAATAATTCCATATGGGCGACAGCTTCAGCCCCCACTTGGATGGCAGAAATCCCAGTTTCAGGGGCAATACCAGCATGGGCTGTTTTTCCGTGAATCGTAAAAGTCAGGCGATTTTGCCCAGGGGCGATGGTGGTGATATTTTCCATAGTCCCACCAGAATCAAGAACCACTCCTCTTTTTGACTGGAGCAAGGAGCAATCAAAAGCCTTTGCCCCCACCAAGCCTACTTCTTCTCGCACGGTAAACAGAATTTCTATTCTTGGGTGGTCTGCCACGGATTTGGCACAAATCAAAGCTTCCATAATGGCAGCGATCCCAGCTTTGTCGTCCCCACCGAGAATGGTGTCACCTTCTGAACGCACTCTGCCATCTTCGCAGACAATAGGGCGAATATTCTTCCCTGGGATGACTGTATCCATATGGGAAGAAAATAAAATCCCTTCCTTCTGGCTGTCACCTTCTAATACTCCCAGAATATTGCATCCATTGGTGCCTGCTGATTCCGGAAGAGGTTCTGTTCTTACAGACAGTCCCAATTCTCTCAATTCTTCTGTCAAAAGGAGCGTCATTTCTTTTTCGTTCCCTGTCTCACTATCGATGGTCACATAGCGACAAAATCTTTTTAATAGAGCTTCTTTATCAATATGGAATGTCATATCTTACCTTCTTTCTTTCCTTGAAAAATCTTTCTTTCCTTAAAAAAATCAATTTTTAGCTGTTTGATCACTGTTCTGAAGTAAAAGTAATCCCTCATCCTCCTTTTCTTCGATCAAGGCAAAGGAGTTTTTTGGTATCCCCCACAAAATGCTGTCAACTTAAGAACCCTCTCAGTCAGCTAACGCTGACAGCTCTCCCAGAGGGAGAGCCAAAATACTTCTTTCAGAAAGCTTCTTCGGGTTCCCTTGCCTATCCCTTGGGGAGAGGTGCCGCTCGCAGGTGGCGGAGAGGGCAAGGAAAAATCCTTAATTGGCAGTATTGGTCCCCCACAGAATCAGTCTAGAAATAGTCTACAGGATTTTTGCTAGAAAGTCAAGGGAACATGGAAAGAAAAGAATGATTTCCCTGTCTAACATACTAATACAAGCAGTTATATCTATAGAAATTATTACTTATTAAATTTTAAAGAGAGGTTCCATGAGATAAAATATTCTAACATTAAGATTAAAATCGTCCACAGAAAACGTGGTACTGTCCAAAATGTTTGTATACTATTTGTTATATTATTATAGTTTATCACAAACAACGAGAGCCCTGTGAGAAGAAATAAGAAAAACCAGTTTTTCCCTTTCTTTATCCCCATAGAATAAAAAAGGGGTACAGCAAGAAAAAGAAGAAAGAAAGCTAAGACAGTGGCAGTGATGAGAGCAAAAAATCCAAGATGAATGGGGGCAAAAATCTCCCATACCATCAAAATCATTAAATTTACCAAAGTAGCCAATGTCCCTAGAGCGACTGCAAATTGATATCGCCCTTTCACAGTGGATCTGTGCCAAGTTTCTCCCTCTTCCTTTTCTTCCCTTTCTGTAAAAAGACCTAAGGGTGCCAAAATCATCAAGATTTGTCCCATAGCCACGGCAAGCCACAGGGGAAATATTTTCAGACACGCCAAACACCAGTAGAAAGCCATCAGCTTTCCATAAGTTTTTAATTTATCCTTTATCTCTATATACTCCATGTATAGAGTTCCTATTTCATTACTATTTTTCATTTGTCCCTCCAAAGCTTTTTCTCCTTAACCATCAATGAAAGTATCCCCACAAATGGGCGAAAAAAAACACCGAATCAAATTCGGTGTTTGTTCTATATGGCAATCACCCTTGTTTTTGGGTGGTTCGCCATGTATTTTCCTTCTCTACCATGGCAAGAGAACAGGATGATTTGTCGCTTTTCTCCCATCTCTGCCAGCATATCTAAGGCATTTTCCATGCGAATTTGGTCAAAAGAGACCAAAGCATCGTCTAAAATAATGGGACAAAGTTCTCCCTTGGAAAGACAAAGATCAGCAACAGCCAGACGGACAGCCAAATAAACTTGGTCTACAGTTCCTTGGGAAAGGGCAAAAACAGGTCGTCTGGTTTCTCCTTCTTCTTTCCCAGGGCTTGCAAAAGCTTCTAATTCTCTGGTAAGAGACAAGGTTTTATATTTCCCCCCAGTCAAACGAGAGAAATATTCTCCAGCCAAACGATTGAGCTCTGGATAGAAACGATCTTGTAAAATATCCTGTGCTCGTTGGAGACCTTTTCTTGCAATGATGAGTGCTCGGTGCTCTTTG
The DNA here is from genome assembly GCA_044432725.1 of Eubacteriales bacterium. GTDB lineage: Bacteria > Bacillota > Clostridia > Oscillospirales > Oscillospiraceae > JAWXUK01. Next base: position 50,263 of record JAWXUL010000002.1, read on the forward strand.
CGACGGCGCTCTAATTCTTTTTGAATCGCCTTTTCTCTGGCGGCTAAGGCTGACATTTCTCCCAAAGACTCTTGCTGTCCCTTCAGACGCATGAGCTCTCCGTTGATTTCCTCGTACTCTCGGTCCACGAAGGCTTTTTCTCGTTCTAATTCTTCCCGTGGGGTTTCAGGTGGTGTCAGTTCTTCCAAAGTGATGTATTCCTCGCCACCCTTTGCCAAAAGCTCTTCATATCGTTTTTTTCGTTCCGCCAAAAGATCTTCTGTCTTTTTCAGTTGTTCTTCTAGACGTAATGCACGAGAGATTGCTTCCCCACCTTCGTGGAGGGTGTTTACATCAGGCGCAAAGTCTTTCACTCCGTTGATAAATTGGAAGTGACTGTCTTTTTGACGACGTCGCATCTCCTCTAAGCCCTGATAGGATTGGTTCACTTGAGATTGTAGCGTGGCGATTTCATCTTGGACTGCAGAATAGCGATTTCCCACTTCTCGCATTTCTTGGGCGTGTTTCACTTGGTAAAACTCATAAGTTTCTTCCAGTTGGTCCTCACGCCGTCTGTTGGCAGACGTATTGACCATCATGCCCACAGCTGTCATCGCAACGAAACAAGTGGCTGCCACGATTGCAAAAAGAGTTTCGTGGTCAGGACTTGCCAAAGCGCCAGAGGCTACTGCTAAGCCACAAATCAAACCAAAGCCTGCACTTTTTAGAAAACTTCCTGTTTTTTGAGATAGTTTTTCTTCTAATTCTTCTACTTCTTGCAAATCAGTTGCGATTTGTCTTAGAGCTTCTTCTGAAGTCATATTGGGGAAACGATCATCTGCCCCACGTTCTTCTGCATCGTCGAGCTTGTCCTCTACTTGACGAATGGCTTGCTCGATTTGACGAATTTCTGGTTCTAATGCTGTGGTGTCGTTCATCAAATCCTCTAAGTCCAACAGCCTTGATGTAGCGGGAATCTGGGTGAACTTCTCACGTTGTCGTAACAAGTTTTCCATGTGAATTTCAGTTTCTTCCAAATCTATTTTTGCTTTCCCAAAAGCACGATTGTTTTCTTGTCTTTCTATTTTGCGATAAATTTCCAGTTCACTGTCTAAAGCACTCCGTACTGTGGAGAGTTCTTGCTCTCGCTTCACCAAAATATTCAGTGTTTCTCGGTTGTCCCCGATTTGTTTCCGATTTCGCCTTGCCAAAGTTTCTTCTTCTTCTAGTTTTGGAATCATCCCATTTTGACCTTGGCGACGGCGACGAAGCCATGTGCCTAATAATTCATCCACTTGGGCATAAGTCACATCTTCATGTCCTGTGGACACCAATGCCGCCATACGGCGCTCTAAGTCTGGGGCAGAATGAACGGCAAGATTCCCGCCGTGGCCAATGAATGCTGAGCGCAAAAAGACATCTTCACTGGCACCCACTAAAGCTTCCCCACAGTTATGGCCGTCTAATTCTGGCACTCTGTCACCAGACAGCTCGCTATAAGCCACAAATTCCTCGAAAGCCTTTCCGTCTTTTTCAGAACGTTGTAGCACGACTGTATCATTATCCCAAGAAAGAAGCATCTCTCCTTCTAGTGCGCCACCGTCCCAAGGTGTGAAACGACTGACGTCTGACATCTGATTATATCGTTGGGATTCTACACTGTCCATACCATAAAGCATGGTACGGATAAAACCAGACCAAGTGGTTTTCCCACCTTCGTTTCCACCGATCACGATATTCAATCCAGGGCCTAGGTTCAGACTATCCCCTGCAAGACGTCCAAAGCGTCCTGTCATACGTTTGATTCTCATAGGGCAAAATCCTCCCTATTTTCTAAAGCAGCAAGACCTAATCTCAATGCCATTTGATAAGTTGCCTGATCGATTTCTCCTCCTAAGTTTTCAGGAGACACTTTTTCCATTTCTTGCAGAAACAGTGCTGTCAGACTTTCATCCTCTTTTTTGTCCCAAATTCTTTGGGGTAAGACAGATTGGTCTAAAATTTCCAAACCATAAAATTCATCTTGGAGACCTTCGGTGAGGCTTTGGATATTGGGACCCATTGCCTCTCCTGTTAAAATCACCCTGAAAATATCTCGATGCCTGTCAGGATATCGTTCTGACAATCCTTTGCGCAAATTTTCTAGCAAGGTTTCTTGCCCTGTGATATCCACTGCAACAGCATGGTATTGTCTTGATTTCAGAGGAATAAAGGATAAGGTTGCTTCACCTGTGATTTCCAGTTCCAGATAAAGGACACCTTTTGACTCCAGTTCCTCGAAGTTTTGTCCTTGGGCAGAACCTGCATAAGTATAATAAGTACGCCCTGCTCTTTTGGGTGTGCTACGGTTGTGTCGTCCTCCCAGTGCAAGATAATGCACAGAGGAGTGAGCAATTTCAGAGAGCAAAATGGGGCTTGTTGTTTCTTCTTCCATTTCCTTGCTGGGTTCTGCTGTCTCTGGTTTCTTTTCTTCTGCTTTCTTTTCTTCTGCTTTCTTTTCTTCTTCTTCTTTTTCCTCTGGTTTTACTGCTGTTTCTTCTGGTTCCTCCTGTGGAAGATCCTCTTCCTTGGGATTTTTTTCTTCCAAAGCAAGAATCTCTTCTTCTACACTTCCATAAGAAACCATGATATGATATCCCGACCAGTTCCGTGGAGGGGTGAATTTTTCCAATGGGGATTGTTTACGATGAGGTGAGGTAAAGGCGTTTCCGTAAATTGTCACACGGGACTTTCCTTCTCCGACAGGTGTTGTCACAGCTTTTGTGCGCTCTTCCTTGAAAATATAAACATTTTGTGGCCATTTCCACAGAACATAGGGAGATTTTTCCCAAAAATAATCATGTTCTCCAGGGGTGATAAAAACCCAACAAGGCAAGGAGGCCAAGCACTGGATGATCTGATCGATTGTTTCTGGATGAACATTCACATTTTCGAACAGATCTCCTGCAAGAAGCACGAGATCAGCTTCTTTTTCCACCACAATATCACGAAAACCATTCAGCAAGTCTTGTTGTTCTTGACGTCTTTCACAAGCTTTTTGGGGACTGACTCCCTCATAAATTCCATCTAAATGAAAATCAGAAGCGTGTATTATTTTAAGCATTCCAAGGCACTCCTCTCCTAATACTACTTGTACCATTTCTAAGTAAAAGCGAACACTGCTCGCTCCTCTTTCTTACATTGGGAAGCTTCTATTTTGGCTAGTTCCCTTGAAAAAATAAAGAGAAAGGATTATTTCTTTTATCACTTTTACATAGAAAGAGCACAAGCTTATTCTATCGTCTCTATCATATCATAATTATTTTCATCTGTAAAGTATTTTCTATCAGAAAATTCAACACTATTTACAAGAAAAGGAGGGGCAAAGGGCTGGTCGCCTAGCACTGGTCTTTTCCTTTCCTTTTTTAAAAGCCTCTATGAAAAAGAAAGGAAAAAGCTTGCAAGTCCTAAATATTGGTGGTACAATAAGCAATAGGAAAATATCTCAAGATATTGTATTCATCGCATTTAGGAGGAAGATATGAAAAAAACAGAAGGATTTACAGGAAGTGGAGAATATGTGGCTTCACCAGATTTGCTAGAGGCTGTGAACATTGCCATGGTATTACAAAAACCACTTTTGATCAAAGGGGAACCAGGGACAGGGAAAACCGTCCTTGCAGAGGCAGTGGCAAAAGCTTTGGGGAAAGATTTGTTTATTTGGAATATCAAATCTACCACAAAGGCACAAGATGGTTTGTATGTTTATGATGTGGTACAACGTCTTTATGACAGCCAATTTGGTGGGAATACAGTAGATGACGTTGCTAAGTACGTAAAATTAGGTAAACTAGGCGAGTCCTTTGTCCACGACAGCCAAGCTGTCTTACTGATTGATGAAATCGACAAAGCAGATTTAGAGTTTCCCAATGACTTGTTGTGGGAACTTGACCGTATGACATTCCACATCCCAGAAACAGGTGCTTCTATCTCTGCCAAACATCGCCCTGTGGTGATTATCACTTCTAACGCAGAAAAAGAATTGCCTGACGCTTTTCTCCGTCGTTGTGTTTTTCACTATATCGCTTTTCCTGACCGTGATTTGATGGCTGATATCATCAGGGTGCATTTCCCTGATTTAAATCAAAAATTACAAGATCAAGTTTTGGATGCCTTCTATAAAATCAGAGACTTACCACAAATTAAAAAACGACCCTCTACCTCCGAAATCATAGATTGGATTTCAGCCCTTTTACATGGTGGCTTTGACGGGAAAGATTTGAAAAAGCAAGTGCCTTATCTAGGGATTTTGTTAAAGAAGCAAGAAGACATTGAAACCTTTGAGCAAAATGGGAGCCGGAGGTGGTAAGATGTTTCGTGATTTTTTGTTGCTCCTTCGTGCTGGTGGCTTAAACATCAGCTTGGGGGAGTGGATGTCTTTTTTAGAAGGACTGTCCCAAAATCTACATCACTGTAGTTTTCACGGCTTTTACTTTATGGCTCGCTGTGTTCTGGTAAAATCAGAAGCTGATTTTGATAAGTTCGATCGTTGCTTTTTGGAATATTTTAAAAATGTAAAATTTGAACAAGAGGTGGCGCAAGAGCTCTTAGACTGGCTGGACAAACCCGAATCTTTGGGGGATCGTTTCGACCAAGCACAAGCAGATATCAACATGGGCTTGTCCGAGGACGAGATCAACAAAATGCTCCAAGAAAGAATGAAAGAGCAAAAAGAGCGTCATGATGGTGGGAAGTATTGGGTTGGTACTGGTGGTATGTCTGTCTTTGGCAATTCTGGTTTTTCTCCCAACGGAATTCGAGTGGGTGGAGAAGGGAAGAATCGCTCTGCCTTTCGTGTGGCAGGCGAAAGAAAGTTTCGTGATTTCCGTGGGGATTCCACCTTGGAAATGCGTCAGTTTCAAACAGCATTGCGACATCTCAGGCAATTTTCAGGTATCTTGGATTTGCCTCCCACAGAGTTCGATGTGGAGAAAACCATAGATGAAACTTGTAAAAATGCAGGTACTCTGAAAATCCAATACAAGCGTCCCAGAGAAAATACAGTGAAATTGTTGTTGCTCATGGATTCTGGTGGTTCCATGGATTATTATTCACGTTTGTGCACCACCTTGTTCCAAGCAGTTGCTAACGCTTCCCATTTTAAAGATATCAAAGTGTTTTATTTCCACAACGCACCTTATGCTAGACTGTATCACAGCCCCACTTTGGGCTATGGTGAAAATCAAAATACGGAATGGGTGCTGAAAAATCTTTCTTCGGAATATAAGGTGATTTTTGTGGGAGATGCCCAGATGTCCCCCTATGAGCTAACCAGTAAGCAGTATTTCCGAAGCGAGACAGGGGAAGAATTTCGTAATTCCGGCTTAGATTGGTTGAAAGCTTTTCAGGGAAAATACCCTCATATTGTGTGGCTGAACCCTAGCGAGCGACCTTCTTGGGGACGAAATTGGACTTATACTTATGATATTATCGAAGATATGTTCCCCATGTTTCCCTTAACTGTAGACGGATTGGAGGATAGTATGAAAAAGTTGCTCTCACGCTAGTGTAACTAGGTGCATCAGCTTTTCATGTAAATTATGTTTGAAGATGAAAAAAGAGAAGTTCCTTGGGGACAAATCATTTTACTGGTTATCGGCATTGTGGTGGGAATTATATCGGTTGAAGTGCTACACTTCGACCTTATCCCTGAGGATCAATTATTATTTTGCTATTTGGTGGCGCTTATTTCCTTTTTCCTTTCCATTGTGATCCACGAATTGGGGCATTTGGTGGCAGGTCTTGCCACTGGCTATCGCTTTGTGTCCTTTCGGGTAGGCACTTTATCCCTCTGTTATTTCGGAGACCCTCCTGAACCTGTGGAAGAATCAGAAGAAGGGGAGGAACCCCCTCCTGAAGAAGAAATTCCAGTGGAAGAGACCCCCACAGAAGAAACCATAGAGGCAAGACGACAAATGCAATTAGAGATGGGTGTGCCTGAAATCTTGGAGGAACTGGATTTAGAAACATTAGAGGAGGAGGAAGAGGACGAAATCGACTTAGAATACATTCCTCGACACTTTTCTTTGAAAAAGGCAAAAGTCCCTGGTACAGCGGGACAGTGTCTTTTGGCGCCTCCTAATTACAAAGACCCCCACCATGTACCCTATAAAGCATATCTTATGGGTGGTGGTATTGCAAATTTGATTTCCATTCCCTTTTCTTTGATTACTTTGTTGATTTTCCCCAATGCTTGGCTTTTGGTGGCGATTTTTGTTCTCATTGCCTTAGGCACCGCTTTGAGCAATTTGATTCCGATGAAAGTTTCTGGTTTGCCCAACGATGGTTATAATATCAAGCTTTGTAAAAATGACCCTCACAGCCATGCTGCTCTTGTCTATCAGCTTCGTATTGCGGCTGCTTTGGCAGATGGTATTTCTGTGGGAGATATGCCAGAAGAGTGGTTTTATGCCAAGTTCCCCATGTCTGAACGTATGACCCTGAACCCACTGATCGCCAACTTGTGGAACTTCACAGGCGACCGTTTTTTAATTCACGGCGAACTGTTCCAAGCAAAAATCATTTATGAAGCCATCGCCAATGCAAAAGGCTTAATGCTTCTCATGCGAATCCAAGGGATGTATTCTTACTTATTTACTATGATTTCTGAAGGCAGAGTGGAGCAAGTAAAGATTTATCTTGTGCCGAAGCACTTCCAAAAACAAGCAAAAGCATTGGAAAACTATCTTCCTCTTTACGCCATGTATCGCTATGGCTTTGGTAAATTAGTGGTGGAAAGTGGAAAAATCATGAAAGAATCTATGGCGAAATTCGAAAAAGCTGCCAAACATTACCCATACCAAGGAGAAATTCTTGATGCTCGGGTATTGATGGATCGCTTAGATGATGTGATTGTCATGCGATAAAAACTTGCAACAATAAAAAGGTTGCTCTGTGGGAATTCACAGAGCAACCTTTTTCATTTGTCGAAGGGGTGTTATGGACACTTATAGTTTTTTCAGATGAAAAGAATACCATTCTTTGTACCCTTCTACGCTAAGATGTAATTTTCCTTGGTCAAATAAATTTGGGTTTTCGCTGACGGAATATCCAAAGAAATCTGAGTTTTCAAGCAAATTCAGATTGGGGTGTGCTGACACAATTTGACGGATGGCTTTGGACATCGCCTCGCTTTGAAGATGATTCTTCCCCTCCACTTCCACTGGTGGAATGGTACCTACATAGATTTCAATCTCCTCACCCAACAAGGAAAAGAGTTGTAAAAAGAGAGGATACATATCATTTGTATATAAATTCGTATCTGTGTGGGTGTTTAAGGAGTTCGTCCCAAAGTTGATTGTGACAATATCGTAATAGGGGACCGCTTCTTGGATTTCTTCGCTATAGCTTTCCAAAAAGGCATAGAGCCCCACTGCTGTTTCACAGATAAACCCGTGGGTATATTCCTCCCCATAAGCCACCACAGAAGGGTAGTCATTCTTGCCAGTGACTTCTTCAAAGCCCAGTCCATAATTCGCCATGCCCACTGTGAGGGAATTTCCAAGAAACAGAATTCTTTTTTCTTCTCGTGGGATATCATCTAGGGAGGGAATTTGCTTTAATTGGTCTTTGTTTGTGGAAATACCAATGGTTTCTGTCTGTGATACTGGAGCAGCAGTCACAGTTACTGGAGTTGTAGTCCCAGAAGCAGATGTTTCTGTCCGTGGAATATCATCTAAGGACGGAATTTTTTTCAGGCTTAAAGTGTTTACCTCGGGTTCTTGGAAAACCACACTTTCAGATTTTGCATTGATGGTTTGGTAGGCGATGGCATTGCTTAATACCATGATAGAAATAATTAAAAGAAATTGTAGGGTTCTGACATATAGTTTACTCATCCAAGTTTTCCTTTCTATTGTTTGCTGTAAGTGCTATCTCTCTAGCAAGGCGATGCCTTTATTTCGCTCTTCTACCCACTGGATGGACCAAGAGGAAGCGAATAAAATCAGTTGTCTGCCACGATAATCCTCTACCAAAGCAGTGTCATTGGGGAGGATTAGGTCATCTTCTTTCAGTGCTGAGGCATTTTCTTCTGTTGCAATAAAACGAAGGAGCTGATAGGGCAGACCTTCTTTGTATATCTCTACGTTATACTCTCCACGGAGACGATATTCAAGAACATCAAACTGGAGGGTACCCACCACACCAACAATGACCTCTTCCATACCTGAATAGGGTGTTTTGAAGATTTGTATGCCGCCTTCTTGGGCGATTTGCTCCATGCCTTTTAGAAATTGCTTTCTTTTCAAGGTATCCAAAGAGCGAACACGCATGAAATGCTCTGGGGCAAAGGTGGGGATGGGGTCAAATTCTACTTTTCGGCTAGGACTGCACAGGGTATCCCCAATGGCGAAAATCCCTGGGTCGAATACTCCTAGGATGTCCCCAGCATATGCCTCTTCCACAATTTCTCTTTCTGCTGCCATCATTTGTTGTGGTCTGGAAAGACGAATTTTTTTCTTCCCTTGTAAGTGATAAACCTCTTTGTCTGCATCAAAACGACCAGAAACCACTCGCATGAAGGCGATTCGGTCACGATGTGCCTTGTTCATATTGGCTTGGATTTTGAACACAAAGGCAGAGAACTCTTCTTCGGTGGCTTCTACCACTTCTTCCCCAGCTGTACGGGCCACAGGGGCAGTGGTCATTTCCAGAAAATCTTCCAGAAAAGGTTCGATGCCAAAGTTTGTTAAAGCAGAGCCAAAAAACACAGGGGAAAGTTTGCCAGTCCGGACTCGGTTTAAGTCAAAATCCGTGGCAGCGCCTTCTAATAGTTCGATTTCTTCTACCAGTTGATTTTTTCTAGCTTCCCCTACCAAATCGGATAAATTCTCGTCATCCAGAGAGATTTTCGTGGCTGTAGCTGCTTTTGCATGGGTGTTGGAGGTGAAGTGAATTAGTTTTTCGTGGCTTCTGTCATAAACCCCTTGAAATTCTTTTCCACAGCCCACAGGCCAGTTCACAGGATAGGTTTCAATGCCTAGTTCTTGTTCGATTTCTTCGCAAAGTTCAAAGGGGTCTCGTGCTTCTCGGTCCATTTTATTGATAAAAGTAAAGATAGGGAGACCACTCATTTGACAAACTTTAAACAGTTTTCTTGTTTGTGCTTCCACCCCTTTTGCCCCATCAATGACCATGACAGCAGAGTCTGCTGCCATCAGGGTACGATAGGTGTCTTCAGAGAAGTCCTGATGCCCTGGGGTGTCTAAAATATTGATGCAAAATCCTTCGTACTGGAACTGTAGCACGGAAGAGGTGACTGAAATCCCCCGTTGTTTTTCGATTTCCATCCAGTCAGAAGTGGCTGCTCGGGTGTTTTTCTTCCCTTTTACTTGCCCTGCTTGGGCGATTGCCCCTCCGTAAAGAAGGAATTTTTCTGTCAATGTGGTTTTCCCAGCATCAGGGTGAGAGATAATGGCGAAGGTACGTCGACGCTGTATTTCTTCTTGTAATTTAGACAAAATCATTCCTCCTCTGGTTCTACTGAAAACAGTGCTTCTATTTTACCTTGCACTTCTTCCAATCTTTTTTCCACTTCTGCAATTTCTTGCTGAAGTTCTTCACGTTCTTCTAAAATCACTGCCAGTGCTTTTCGATAATTTACAATTTGCGTTTGAGTGACACGTTGTTGTGATTCCAGCTTTTTTTCTTCAAGAAGAGATGCCTCTTCCAGTGCATTTAATGCAAGTAATTCTTTTTGCAGTTCATTTTCTTCTGATTGATATACCAAAAGCTCTGCAAGCTCTTGCTCTGGAATCCCCTCGGTTTCTGCCTCTTGTCCCACTTGGATTTGAGCAAAATTTTTCATTAAAAAGGAAGCTTCTCCACGGTTGGCTTCTCCCTGAGGGTTTAACCTATTGTCTGTGTCTCCTGAGATAATCCCATTGGCAAGTCCCCAAGAAAACGCCTCTGCATAAATTTCCGAAATCATATCACCATCTGCGTAGGAGGAAAAATCTTCTGTATTTTTCAAGCTTTCTTGATAATAGGGGCTTTGTTCTGCAAAGCGATAAAGAAAATACAAAATTTCTTCTCTTGTGATATTGCTTTCTGGTCTGACCATGGTATCTTCTAACACACCAATGGAAGCAGCCCAAGAAACTGCTTTGTAATACCAATCCACTGGGTTCACATCTTCAAAAGCCCCCCCTGTAACAGCAGGTTTTCCCATAAAACCATACAAGCTTTGAAGGACCATCCCACGGTTGAGGGTTTCTCCCACAGAGAAGGTATCTGGGGTAATTCCATTGAAAATCCCATGTTTCGCTACAAAATCCACTGCTTCAAATTGCCAATCAAAGGGGGTGACATCTGCAAAGACATAAGCCCCTAATAGGTCACGGTGGGAAGAGCCGATGATATCTAAGGTAAAGTAATAGCTTGGGAGCAAGTCCAGTTGATTTTGAAGCAAATAGTTGCTGTCTGCCAAGGTGATACAAAGAATCAGGTCCCCACTTTGGCTGTATTCTTTCCCCTCTAGGGAGCTTGTGCCCTGACTGCTACGGTCCTTTTCAGCTTCTAGCCCCAAGTGAAAAAGGTCTGACACAGAAAAATTCACTGTATCTCCTTTGGCAAAGGAACTTGCCACCACCCCATAAGGATAAATCCGTCCTGTGGTTGCCAAGCTGTCCCACAGAGGAAAACCATCGCTGTCAGCAAGCCATTCGTACTTTCCATCACCATCAATATCTGTGAAGTATTGAAGATAAACCCAAATATTATCTTGATCTGCCACCACTTGAATTTTTGCATCCGCAGAAAGATGGTTTACCATAGTGGTCACCCAAGTGTTTCCTGTTTTTGTAAAAGTGCCTGTGGCGCTGTCCAGTTGATAGGATTCCAAGGGGAGGCGTTGGCTGAGGGTTGCCTGTAAAGAATCTTGTGAAAATCGTACTTCACCCAAATGATCTTGACCTTGTACTGTCAAGGGTACAAGGCTGAGACAGAGCGCTGTGCTAGCGAAAAAGCGAGAAAAGGATTTCATGAGAATCCTACCTTTCAAATCATAATAATTCAATGATACCATATAGTATACAATATTTTTCAATAAAATGCAAGTAAAAATTTTTCCTGTTCTCCTTCTTCGTCTCCCTTGAGAGGGGTGTTTTCCCTCTCAAGGAAACTTCTTTGTCAAAAAGTTGAAATTTTGACATAATATTTCTTTATTTCTATAGAAATCACAGATTCTTATCATCTCATCTTACCAGAAAACGGAAAAAGTTTTTCTCAAATGATAGCAAATAAGAACGAATAAAAGGGATTTAATCATAATTTAATTGTATTTCTGACATGATATCTATATAATAGGTATAGCACTTAGCTTGAAAGGAGAATCGCCATGGCAAGCAATCATGAAACCCCAACAAAAGAAGCAACAAAATCCCAAGAGGTGAAAACTCTGGCAGAATCACCAGAGGTAAAGGAACTTGATTCACGTCCAAACAAAGAAAAATCCAGTCCTCCAGAGGCTCTCTATGCGCCCCCAAAGAAGAAAAGCAAATGGGTGAAATACGGCAAAGTGGTCGCTGTGATTGGGATTGTGGTGGGGGCTGGCGCTGTGTTTTTGTCTGGAAAGCTTCAGGAAGTGAATCAACAATTCCTGAGCCAAGCTTATCTTTCTGCCAATGCACAAATGCGAGATGTGACAGTGTCTGTTTCTTCCACAGGCACGGTTACCCCTGTGGATTCTTTTAATGTTACAACTCTTACCACTGGAGATATTCTCTCTGCGCCCTTTGAAGAGGGAGATATAGTGGAAAAAGGGGAAATGCTTTATGTTTTTGACAGCTCCTCTGTGGAAAACTCTATTTTACAAGCACAGCTGACCTTAGAGCGTTCTCAACTTGCTTACGAGCAGACCTTGGAAACTCTTACACCCTATGCCACAGGTTCTGGGTATATTCAAAAAGTTTATGTGGAAGAGGGACAATCGGTCACCTCTGGCACTGTTCTAGTGGATATCTCTGACAACAGCAGACAAAAAATCGAAATACCCTTCCACACTTCCCAAGTCAGTCAATTTACAGTGGGGCAAAGTGCCACGCTGACACTGGATCAAACCATGGAAGAACTAAAGGGTACCATCACTTATATCTCACCCCTAGATGAAGTAGGGGCAGGGAATGTGATTTTGCGACAAGTGGAAATCTCCTTGGCAAACCCTGGTGCTGTGACCACAGCAACCTCAGCCACTGCACGAGTGGAAACCTCTTCTGGCACTGTTTATGCGGCGGGTTCTGGCACCTTTGCTCAGAATTTGACCCACAGCATCCTTGCCACATCCTCAGGAGAAATCCACAATCTTTTTGTGAAGCAAGGGCAATATGTCAGCTATGGAGACAGCATTGCTGTGATTGGTGGCTCTGCTGCTGAAAACTCACTCGCTAATGCTTTAAATACCTTGGAATCCTCTCGCCTTTCTCTACTCAATACCCAAGATAGCTTAGATAACTATACTGTCACAGCACCTATTTCAGGAACAGTCATTGAAAAGAAGTTCAAAGAGGGGGATAAACTAGACAGCACCTCTCTTTCTGCTGCTGGTGGTAACATGGCGATTATTTATGATATGTCAAAGCTCACCTTTGAAATGAGCATCCATGAACTGGACATCAATAAAATAGACGTAGGACAACGGGTGGAAATCACAGCAGATGCTGTGGAAGGCGCAGAATTTACAGGTTATGTGGACAAAATCAATATCAATGGTTCCACAGCTGGTGGTATGACCACCTATCCAATTACTGTTGTGATCGATGATCCCGAGGGTTTAAAACCTGGAATGAACGTTTCTGCTGAAGTGATTATGGAAGCTGTGGGAGAGGTCCTCACTGTACCACTGGAAGCTGTTTCCCGTGGTAGCTCTGGCGCCACTGTCATCGTAGCCTTAGATGGGGCTTTGAACGAAGCTGGTCAGGTGCAAAATCTGGACTTGACCCAAGAAGTCTCTGTGGAGCTTGGCATCAACGACAGCAGTTACATTCAAATTATTTCTGGCATTACCGAAGATGATATCTTAATTTGGGAAAACGATGTGGTGGATATGTTCACCAACATGATGATGGCTGGCCCAGGAGGGAGATAGCCATGAAACATTTAATCGAACTTCGTGATGTATATAAGATATACCACGTGGGGGACACCACTGTCCGTGCCTTGGACGGGGTGAATATCACCATAGATTCGGGAGAATTTGTTGCCATCGTGGGGCAGTCTGGTTCTGGGAAGTCCACAGCGATGAATATCATTGGCTGTTTGGATGTGCCCACTTCTGGGAATTATTTTCTGGGTGGGACAGATGTTTCCACCATGGACGATGACCAACAAGCAGGGATACGAAACAAAATGCTTGGCTTTATCTTTCAGCAATATAATCTTATTGCAAAACTAAATGTCCAAGAAAATGTAGAACTCCCCTTGCTCTATGCCGGAAAAACAGAAGCTCAACGAAGAAAGCTGGCAAAAGCCTCCCTAGAACGGGTGGGCTTAGGGGATAAGGCAAAAAATCGCCCCAATCAGTTATCTGGTGGACAGCAACAACGGGTAAGCATCGCCCGTGCCTTAGCGGGCGATCCTTCTGTAATTTTGGCAGATGAACCCACAGGGGCTTTGGATTCTCGCACAGGGCGAGAGGTTCTTGCCTTTTTGAAAGAACTGAACCGAGAAGGGAATACCGTTGTGCTGATCACCCATGACAATTCCATTGCACAAAAAGCAGATCGCATCATACGTCTCCAAGATGGCGTTGTGACTTATGACGGGGATTCTCAAAATCCAGAAGCTGTGGTGACAGCACAGATGGAGGACGACTAGATGAAGATAAAACAAGCCTTTTTTCTAGCGATTAAATCTCTAGCCACCAGTAAAATGCGAGCCTTGCTGACTATGCTAGGCATTATCATTGGTGTGGCTGCTGTGATTGTTATCATCAGCTTGGGGGCAGGTCTCCAACAAATGATGGAAGGAGAATTCGAGTCCCTTGGCACCAATCTCATCCAAACAGTAATCAAAGATAGTTCTGGTGGCAGTTCTCGTTCTGCCACCCCAGAAGATATGCACCAGATAGTCTTTGACAATCCACAATATCTGAAAGCTTGCAGTCCTTCTGTCTCTTTAAATTTAGATGTGAGAAGCGAAAGGGAGAGTTTCAGCCCTAACACCCTCTCTGGGGTGAGTGAGGAGTATCTCCAGATTCGCAGTTATCAGCTGAGTTCTGGACGTTTCTTACAATATGTGGACGTATTACGGATGCAAAATGTGTGCGTGGTGGGGTCTTACATCAACGAAGAATATTATGAAGGCTCTGCTGTGGGGAAAACCATGGGCATTGGTGGATATACTTATGAAATTGTGGGTGTGTTAGATGAAATCGCTGAATCTTTAAAAGGAACAGACGATGACCAAATCTTAATCCCCTATACGAATGCTGTTCATCTATCTGGGAACACCCCTAGTTCCTATATGTTTTCAGGGGTAAACTCTGACACAGCTTCCACAGCAAGAAGCCGTATTGAATCTGCACTGGACAAGATTTATGGCAGTTCTGACAGCTATATGGTGGTGACTTCGGCAGAAATGCTTGATATTATGAATACCATGATGGATACCCTGATGTTTGTTTTGGTTGCCATTGCAGCCATTTCTCTCTTGGTGGGTGGGATTGGTATTATGAATATCATGCTTGTCTCTGTGACAGAGCGTACCAGAGAAATCGGAATCCGAAAATCTTTGGGCGCCAAGCAAAAGGATATCCGTTCTCAATTTATCATCGAAGCTGCCACTACTTCTTCTATCGGTGGCATTATTGGGATTGGATTGGGGATTGCTGCTGCCAACGTAGCCAGCTTTGTCGTGGAAAACTTTACTGATGTGGACGGCTTCTCAGCTGCACCAACAGCAGACTCAATTATCATTGCTTTTTCTGTCTCTGTTGCTGTGGGTGTTATTTTTGGCTATTTACCTGCCAACAAAGCAAGTCAACTGAATCCAATCGACGCATTGAGATATGATTAATAGGAGGAATCAACGATCCATGAAAAAATTGTTACAACTATCCCTTGCCAGTACCTTGGCACTTTCTCTGCTCTCCTTTTCCTCTTCTGCTTACAGCACTTCCCAAAGTCAAGTAGAAGAAACCATTCGTTCCTTAAATATCATGTCTGGGGACAGCAAGGGGAATCTAAATCTTGAAAAAGACGTGAATCGTGCTGAATTTGTCACCATGATTGTGGCTCGCATTGTAGGGGACACCACTTTGTCCAAACCTTCTGTGTCTCCTTATCCTGACGTGCCTCCCACCCATTGGGCAAGTGGATATGTGGCTTATGCTCTTCAGCATGGTTATGTCTCTGGCTATTCTGATGGTACTTTTAAACCAGATAAAAACATCACCTTAGGAGAAGTGGCTGTCCTTTTACCCTATATTCTAGGGTATACAGCCGAAGATTTTCCCAATTACACCATGGACAATCGAGTTTCTTGGCTTTCGGCACAAGGGCTTCTTGAAAATGTAGAAGCAAAGAAAAACAGCGATATCATCAGCAGAAAAGATACCATGTATCTTTTTTACAACGCACTGACCACTGGTATGAAATCAGGCTCCACCCTTTACGAAAACATGGGTTACACCCTAACAAGTTCCGGTGAGATTGACCGTGTGGCACTTCTGGACTCTTTGATGGAAGGTCCTGTTTTGGTCTCTGGAAACTGGGAAAAAGAAATTCCTTTTGATCTGGACACTGCGACTGTTTGGTTTGATGCTGCGCTGAATCCTTCTTCCATCGGTGATATTCAAGAAAACCATCTCGTCTATTGGGTAGAAGGAAGCAAGACTTTATGGGTCTATGACAAATCAGTCATTGGTACCTTGGACAATGTGACAAGCACAGAAGTGACCATGGCTGGCATTGTCTATCCACTGGAAACAGAAGAAGCGAAGTATCAGCTGTCTAATCTTGGTAGTTATCGAGAAGGTCAAACTGTCATTGCTGTTCTTGGGAAAGAAGGTGGCATCGCAGAGTTCACCACTGCCACCACTGGGACCAGTGTGTTGGTGGGGATTTTCTTAAGCGAAGGAACAGGAGAAAAAGATGATGGTGCTGGTGGGGTTTATGAAGTGCCTACGGTCACCCTCTTAGGCACAGACGGAAAAACCTATACCTTCCATTTAGAGGAAAGTCAAGACTTTGCCCAAGATCGAGTGTATGAAGTGAGCATCGGCGGCAGTGGACAAGTGAAATTGGAAGTATTTAACCCACAAAAGAGCGACACACCTACAGGGGTGGTGGATTCTGATAAAATGCTTCTGGGCAGTCACAAAATTGCCTCTGACATTGAAATCATTGATTGCTACGAGGACAGTCTCCTTTCTGTGGACATCTCTCGCTTAGATGGTCTCACTTTGGACCACGATGATGTGCGATATTATAGCTTCAATCCAAAGGGTGAATTAAATCGTCTGATTTTAGAAGATGTTACAGGAGAAAATCATCTTTACGCCATCGTGCTAGATCAAAGCAAAACACCTTCTGGCACATTCTATAGTTTGGTGGTGGATGGTATCGGCAAGACAAACTGGATGCCCTCTACCCCTTATGATTTGGAAGATGCTGTCGCCATTCGCATCCGAGGAGACTTCGCAGATCCTGACACTGTGACAGAAATGCGTAGTTCTGTGGTCACGGATTTGGGCAATGGTAGCCTGAGCCTTGGCAGTGCTGGGGAGTTCTATTATGCCCAAGAACTGATTGTGTTTGAAAAACAAACAGGGGGCAATTATTACGCTTCTACCTTGGCACGTGTGATGTCTGGGGACTACGAGAAAATCACTGCCTACTATATGACAGGTGGCGATCGTTACGTTAGAATTTTATTAGCAGAATAAGTATAGCATCTTGAATTAAGTTTGACCTTGTCAAACTTATAAACAACAGTTCAGCTGTTGTTTACAGAAATAATGACTTGGTCATTATTTCTGATTCAATCTTGCTCAATAGTCAAGTTGACCTTGATTTTCTTAAGAAAATCAAGGCGATTGAAAGCAAAGCTTTCAATCGAAAAGATTAAGCCACAAGGCTTTGTCTTTTTTCAAGTTGCTATATTCAGAGAGAGTTGCATAGCAACTCTCTCTTTTTTTACAGAACTATTTGAAAGAAGTTCTAAAGATACTGATGCAAACTCTCCCTTAAATGATCCATCGCCTCTGACACGGTAAATGCTGTGCGTTTTGCCATTTTACGCATACTTCGGCGAGAGGGACAGTTGCAACCAAGAATGAGACCCAATCCAAGCCCCAAACTGCCTCCTATGAGAAAACTGCTGATGGTACGACTATCTTCGCAACAAGATTTCATTTTCATTCCTCCTATTTATCCTTTTCTTTTTCTACTACTGACGATGGGCAATACTCTCAACCATACTCCTTCTATTTTGGAGTGCTGATGCAGTATCTGTTTCTGGAGATTGCCTTAATTTCAGTATGTCCACTTTTTTTCAAAATCCATTGCTTTTTCAAAAAAAATCCGTTATAATAGAAAAAAGCATAAGAGGAAAAATAGTCCTCTATCAGAAAAAGGAAGGTATTACAATGCGTATTTTAATCCAAAATGGTCAGGTCATCGACCCTGTTTTTTCCACCATGACACCGGCTGATATTTTTATCGAAAACGGCATCGTAGGGGAAATCGGGAGAGAGCTTCGGGTGGTAGCAGATAAAACCATAGACGCTTCTGGGATGATCGTGGCTCCTGCCCTTGTGGATATGCACGTGCACCTCCGTGATCCTGGGCAAACGAAGAAAGAAGACATCGCTTCTGGCTCTGCCTCTGCCATACGTGGAGGGGTGGGCACTGTGGCTTGTATGCCCAACACTCTCCCTTCTGTGGACTGTCCAGAAATTGTGTCCTATGTAAAGGAAAAGAGCAAAGAAGCCGGCAATGCACGTGTCATGCCCATTGCTGCTGTCAGTCAAGGACAAAAAGGAAAAGAGCTGACTGATTTTGCCGCTTTGAAAGAAAGTGGCGCTGTGGCTGTGTCTGATGATGGTTTTAACATTGACAACGCAGCTTTGATGCGTGCTGCCATGGTGAAAGCGAAAGAAGTGGGGCTTCCTATCTTGTGTCACTGCGAGGACAGTTCCCTTGCTTTGAATCACGCAGTGAACGAGGGGGATATCTCTAGAAAGCTTTGGATGGATGGACGCCCTGCCATTGCTGAAGAGTTGGTGGTTATGCGTGATGTGATGTTGTCAGAAGAAACAGGCGCTCCTGTGCATATCTGCCATGTGTCCACTGGGAAGTCTGTGGATATTATTCGCAAGGCAAAAAAAGCGGGGATTCCTGTGACCTGTGAAACTTGTCCACAATATTTTTCTCTTTCTGAAGAAGAAATCTTAAGCCAAGGGACTTTGGCTCGTGTGAATCCTCCCTTACGGACAAAAAAAGATGTTCGTGCTATTGTGAATGGTCTGAAAGATGGTACTATTGATGTGATTGCCAGCGACCATGCGCCCCATACAGCAGAAGAAAAGGCTCGTTCTCTGAACCGAGCACCCAGTGGCATCGTGGGACTGGAGACCCTTTTGTCCTTATCCTTGACCTATCTTTATCACAGTGGAAAAGTTTATTTACCACAGCTTTTTCATATGCTCTCTTCTAAACCAGCTGCTATTTTAGGGGTTGACGGAGGAAGAATTGCAGTGGGTAAAAGTGCTGATATCGTTATTTTCCACCTGTCCCAAGAGTGGGCAGTGAACCCAGATGTGTTCCTTTCCAAAGGGAAAAATTCTCCCTATCGTGATTTTGTCTTAAAAGGACGGGTGAAATACACCATCGTGGAAGGAAAAGTCCTCCATAGCGAAGGTCCTCAAGTGCCCAGTGAAGTCAGCCCAGAATAAACAAACTATATTTTAAAGGAGTGTTTTTATGTCATTCGATATTCTACAAAACAAAATTTTATCTTTGGATAAACCCAACCCCACGGTTTTTGGTCTGGATGCTCGTATTGAATATGTCCCTGCCCATATCCGTGAAGAAAGTTACAAGGTCTATGGCAAAACTCTACAAGGTGCTGTGGAGGCAATCTATCAATTCAACATGGAGCTGATGGACAACTTAACAGATTTGATTCCAGCTGTGAAATTTCAATCAGCTTATTTCGAGAATTTCGGTTGGGAAGGGATGGAAGTCCTGAGAAATCTCATCGAATATGGAAAAAACAAAGGCTATTTTGTGATTACCGATGTGAAGCGTGGGGATGTCCCTTCCACTGCTGAAGCTTATTCCGAAGCTTGGCTAGGTGAAACCAAGGTGACAGCTGACGAAGATGTGGAAGAAGATGAAACTCCAGAATCTTTTGCCGCATTTAACTCTACTTGTATCACATTAAACCCTTATATGGGCATGGATACCTTAGAGCCATTTTTGGAAACCTGTAAAACCCATGATCGCACAGCCTTTATTTTGGTTCGTACCTCTAACCCAGGGGCAGCTGCCATTCAAGATATCATCACAGACAATGGTCTGCCTCTTTATTCTGTCATTGGTAAAATGGTAGAAGATATGTCAAAAGGAACAGAAGGGGAGCATGGCTATACTCGCTTTGGCGCTGTGGTAGGTGCGACCAATCCAGAGCAACTACAAAAATTAAGAAAAGAGTTGCCCAATACCTTCTTCTTAGTCCCTGGTTATGGTGCTCAAGGTGGCTCTGCTGAAGATGTGCAACACGCTTTCCACGCAGGGGGACAAGGTGCTGTGGTCAACTCTTCTCGTGGGTTGATGTGTGCTTGGCAAAAGACAGGTCATAATGGGGAAGATTTCGTGGAGGCAACAAGAAGTGCAGCCACGCAAATGAGAGCAAATATTGCAAAGTTTATCAACATCATTGGCTGATATAGTAACTTGGAAAAAGCGAGGACTCGATGGATTCGGGTCCTCTTTTTTATGTTTATTTTATATACTTAAAGTAATAACCCTATCATATTATACAGTTTATATCATTCATAAAAAAACTGACTTCTCTCGAAAGAGAAGCCAGTTCCTAAATGATACTGATTCAGTATGAATTACACAGCTTCGAAAATAGCTGCGACACCCATACCACCACCGATACAAAGTGTAGCAAGACCAGTTTTCTTACCACTACGTTTCATTTCGTGAAGCAATGTCACGATGATACGAGCACCAGAAGCACCAACAGGATGTCCCAGAGCAATCGCACCACCATTGACGTTCAATTTGCTGTCGTCAAAACCAAGTTCTTTGCCCACAGACATAGCTTGTGCGGCGAAAGCTTCGTTTGCTTCGATCAAATCTAGGTCAGCAACAGTTTTGCCGATTTTTTTCAATGCTTCTTGTGTTGCAGGAACAGGACCCATACCCATGATGGAAGGATCTACCCCGCCTTGACCCCAAGAGATCAATTTTGCCATTGGTTTCAAACCGTGTTTTTTCACAGCGTCACCAGAAGCAAGGATGATACAAGCAGCACCATCATTGATACCAGAAGCGTTGGCAGCTGTGACCATACCGTCTTTTTTGAAGGCTGGACGCAATTTGCCAACTTTTTCCATAGTAGCACCTTTTGTCAAATGCTCATCTTGGTCAAAATCAACCATGTCTTTTTTCACTTTAACAGGGACAGGAACGATTTCGTCTTTGAACTTACCAGCAGCTTGTGCAGCTTCTGCTTTGTTTTGAGAAGAAACAGAGAATTCGTCTAGTTGTTCTCTTGTCCAGCCATATTTTTCACAGAGGTTTTCTGCTGTCAGACCCATGTGGTTGCCTTTGAAGAAAGAAGTTGCATCTGTCAAGCCGTCGTTTACCATAGTATCCACTAAAGTAGTAGGACCCATACGAGCACCTGTACGCATAGCAGGAGCAGAATAAGGTGCAGCAGACATATTTTCAGTACCACCGCAAACAATGATGTCAGCATCCCCAGCTAGGATAGTACGTCCAGCTTCGATGACTGTTTTCAAGCCAGAACCACAGACCATACCCACTGTATAAGCTGGGACTTCGATAGGAATACCAGCATTCAAAGAAGCTTGGCGAGCAACGTTTTGACCCAAACCAGCAGTCAGAACGCAGCCAAACATAACTTCGTCCACATCACTTGGATTTACACCAGAGCGAGACAAAGCCTCTTTGATTACAATGCCACCCATATCAGCAGCAGGGGTGTTTGCCAAAGAACCACTGAATTTACCAATGGCTGTACGGCAACAGCTAACAACGAATAATTCTTTTTCCATTTTGAAAAACCTCCTTAAATTTGTGCGAGAGATAATAATAGTACTCCTTCTTTTCTATGTAGAACTAGGGAGTCTATAACTACAAATATACTCTTTTTCTGCCTTCTTTTCTTGTCTTATCTTGCGTATTGACTTGCATATCTTGACCACCTGTGAAGAAAATGTCAAGGTTCACATTCTATAAGAAAAATTTGCCTTTCTCTCAAAAAATTATTAGGATAATCATTGAAATATTGTGTCATTTGTGGTATAATGTCTTTCTATCAAAACTAAGGAGAATCACCATGGCAAATCGTAGTGTTCAAATTCCTTCTTCTGATATTCTAGCACAACTGGAATATTGCAAAGAAATCAAAAACTTTCACAAAGATTCCCCCCTTGCCTTTGTGGATACCTATGGCTGTCAGCAAAATGAAGCAGATAGTCAAAAAATTCGTGGCTATTTAGAGAAAATGGGATATGCTTTTACAAACAATGAAAAAGAAGCACAAATCATTGTGATCAATACCTGTGCCATACGTGACCACGCCGAGCAGAAAATTTTCGGGAATGTCGGCGCTCTTGTCCACAGTAAAAAGCAAAATCCCAATCAACTGATTTGCCTTTGTGGGTGTATGATGCAACAAGAAGCTGTGGCAGAACGAATTAAGAAATCTTTTCGCCACGTGGATTTGGTTTTCGGTCCACAAGTTTTGTGGCGTTTTCCTGAATTTATTCATCGTCTTTTCACCGAAAAAGGACGTATCTTTCAAATTCCACTGGATGCAGATAGCATTGCAGAAGGGTTGCCCCAAGTGCGTCAAAATGGTGCCAAGGGCTGGCTTTCTATTATGTATGGTTGCAATAATTATTGTACCTATTGCATTGTGCCCTATGTGCGTGGGCGAGAACGCTCCAGACAGCCAGAGGAAATTGTGGCAGAGTGTCAAGAAATGATCGATTCTGGCATCAAAGAAATCACGTTACTAGGACAAAATGTAAATTCTTACGGAAAAGACTTAGAGACACCACTGGATTTTTCTGATTTGCTACAGTTATTAAATAAACTGGAAGGGGATTTCCTCTTGCGCTTTATGACCTCGCACCCAAAAGATGCCACAGAAAAACTCTTTGAAACCATGGCATCTTGCGACAAGGTGGCGCCTTCTCTACATCTGCCTTTTCAATCTGGGAACAATCAAATCTTGAAAGCCATGAATCGTGGCTATACCCAAGAGAGTTATTTGGAAAAAATAACACAGGTGAAAAAGCTGATCCCAAATATCACCTTGACATCAGATGTGATTGTGGGTTTTCCAGAGGAAACAAGAGAACAGTTCCAAGATACCTTGAAACTACTGGAAATCGTAGAATTTGACGCTCTTTTTACCTTTATCTTCTCACCCAGATCTGGCACACCAGCTGCAAAACTTCCAGACCCTGTGTCAAAAGAAGAGAAATCAAAAAATTTCCAAGAGCTTTTGGATGTGCAAAACAAAATTTCTGGAAAAAAACACCAAGAGTCCGTGGGGCAGATTTATCGCTGTCTCGTCGATGGAGAGTCTGGAGACCTACGTTATCCCATGTCCGCACGCACCCCTGGAAACAGGCTGTTACGCTTTGATGGGGACCCTTCCTTAGTGGGGCAGTTTGTTTCGTTAAAAGTCACAGAAGCTGGCACTTGGTCCTTGACAGGGGAACTTGTGAAAGAATGACCAGTCGAATCTGCTCTTATCTATCCAGAAAATACCACATTGAAACACAACAAAAAAGCAATCGGCAATATAACCAAAAATAAACTTTCTTATTTTGTGTAAAAGTCCACATTCCCTTTTCTTGAAAATCAAGGTTTTACACATATCCACATAGTTTTCCACATTCACTGGTATAGATGTGGAAAGTTCTTGGCATAGTAAAGTGGATAGAAAGATGATAAAACACAAAAGTCAAGGGGAAGCCTTTCGTCAGTTTACACAAATTTTTCATTGGGTAAATTCTTTCCAAAGAAAGGAATTTCCAGAAAGGAGCATGTCTATGTCTAGGAATGAAACTATCGTCGCTTTGTCCTCTGCCCTCCCTGGAGCACTTGGGATATTACGTCTTTCTGGAGACCACGCAATCCAAGCTGTCTCCACGCTTTTTCGTCCCAAAAGTGGAAAAGCATTTCAGGATGAAGGAAGTCGTAAATTAATTTTCGGTACATTACTTGACCAAGAAGGAAAGGGCATCGACCAAGTTTTAGCGACCTATAGCAAAGGTCCTAACAGTTACACAGGAGAGGACACAGCAGAAGTGCACTGCCACGGTTCCCCCATGGTGCTGACCCTTGCTTTAGAAGCTTTTTATGCCTGTGGATGCCGTCAGGCTCTGGCTGGGGAATTTACAAAACGTGCTTTTCTCAACGGGAAATTAGATTTGCTCCAAGCAGAAGGGGTGGCAGATCTTTTAGATGCAAGGAACACAGCCGCTGTTCACGTGGCACATCAACAGCTAGAAGGGCGATTAACCCAAAAAATTGAAGAAATTTACGGTGCCTTATCTCATCTTATGGCACATTTTTGTGTGGTGCTTGATTATCCAGACGAAGAGATTGACCCATTTCGCAAAGAAGAAATGGAATCTGTTATCTTAGCCCAAAAAGCAGAAATAGATACCCTTCTCTCCACATGGCAACGGGGAAAGCACATTATCAAAGGGATTCCTTGCGCTTTGTTGGGCTTGCCCAATGCGGGAAAATCTTCACTGCTCAATGCTCTTTTGGGCTATGAGAGAGCCATTGTCACTTCCATTGCTGGCACCACAAGAGATACCATCGAGGGAGAATTTTCTTTGGGAAACATTTCCCTTCGGCTGATTGACACAGCCGGACTGAGAGAAACCGACGATATCATCGAGCAAATGGGGGTGGCGAGAAGCCGTCAAGCCCAAGAAGAAGCCTCGTTGCACTTGGTGGTCATAGATGGGTCTGAGCCTCTCACTGGAGAGGAACCAGCAGAAAACCCTGATATCCCTTGTATTTGTATTCTGAATAAAGGGGATATACAGCAAAATATCGATATTCATTCTTTGAAGTATCAACATATTTGTCAGATCTCTACCAAGACAGGAGAGGGCTTACAGGAGCTACAGAATGTAATAAGTTCTATTTTTTCAACTGTAAGTAATCACTCAAATGACCTTTTATTGACCAACCTCCGTCAGGCACAGCAACTAGAATTGGCAAAGCAATCCTTACAAGGGGCATTGGAAGGATTGATTTCTGGCATGGCTGCTGATGGGATTCTCAGCGATGTGGAAATGGCAATGAACGAACTGGGGGAACTGAACGGAAGAAACATTCCAGCAGATATTACCCAAGAGATCTTCTCTCGCTTTTGTGTGGGAAAATAAACAAACCCCCTGACTGACGTCAGGGGGTTGTTTCTGTGATGGTATCTACTGTGTTTTTGGGAGGCATACGTAATATTTCATCGGCAATTTCTTGAAGTTCATCTGCTGTAAAACTGGGCAAAAGCAAGTGATCCCCGTCAAAATATTCAGCACCACATTCCAAAAGAACAGATATAAAGTTATCGTAATCAAAATAGCCATCTAACATTCTTTTTTCGCTGTCAATGTAAAAGCGTACCAAGCCAAAATCCACAGGCATTTGTTCTAAACTGAGAAAGCAAGAACACTCTATGGGCATAATAGATGGACAATCCTCTGCCAAGGTGTAAAAGGCAACCAGTTCGTCTGTACTTTCTTTTCTCATCAGCTTGGGAGAAGCATAATAAGCATCCACGATTTGTTTTTCATGCAACAGTTCCTCGAATTCCTCTAAGGTCCCTTCATTTGAATAATAAACCATTTCATCAGGTGTCAGGGTATAAGGAAAGGTAACAAGGGTTAAAATCGCTGATTCATACTGCCTTGTTTCGCAAAACCCCCGTAAAGAAGCCAGAGAATACTGCAAAAAGCGTTGTTTTCTGTTGACAAATTCTTCCACTGATAAAGTAAGGTCGTCAGAAATCAGCTCTACATTTCGATATTGCACTTTTACTTCTGCTACCACACGAAGGACATCGTCAATCTCTGTTGGTGTTGTAGGTAAGTTGAAGCTAAGTTTCACCATTCCTTGGTCTTTCTTGCTTCCATCAAAATAGATTCCACGTCCCAAGCGTTTTGGGTTATACAGTAAGCCCACATTATTTGGATGCTTGTCTTCTAGCACAAAATAAGGACTATAGCTACCAAACCCCAAACGGCAACGTCTTAATAAATCTACCAGATCTAAATCTTCTTTGCAAAGGACTCCCTTTGCTCTGATTATGAGGTCAACCGCCATGTCAATCCCCCTAAAAAATTTCTTTGCTTCTTATTATACACTGTTGTGAAAAAACTGTCAATACTTTTTAATCTATTTTTTCATATTTGTGATGTATCCATCAAAACTCCCTTTTCTTTTTCTTTCTCTTCTTTCCTGTCCATGCTGGCAGATGTTAGGAGTTTTCAAGGGAAAGAATACAAGATGTTTTCCCAGTATACCTTGACTTTTTACTATTTCTGGTTTACAATGTAACTCTCAAATAAATATTTTCCATCAACATGATGACACCTTACATCTTAATGTAACTTCTCTCAATCCCTGTTTACTGTTTTTAGAAAAGGGGACAAAGGAGATCTTACCCTCACTCTTTAGGAGGTACACCATGCACTATTTCGACTACGCTGCCACAACACCACTGGCACCTGTGGCTAGAGAAGCCCTGCTTTCACAACTTGATATTCATTGGCATAACCCTTCTGCCCAATATCCCATGGGCTTAGCCAACAGAAAAGCCTTAGAACAATATCGAGAAACCATTGCCAGAGCAGTCGGCTGCAAGGCAGAAGAGTTTCACTTTACTTCTGGTGGGACAGAAAGCAATAATTGGGCAATTTTCCAAGGCGCCTCCTTAGGGAGACAGCAAGGAAATCATTTGATTACCTCCTCCCTAGAGCATCACTCTGTTTTGGAATCTTTTAATGTATTAGAATCACAAGGCAAAAAAGTGACTTATCTTTCGCCTGATGACAAAGGAGAAATCACTCTAGAAAATGTGCTGTCTGCCATACAAGAAGATACTGCTTTCATTTCTTTGATGGCTGTGAACAACGAAACAGGCATCCAGACAGCCGTCAATCAAATTGCCCGAGGGGTAAAGGCAAGATTCCCTCGTATCCTGATACATAGTGATGGGGTGCAAGGATTTTTGAAAAGCCCACTTAGCACAGATGGTCTTGATTTTCTGTCTGTCAGTGGACATAAGCTTTTTGCTCCTGTTGGTGTGGGAGGCTTGTACGTGCGTAGTACTGCCAAAATCAAACCCTTACTTTATGGTGGAGGGCAAGAAGGGGGATTGCGTTCTGGCACAGAGCCTCTTCCACAAATTGCTGCTTTTGCCTCTGTGATAGATGGCTGGGAAGAACGACTAGGGAAAACAATGGAGACAAAAGGCAAGGTGATCCACGCACTGTCTGCTGTGGAGGGCGTGAAGCTCTGCTTTTCTGATGCCCCCACTGCCTCTCATATTATCCCCATCTCCTTGGTGGGCTATGCCAGTGAAGTGGTTTTGCGTTTTTTGGGAGAGCATAAGATCTATCTTTCTGCTGGTTCTGCTTGTCACAGAGGTGGTAAAAGTCATGTTTACGAGAAAATGCCCCTTAGTTCTTCAGAGCGCTTCGGTATCCTAAGAATCAGTATTTCTCATCTCACCACGGAAGAGAATATCTCTGCTTTGGTGAATGGTTTGAATTTGGCTCGGGATAATTTATGTTTTTTTTAGGTGGTACTTTATGTTTTCATATATGAAACAAGACCAAGGATTTTACAAACAAACAGCACGTTTGACTCTTCCCATTATTTTACAAAATATCATTTCCTCTACCCTTTCGATGGCTGACACTTTTATGGTGGGTATCTTGGGGGAGGCACAAATGGCTGCGCTGACTCTGGCGAATATTCCTTTTTTTGTGATTGTTCTTTATCTTTTTGGTGTACAAAACGGTAGTGGTATTTTAATTTCACAGTATTGGGGCAAGGGCGACACAGATTCCATTCACAAAGTGGTGGGGATATCCATGTGGCTTAGTATCATTGTCACAGGGCTGATTGCTGTTGCAGTCTATGCTTTTCCAGTGGAATTTATGTCCCTTTTCGGAAATGACCCAGAAGTGGTAGAACTGGCTGCTGGCTATGGGAAAATCATCGGATTCTCCTATTTTTTAAATGGTTTCACTCTCATGTACTCTGGAGCATATCGAAGCATGGGACAACCTAAACTGGGGATGTATCTTTTAGGGGTTTCTATGATGCTGAACCTGTTTTTAAATTGGGTCTTTATTTATGGGAATTTAGGTTTTGAAGCCATGGGGGTGAAGGGTGCTGCCTTGGCAACCTTGATGGCTCGAGGCTTAGAGGTAGTGATTATGGTTTTTCATGGCTTCTGTGGCAAAAACAATCCCCTCAAGCTGACACAACTCTTTTCCTTTCATAAACCAATGGCAAAAAAGTTTTTCAAATATTGTCTCCCTGTTGTGTTCAACGAAACAGCATGGGGTATGGGGACATCTGTCGCCCCAACTGTCATGGGGCATATGGCAGGAAGTACCGAGATTTTAGCAGCCTATGCCCTTGCATCCAATATGGAAAAGTTGGTCATGGTGGCTGGCTTTGGCATTGGTGCCAGTTCTGGCATCATTATCGGTAATGCCATAGGTGCGGGGAGTCCCAAGGAGAAAATTCTCCCCATGGGGCACTGTTTGGGAATGATGGGCTTTCTCATTGGCTCTGTTTCTGGACTTTGTCTCTGGCTCTTTACCTTGACTCTTTTTCCTCTCTCTATGGCCCCCATGTTCAAACTTTCTTTGGAAGCTACAAAAATCGCCCAGATTATGCTCTATTTCCTTGCCATCATGATGGGGCTTCGTACTTTTAATACAGTGGCAGTGGTCGGAGTCTTTCGGGCTGGGGGCGACAGCAAAAAATCTATGTTCGTTGATTTGATTCCCCTTTGGTGCGTGGCAATTCCAGTGACAGTCCTGTCAGGTACTGCCCTACATCTTTCCATCTTTTGGGTGGTGATGGCGATGAAATTAGAGGACTTGGTGAAGTTCTTTGTGGGGCTTTATTTCATCCGATCTGATGCTTGGATTCATGATGTGACTTAAGGCAACACCTTATAATTGCCTTAGCATTCCTGCCTTGTCTTGCTAATTTATAAAAAAAGGTTCCAAATCCAGAAGGATTCGGAACCTTTTTCTTTTTGTTGGGGAGACAATCAATAATTGTGAAGG
Source organism: Eubacteriales bacterium (assembly GCA_044432725.1). Lineage (GTDB taxonomy): Bacteria > Bacillota > Clostridia > Oscillospirales > Oscillospiraceae > JAWXUK01. Next base: position 78,827 of record JAWXUL010000002.1, read on the forward strand.
AGTAGCTCGAAAAATGCCTTTGGGTGAGCACAGACAGGACAAGTTTGGGGTGCCTCTTTCCCCACATGATGGTGACCACAGTGTCTACAAAGCCATGTTTCTTCTGTGGGCTTGGAAAAGACTTGATTTTTCTTCATGTTATCTAAGAGTTTTTGATATCTTTCCTCATGTTCCTTTTCGATTGTCCCCACTTGTTGAAATAAAGTAGAGATGCTGTCAAAGCCTTCTTCTTTCGCCACCTCGGCAAAGGTGACATACATATCAAAGCCCTCATAGTGTTCACTTTCAGCGGCGTGAAGGAGGTTCTTTTCCGTTGTTTCGATGCCCCCCAAAAGATTGAACCAAATTTTCGCATGTGCCATTTCGTTATCGGCTGTTTCTTGAAAAAATTGAGCAATCTGCTCGTAACCCTCGCTTTTTGCTTTGGATTGGAAATAACTATATTTGTTTCGAGCTTGGCTTTCTCCGGCAAATGCTGCCCATAAATTCGCCTCTGTGCGAGAACCTTTTAAATTTGGCATAGGTTTTCCTCCGTACAATTTGTAATTTCTTATGACTATATTACAGTTTGTATTTATGTCATAAGTACAAGGTACGGTATATTTTTATGCTCTTTTCCAGATGCCACCTTCTGCTGTATCTGTAATCACAATGCCACGTTCTTTTAATAAATCACGTATTTCGTCTGATCTAGCAAAATTTTTCTCTTTTTTCATTTGGTCACGTTCTTCCACAAGGGCTTGTATCTCCAGATCTTCTGGAGTTTCATAGATTGCTCCTTTGCTTTCCACTGTAGAAGTATCGTCGTTTTTTAATTTCTGGCTTTTTTCCCAGAGGGACAGCCCTAGGACTTGGTCAAAGTCTTGGAGTAATTGCCATTTGCTCTTGCCACAAATCTTGGCCTTTTGCACTTCATAGACAACAGTCATTCCTTGTGCTGTATTTAAATCATTCCCCATTGCCATGTGGAATTTTTCTTTTAACTGTGTCACGATTTCCACAGAAGGGGCCGCTGTCTCTGAAGTATCTCCTGTTCCCACATCGTCTGGGTCTATTTTGGCAAGTTTTTTCAAAAACTTTTCATAAGCAAGGACTGCATTATCTAAAGTCTCCCAAGAGAAGAGTAAACTTTTACGATAGTGGCTTTGCAAGCAGAAAAAGCGATAAGCCAGAGGGTCATAGCCTTTTTCTTCTAGGAGAGAGACTGTCAAAAATTCTCCAGAGGATTTTGACATTTTCCCTGTTTGAATGTTTAAATGAGCCACATGAACCCAATGTTTACACCAAGCATGACCCAAGTATGCCTCTGATTGGGCAATTTCGTTGGTGTGGTGTGGGAAAGCATTGTCCACGCCTCCACAATGGATGTCCAGATGTTCTCCCAGATGTTTCAACGCAATGCCTGTACACTCCATATGCCAACCGGGATAACCTACGCCCCAAGGGGAATCCCACTTTAATTCTTGGTCATCAAATTTACTTTTTGTGAACCATAGCACAAAATCAGCTTTGTTTTTCTTGTTTTCGTCTTGTTCCACCCCATCACGCACGCCCACGTCTAAGTCTTCTTCTTGATGATTGTGAAACACGTGATAGTTCTCTATGGAAGAGGTGTCAAAGTAAATATTCCCTCCACCTTCATAGGCATTCCCTTTGTCAAGGAGGGTTTGGATGATTTTTAAATATTCTGGAACACAATCTGTGGCTTTTTCAATCACGTCAGGGCGCTTAATGCTCAGCTTGTCACAATCTTGAAAAAAAGCATCTGTGTAAAATTGAGCGATTTCTAGGACTGATTTTTTCTCTCGTTTCGCTCCTGATAGCATTTTGTCTTCCCCTGTGTCACCATCAGAGGTGAGATGCCCCACATCTGTGATATTCATCACTCGTTTTACAGAATATCCAGAAAATCTGAGATATTTCTCTAAAATATCTTCCATCAAATAGGAACGAAGATTTCCAATATGGGCAAAGTGGTATACTGTGGGGCCACAAGTGTATAAGGAGACAAAATTCTCTTCTCTGGGGACAAAATCTTCTTTTTGCCGTGTGGCTGTGTTATATAGTTTCATAATAGCTCCTTTTTCATAGTATATACAAGTTTTCGCTGTTTATACTAAGTTTTGTCTGCAATTTCATAAATGTACAAAGATTATTTTTGATTTGTTAGATTCAAGGGAAATACTTATGTTTTCTTCTTAGAGAAAATAAGGAACTTTTTTATCCTTCCTTGATTTTCTTTTCCAAGGCTTCGATTCTTTTTCTTAGATCCTCTCGGCTTTCTTTGGCTGGATCGGTCACTGTCACTTGGTCCACCTCTTCTGCAAAGGCAACAGGAACCCCTGCCACACGCACAATCTGGGCTGGAATCCCAACGGCTGTTGCAAAGGCTGGTACTTCTTGCAATACCACAGAATTGGCTGCGATTCTGGCACCTTCTCCCACCATAAATGGTCCAAGAATCTTTGCCCCACAGCCAATGAGTACATTATTGCCGATGGTGGGATGTCGTTTCCCCTGATCTTTCCCTGTGCCTCCCAAGGTGACACCGTGGTACAATAAAACATCGTCCCCGATGACTGCCGTTTCTCCGATGACAATCCCCATACCGTGGTCAATCACAAAACGTCTACCTATGGTGGCGCCAGGGTGAATTTCGATTCCTGTCCAAAATCTGCTCCACTGAGAGATGGAACGTGCCAAAAAGCCAAGATGCCATTGATAGAAACGATGAGCGACCCAATGATAGATGGTGGCGTGAACCCCTTGATATAACAAAAAAATCTCTAGTTTGCTTCGGGCTGCAGGGTCTCGCCTTTGATAGGCTTGTAATGTTTCAAACAGTGGCGTCATGTGATTCCTCCCTTTGTCCATCGTGACTGTGGACTCTATTATACCTTAGGACTTATTCTATTGTCAAGGGTCAGGAAATGTGACGAAGGAAAAAGAACTCTTTACAAAGCACTCTGTATCAGTTATAATAGTAGGGGAAGATATCTTTCTCGCAACAGAAGGGAGGGTTCTCTATGACCCAGAACGTAATTATCTCTATTATGGTAAAACAAGACTATGAAGATCAAGAAGCAGAACTGATGGAGCTTGTGACCCACGGCGTAATGGAAGAGGAAAAAGGTTCTTTTAAAATCTCTTACGAAGAAACAGAAATGACAGGGCTGGGTGGAACCACCACCACCTTTTTAGTCCAAGAGGATAAAATCGTTTTGACACGAGAAGGTACGGTTCGTTCTTATATGCAGTTTGAAGAAGGGCGACGACATAACTCTATCTATGACACCCCCTATGGCACCATGGATGTAGAAGTCCACACCACGGCTTTTTCTCAGAATATTACCCCAGTGGGGGGAGAAATCACCTTGGACTATAACATTGAAATTTCTAAAACTATCGTAGGGAATAATTTTTTTCAAATCAAAGTGGCATTACCAAAAGAAAAACAGCCACTAAGCTAAGGAGACAATATGAAAGACAACTTAATACAACAAGGCAAAAACCAAGTGGCTGAACTCTGTGCAAAAGCCTATATATCGGCAAGTGAGAAAAACCTCCTTCCCTCTGGGGAGGAGATTTCTGCCGTTGTAGAGATACCCAAAGACAGTCAACACGGGGATTTTGCTTCCTCCTTTGCCATGGTAGGAGCCAAAAAACTAAAACAAAATCCACGGAAGATTGCTGACATTTTAATGGAAGAGATGGATCTGAAAGACAGTTTCTTTTCCTCGGTCTCTGTGGCAGGGGCAGGATTTTTGAATTTTACCCTTTCTCCACTATGGTATCAAACCGTTTTGACCACGCTCCAAGCACAGGGTGAAAACTATGGCAGACAAGAAAAGAACGGTAAAACTGTCATGGTGGAATTTGTTTCAGCAAATCCCACAGGACCTATGCACATGGGGAATGCCCGTGGAGGTGTCTTGGGAGATACCCTTGCCAATGTCTTGGATTTTGCTGGCTATACAGCCCACAAAGAGTTCTATCTCAATGATGCAGGGAATCAAATCGACAAATTTGCTCGTTCGATCCAAGGACGTTATCAGCAACTTCTTGCTCCAGAGAAGGAACTTCCCTTCTCTCCTGATTATTATCAGGGTGGAGACATTATCACACTGGCAGAAGAGATTTTCGCCAAAGAAGGTGACGCTTGGGATAAACTTCCCCAAGAAGAGCAGTTGAAAAAATTTGCTGACTATGGTCTTTCTGTCAATATTCCAAATATGAAAAAGCATTTAGAGAAATACGGCATCCAATATGACAAATGGTATCTGGAATCCTCTCTTTATGAAGATGGGTCTGTGAAAGAAACCCTAGACCGTCTCACAGAAAATGGACATACCTATGAAAAAGATGGTGCTCTTTGGCTGAAAACCAGTGATTTACTACGAGAGAAGTTCTTAGCTGAAGGAAAGAAACCAGAGCAAATCGAAAAACTGGAACTAAAAGATGATGTGCTTCGCCGTGCCAATGGTTTTTACACCTATTTTGCCGCAGATATTGCTTATCATCGGAACAAACTGGAAACACGCAGTTTTGATCTTGCCATCAACGTATGGGGGGCTGACCATCATGGTCATGTGGCTCGGATTCAAGTGGCAATGGATGCTTTGGGACTGGACGGCTCTTCTCGCTTAGTAGTGGTGCTGATGCAACTGGTAAACCTTCTCCAAGACGGAAAACCTGTTAGAATGTCCAAAAGAACAGGAAAAGCATTGGCTCTTGAAGATTTACTGGAAGAAATCTCTGTGGATGCTGCCAGATTTTTCTTCAATAACCGTGTAGCAAGTTCTTCTCTTGATTTTGATTTAGATTTGGCACTGCGACAAGATGCAGAAAACCCTGTGTATTATGTGCAGTATGCCCATGCACGCATTTGTTCCTTGCTCTCCCGTGTGGAGGAAGAGGGGAACCCCACAGAAAACTTTGATCCTTTGCTTCTAAACAGTCCAGAAGAACTGGCTTTGATTAAAGCATTGGCACAATTCCCCGAGGAAATTGCTCTGTCTGCCCGTGATTTTGACCCCAGTAGAATCAACCGTTATTTAATTTCCGTCTCTGCTGATTTCCATCGTTTTTACAATGAGAATCATATTTTAGGGGAGGCGCTACCACTGCTCTCTGCTCGTTATCATCTTGCTCAGGCAACTGTCTTAGTACTCGCCCAAGGGCTGAAGCTGTTGGCAGTCTCTGCGCCACAAAGAATGACTCGCTTGGAGGAATCTTAGGATGATTTTGCCCAAACACCCCAAACCAATGAACTCTGGTAAATGCTATGCTCTGTTTGTCCCCATCGTGGCAGAAGAGGAAGGCTTGGCTTTGGTTTACGAGCGACGCTCTGCCAAGCTACGGCGTCAGCCATCTGAAATTTGCTTCCCTGGTGGTCGCATGGAAGAGGGAGAAACTGTGGTGGAGGCAGCTGTCAGAGAGATGAAAGAAGAGTTAGGGGTTAGCCCCCAAGAAATTTATGGAGAAACTGACTTTTTGATTCATCGCAATGGGGACATTATTTACCCTGTTCTTGGGAAGATCACCCCTCCCTATGTTCCATATCCAGAGGAGGTGGAAAAGGTCTTTTCTGTGCCGATTTCTGTGCTGAAAAGCCAGCATGAGGCAGGGGTTGTGTTACTGGGCGCTGAACTGGAATCACCAGTCTCAGGAGTCCCTGAGCATTATCCTTTCCAACGAGCCAAGGACAGATTTTCTGTCTATCGTTGGGAGGGGGAAGTGATTTGGGGGATTACTGGTAAAATCACAAATCATATTCTAAAGTATCTGGACTGATTTCCTATTTAAAATAAGAAGCGTCTCTCGCTCTTCTTGTCTTGCCCTGTGTGGCTGTGCATCCCTAGTGGGTACTATCAAGCTGATGGCTTAAGACAAGAGGGGAGAGGGACGTTTTATTTTGCCGATTTTCATGGTTATATAAGATAGCCTAATTTTCTAACTGACACTTTGCAAAAAGCAAAATAAAAAGACCTAGACAAAATGTCTAGGTCTTTTCTTGGTGGCTCGTCGGAGATTCGAACTCCGGACAGCCTGCTTAAAAGGCAGGTGCTCTACCGACTGAGCTAACGAACCAAAAAGTGGCAGGGGTAGCTGGATTCGAACCAACGAATGCCGCAGTCAAAGTGCGGTGCCTTACCGCTTGGCGATACCCCTTTATTCAATTATGCTGAGAAGTAAAATGGGGTGGATAATGGGATTCGAACCCACGACCCCTGGAACCACAATCCAGTGCTCTAACCAACTGAGCTATATCCACCAAATCAAGAATACGTGGCACGCCTGAAGGGACTCGAACCCCTGGCCCACTGCTTAGAAGGCAGTTGCTCTATCCACCTGAGCTACAGGCGCTCATAAAAGAAAATGGAGCGGGTGATGGGAATCGAACCCACGCGACTAGCTTGGAAGGCTAGGATTCTACCATTGAACTACACCCGCAAACAAGATTTCGTAAGCTTGTCCCGAATTGCTTCAGCTATAATAGAATACCATAGGTTGAATCACTTGTCAAGGCTTTTTTTAAAAAAAGTTTATTTTTTTTATTTTTCGTGGAAATAGGTTTTTTTCCATCAGTTCTCCCAAAGATTTTCTGGGTACAAACCTTGGGCTGTCAGGGTTTCCAGCGCCTTCATCACATAGGGTCTATCCTGTGGATAGGTGATACCGTACCACAAGTCTTTCGAGGATAACACAGATACTGTGGCTTTTTTTTCTTGAATCAGCTGGTCTGCCACTGTGGGGAGATAGAACTCTTTTGTGAGCGGATCAGCGTCATTGCCTAAAAATTGGGCAAACTGGATTTCGGCTTCTTTTAAATAGCTACTTGCAAAGCCCCACAAGTTCATAGAGACGATGGTTTCTGGTGGAACGCTCTCCCATGTTTCTCCTTTGTCTTTGGAAAAACGAGGGCTTTGGGTCCCTTTTTCAATGTGGGTATATTCCACCACAGACAAAAGACAATTATTTTCATCCACTTCACAAATCCCACGAGACACTGTGCCATGCTCTGTCACAGTATTGGCAAGGGCATAGCCCACCAAACCATGATGATTCTCTGCACTGTCAGCACTGGTTAAAAAGTCATAAATTTTCTGATAAGCTTCTGCTCCGTAAAAGTCATCTGCGTTGATGATCGCAAAAGGACCAGAGATCAAGCGACGGGCTGCTAAGGCAGCGTGGGCAGTGCCCCAAGGTTTGCTACGACCTTCTGGAACAGAGAAATTTTCTGGCAAATCATTTAATTCTTGATAAGCGTAAGTGATTTTCATATTGTCACCAATACGAGCCTGAATGGTTTCTTGAAATGCAGACTCCATTTCTGGGCGAATCACAAAAATAACTTCTTCAAATCCAGCACGTTTTGCATCGAAGATAGAGTAATCAATAATCAGTTGGCCGTATCCTGCCACAGGTTCTAGCTGTTTCAAGCCACCATAGCGACTACCTAGGCCAGCAGCAAGTACCACAAGAACGGGTTTCTTTTCCATCATAGATCACCTCTCTTTACGAATCGTGTTTTTATATTATACTCTCCACAACTTGAAATGTCAATAGTTTTTTTAGAAAAAATAGTGACAAAAAGAAACTTCTCCCTTTCTCATTGGCTTTTTATTCCAAAAAAATCACCTTTCCCCATAAGGAGAAAGGTGATTCCATATTCTGTGATAAGGACGGTTTAGTCTTTGTCCTTCCACAACTGTTCTGCTTCTTCTTCGCTGTAATCAGGAGAAGTTTTAGAAGGTTCTTCCTTTTTCTCTTCCTCTACCACCGAAGGTAGGGTGATTGTTGTTTCAAAACCACCATCCTCATCGTAATCTTGGAAAGAAATTTGCCCCTCTAAATCCACATAGCCAGAGTCAGCGTCATTATCCCATGATTCATCTTTTCCTTGGATATAAGTCACAGGGGTCTCTAAAAAAGGACGGAAGCTTTCTTTGGAATCCTCTTTGACAGCTTCTTTTTCTTTAGAAGTGACATCTTCTACTTTTACATTTTCTAAGGAAAGAGGCTTACTCTCTCCAGAACGAGTGGAAGCATAAGCACCATCTGCAGTAGAAGGGTCTCGACCTTCGATGATTGCTACCATCTCTGCTCCTGTGATGGTTTCTTTTTCTAAAAGATAAGCCACCACTTTGTCCATGTCTTCACGGTTTTCAGACAGCACTTTCATTGCTGTATCAAAGCTTGATTTCAAAATTGCCATGACAGCTCGGTCAATTTGTGCTGAAGTAGTGTCTGCACAATCTATGCCATAGCCACCATCTAAATACTGATTTCGCACAGAAGCCAGTGCCATCATGCCGAACTCTTCGCTCATACCATAAAGCGCCACCATGCTTCTTGCTGTAGAGGTTGCATCTTGTATGTCTTGTGCAGCGCCGTTACTTTGCACGTTGAGGACCAATTCTTCCGCAGCACGTCCACCCATGGAAACAGCAATTTTTGCCATCAACTCATCTTTGGTACGCAAGGAAGTTTTGTCCTCTTCTGGCATTAACAAAGTATAGCCCAAAGAACCTTCGGTGTGAGGGACAATGGTGATTTTTTGCACTGGTTCGGAATTTTTTTGCTTGTATGCCACCATAGCGTGACCCACTTCGTGATAAGCAACCAATTTTTTCTCGAACTCTGTGAGGACAGAGTTTTTCTTTTCAGAACCAGCAATGACAAACTCAAAGCTAGCGAGCAAATCTTCTTGGTTGACTGCTTTTCTCCCATTTCGCACAGCACGTAGTGCTGCTTCGTTCACCAAGTTGGCGAGATCTGCACCTACAGTGCCAGCTGTGGCAAGGGCAATTTTGTTCAAGTCCACATCTTCTGCGAGATGGATGTTTTTCGTGTGCACTTGTAAAGTGGTCAATCGACCTGCTAGGTTTGGACGATCAATGGTGATACGTCTGTCAAAACGACCTGGACGGAGGAGCGCTTTGTCCAGTACTTCAGGTCGGTTGGTGGCTCCTAAGACGATCACCCCTTTGCTGGGGTCAAATCCATCGAGTTCAGCCAGAAGTTGGTTTAGGGTTTGTTCTCTTTCATCATTGCCACCCCCACCATTGCGTCCATCTCTGGACTTTCCGATGGTGTCAATCTCGTCGATAAAGACGATACAGGGTGCCATTTTGTGTGCTTCTTTAAATAGGTCACGAACCCGAGAAGCCCCTACCCCAACAAACATTTCCACAAAGTCAGAACCAGAGATAGAGAAGAAGGGCACCCCTGCCTCTCCTGCCACGGCTTTGGCAAGAAGGGTTTTCCCCGTTCCTGGCGGTCCCACTAAAAGAGCCCCTTTGGGAAGTTTTGCCCCAATTTCGGTGTATTTGGTGGGATTGTGGAGGATATCGATGATTTCTTGCAAACTTTCCTTTGCTTCGTCTTGACCTGCCACATTGGCAAAGGTGACCCCTGTGGTTTTTTCCACATAGACCTTGGCATTGGATTTCCCAACGCCTCCCATGCCCCCAAAGCCACCTTTACTGGCTGCAGAGCGGAAAATCAGATACATAATCCCCATAATGAGGAAAAATGGAACCACAGAACCAAAGACCAAAGAGAGATAGTACTGAGACATATCCACTTCTGGGAAGTCGTGGTAAATCTGATGTTCACGTAATGTTTTTAAAATATCTTCATCATAGAAGAAAGGAGGGATTGTGACATAAGTTGGCTCCCCAGAGGTATCAGGGCTTAAAAAGCTACCAAATGTGCCTCCTGTGCTTGTTGTGCCTTGGCTTGTTTCTGGCTCTTGGGGTTCTTCCAGATCCCCCTCCAGACTTAAGTCAAGGTCCAGACTACCTCCCTGAGTGCTTTCTTCTGCTGAGCGAAGGTCTGTGATGACGCCCTCGCTGTCCACAGAAACACCAGAGACAAGGGTGATGGTATATTTCCCATTTTCCATCGCCACTTCTGAAATTTGCCCTGCTTCTATCATCTCGTAAAGCTGAGAATAACCAATATAGATAGTTCCCATATTTTGTTGAGAAGAGACACAAGAGCGAATGAGTAAAGTGAGAATGAGACACCAGAGTATCATCGTCACAAGACCCATCAAATTCTTTTTGCCATCGTTGTTGCCGTTTTTGTTGTCTTTTTCAGGTTTCAAAAGAAGATACCTCCTGCCTATTTGGCAGTTCAATTTGTTTCTCGGTTTAACCCTATTATCATACCACAACATTCTAAAAAAAACAAGAGAAAAGTGAAGGAAAGAAAAAAATTTTCAGATTCTCTTTTCAAGTGTCCATTTTTATGTTATGATATTCTTGTATGATTCTATAAATTATAGTTAAAGGAGAACACCAAATGCCAAAACCACCCATTCATCGCTCTCCTCCACGAGAGATGGAAAACGACGGTGTCATCGAAGGACGCAACGCTGTCACAGAAGCCCTGAGAGCCAATATCGGCATTGATAAAATCTTCCTATTAAAAGGGAGCGAAGATAAAAACCTTGGCCACATCGCTTCTACAGCAAGAAGCCGTGGGATTGTGGTCGTGGATGCAGATCGAAAAAAACTGGATTCTCTCAGCAAAACCCACAGCCACCAAGGGGTCATTGCTCTTTCCACTGTTAGGGAATATGTGTCTGTGGATGATATATTAAAGGTAGCAGAAGAAAGAGGGGAAAAACCCTTTTTGCTCCTCTGTGACGAACTGACAGATCCCCATAATTTAGGTGCTGTGATTCGAACAGCAGATGCTTCTGGTTGTCATGGGGTAATTATCCCAAAGCGTCGTTCTGCTTCCTTGACAGCCATTGTGGCGAAAGTGTCAGCCGGCGCCATTGCCCATGTCCCTGTGGCAAGAGTGTCAAATATCACTTCTACTATCAAAGAATTACAAGATGCTGGTATCTGGGTTTTTGGTGCCACCATGGAAGGAACGACCAAGCTTTATGATGCTGATTTGAAAAATGCCTGTGCTATTGTCATCGGAAACGAAGGCAGTGGATTGGGACGTTTGGTGGCAGAAAGTTGTGACTTTCTGGTGACAATTCCCATGTGTGGGAAAATCAATTCTCTGAACGCTTCTGTCGCAGCAGGCGTGCTGCTGTACGAAGGTGTTCGCCAAAGACAGGGCTGATCTTAAGCTTTGTCCCCAATACTCACCCATGCTCAAACAAAAGGTAGGTGAACTCGTATGAGCGATGATGAAACTCCAAAAGAGGATCTCTTTTCTACAGGAAAATTTGATATTGATGCCACAGAGCGTTATTCCAGAACTGGGCGATTCCGAAGGATTCGATCGAAACCTCCAAATCCCAGTGAAATGGATGAACCAACCCAAAAAATAATTGTCTTTCCAGTGGAAGAAAGTTATCGAAGCGAGGGAAAAGCGCCCCAAGCCCAAGATACTACTGCTTTGCCCTTGATCACCCACTTAGAAGAATTCTTTCCAGAACACTTACCAAAGGATTTTTTAGAAGAGGAAGAACTGGAGATTTTCGGCAGAGAGGACAGCACACGTCTGGACTTTTCCAAAGAAGAACGACGTCTTTCTGATATCATTCGCTCCTTAGAGGACAAGGCGAGCCAATATGCTGAAAACCTATTTGTCCATGAAGACAAAACAGATTGGGAAGAAGTGGAGCGAATCGAGCGACTGATCCCAGGGACAGATCAGGAAGAAGGAAAACGGATTGCCCCTTCTCGTCAAGTGGTCAAGCTACCGAAAATACGTCCTGCCCCTCCTGATATCCCTTTAGAGGAACTAGAAGAAAAACTCAATCGATTTCAACTCCTTCGCAGTTTTCGCTTCTTTGCTCTGATTGTTTTATTTTTACCCGCCTTTGCTGTGACTTTTATGTCCTTGTCCTATTCAGGGGATTTGACAATCTTGACAGATTTCTCTAAAGAAGTAGAGCTTTTGGGCTATCTCCTCTTGATGGCAATGGTTCTTTCTTCTGATTTCCTCGTGCGAGGACTGTGGCGAAGTTTCTTGTTAAAACCGGGGCTTGATACCCTTGGTTTGTTTTTGGGGATATTTTGTGGGCTGGACTGCTTTATCCAATCCAGTTCCCAGACACCACGGGGACAGTATCCCTATGCTGCGGTTGTAATTCTACTTTATATTTTTCTCGCCTATGGAGAAGATTGTAAAAATAAAGCCCATGCCACAGCTTGTTCTGTGGCATCCAAGGTAAAAGTTCCTCATCTCCTGATTGTAGAGAGCCAGCGCTGGAACAAAGAAAACGTTTTCACCAAATGTTCCTCTGCCCCTCATGGTTTTGCCAGTCAGATTCAAGAGGATGATGGTGTGCAGAATTTCTATGCCATCGTAGGGCCTATTTTTTTAGTCTTGGGATTTCTGTTTTCTTGGCGATTGACACGGAATATAGAAGATTTTGTTTGGGCTTTCTCTGCTTTTTTGCTGATGTCTTGTCCCTTTGGTGCTACCATGGTCTACGGTCGTGGCAGTAAGCGAGTGGCAAAACGTCTGAAAAGTGATTTATACTCTGCCTTGGCTGGTTGGCCTGGGATTGCCCCCAAATGTCGCCACTGTGTGGTGGGGGATTTGGATCTTTTTCCTTCTCCCTTTGTCCGTATCACAGGGACCACAACCTTTCAAGAAAACTCAGAAAAAAAAGTGGTGTCTTATACAGCTGCTTTCTTACGACAAGGGGAAGTTGGTTGTAGCCAAATTTTTCAAGACATGATGCAATCACGTCAACTGACTTACCCCAGCACCCGAGAAATACGTTATCACGATGCTGGTGGGATTTCCGGAAAAATCGGCTTGGACTCTGTCACTGTGGGAGGTGCTTCTTTCACGGAATTGATGAATGTGAAGATTCCCTCTGGGCTTTTTGTGAATCAAGGTATTTTCTGTTCCATTAACGGAAAGTTGGCTGGATTTTTTGCCATGGAATATTCCCTCCACGAAATGGTAGGCCATAGCCTTGAAAATATGATTTACGAAGGGGTGCGTCCTGTCCTATCCACAAGAGATTTTGCCCTAACTCCAGAAATTTTAAAACGTCGTTTCTCTTTGCCCACAGGAAAGATGGATTTTCCCACTGTGACAAGAAGGCGAGAGCTTTCCTCCACAGAACGTGGGGAAGAAGGGAAGCTGACAGCTGTTTTAATCCGTGGGGGGGTGGAAGCAGTGGCCGATGCCGCTATCGCTGCCAAAAGATTACGGCAAGCAATCCTCTCTTCCTTAGGGATCTGTCTCCTTTCTTCTTTCCTTGGGTTTTGTCTAGTGGCTTATCTGGTGGCGAGTACAGCATATAGTGCGCTTTCCCCTGACAATCTACTTATTTATCTCCTTCTCTTTCTTGCCCCTGTTTGGATTATATGTGACGGCGTTTAAGATGCATATCTGCAATAAATTTTAACAAAAGGATACCCCCTCATATAAAGATAGTTTACTATCTCACATGAGGGGGTATTTTATTCTCATTTTTTAGAATCTTCTTGATTCTTTTTATCTTGATTTTCTTCGGATTGCTCTGTTTCTGCTTGCATTTTTTCTTCTTGGTTTTTTTCTTGTTCTGCTTTGCCTCTGGCGATTTCATCCTCTATCCAACTAGGATTGGTGAAAACACGTTGGAAGGCATCCTTTTCCATGGTCTCCCAAACGAGAAGATAATTTGCCACAAGCTCCATTTCGCTACGATATTTTTCCAGAATCACTTCGCAGTTTTTGTAGCCCTGTTCTATGAAAGTGAGTACTTCTTGGTCAATTTCTGTGGCAACACTTTCAGAATAGCTTCTCGCTTGCCCCATAGAGCGACCGATGAAAATTTCGTCGCTGCCTGTCTCATAATTGATGGTACCTAGTTTATTGCTCATACCATATTTCATCACCATACCTCTGGCAATGGCTGTGGCTCTTTCGATATCATTAGAAGCACCTGTGGAAATATCTCCCAGAAATAAAGCTTCTGCCACACGGCCTCCCAAAAGACTGGTGATCCGTTCCTCTAGTTCTGTTTTGCTTTGATAAGAACGGTCCTCCACAGGGAGGGAAATGGTCATCCCTCCAGCTGTTCCTCTGGGAATAATAGTGATTTGGTGAACGGGATCTTGAGTTTTCAGCTGATTTATCACAATAGCATGACCCGCTTCGTGATATGCTGTCAGTTTCCGAGAAGCTTCTGTCACCACACGGCTCTTTTTCTCTGGCCCAGCCAAGACTTTCATCATCGCTTCGTGTAAATCACTTTTGGTAATGGCTGGTCGGTCTTCTCTGGCTGCCAAAAGCGCTCCTTCGTTAAGAAGATTTTCCAAATCAGCCCCTGTGAAACCAACTGTTCCTCCAGCTAATTGCTTCAGATTCACATCATCGGCAAGAGGTTTTTTCTTAGAATGGACACGTAGAATCTCTTCTCTTCCTAGAATATCAGGATAACCCACATAAATTTCACGGTCAAAACGTCCTGGACGTAGAAGGGCGGGGTCTAAAATGTCCTGACGATTGGTGGCTGCCATGACAATGACACCTGTGTTTCCAGAAAAACCGTCCATCTCTACTAAGAGTTGGTTTAATGTTTGCTCTCTTTCATCATGTCCACCACCTAAACCGGCGCCACGACGACGCCCCACAGCATCAATCTCGTCAATAAAGATGATGCAAGGGCTGTTTTTGGTGGCATCACGGAATAGGTCACGGACTCGAGAAGCACCCACGCCCACATACAGCTCTACAAAGTCAGAACCAGAGATAGTGAGAAATTGCACGCCTGCTTCTCCAGCCACTGCTTTGGCAAGAAGGGTTTTCCCTGTCCCTGGAGGGCCGACCAAAAGGATTCCTTTGGGGATTCTAGCTCCTAATTTGGTGAATTTATCAGGATTTTTCAGGAAAGCTACAATCTCTTCCAGCTCTTCCTTCTCTTCTTTGGCGCCTGCCACTTGGGCAAAGGTTACTTTCTCTTTGGTAGGGTCAAGAGGTTTGGCTCGAGATTTACCAAAATTCCCTCCTGGACCACCCATACCGCCTCCACCGCCTCCATTACCGGAACCATCCCGATTTTCTTTGGGACGGCGAAACAACACGATATAAAGGAGTACTAAAACCAAAACAACAAATAATGTGGAAAAGCTACCCATCCAATTAGGCATGGTGAATCCTGGGATATAATCATAGTAATCCAAGATACCATCTTGATATTGCTGTTCTATCAGTTCCCCCAAATCATCTTTAAACCATTGGACATCTGCCAGTTCATAGGTGATTGTGGCTCTGGTTCCTTCTGCAGAAGAGATATTTAGCACTATATTTAAAGTATTCTCTTCCAAGGTGAAACTTTTCACCTGTTCTTGCTGAAATAAATTGCGGATTTCACTATATTTTGGTGCTGTGGTCTCACTCAAGTCTTGGATAAAGCTAACTAGCATCCACAAACCGATAATCATCAGAAAAGACATCCAAAATCGTTTTCTGTCTGTGTAATTCAGTTCAATCACATCCTTGTATCAATAATTTTGTTTTCATCTAGAAAAAGAATCTTTTCAGCACTACTTTTCAAATAGAAAACAGTGGTTCAAAACAGAGATAAAACTTCTCCTATTTCTCGTAAACCTCTGGTTTTAAAATCCCAATATAGGGAAGATTACGGTATCTTTGTGCATAGTCCAAACCGTAGCCTACCACAAATGCGTTGGGGATTTGAAATCCACAGTAAGAAACTTCCACATTTTGTTGACGACGTGCTGGATTATCAAGCAAAGCACACAGTTGAAGGGAGGCTGGTTCCCGTTGTTTTAACATATTAAAAAGATAAGACAAAGTGTTGCCAGAGTCCATAATATCTTCAATGAGCAAAATGTGCTTTCCAGAAATATCACAACTTAAATCTTTTGTAATTTGCACTTGTCCTGTTGAAGAAGTCCCACTACCATAAGAAGAAACAGACATGAACTCCACAGTGCAGTCTAAATCTACGTGGCGACACAAGTCAGCTAGAAAGACGAAGGAGCCACGGAGGACAGCAACAAGAACAACTTCTTTCCCTTGGTAGTCACGGCTGATCACTGCCCCTAGTTCTGCTACTCGTTGTGCGATGGTTGCTTTGTCGTATAAAACCTCTTGAATGTCGCTTTTGTATTGTTCCATTTGAATGACCTACTTTCTTTTCATTAGAAAAATTTGTTTTTAAAATTTTGTGTTAGATTCAAGATTTTCTTTCGGGGTACGGTTTGTCCATGACTCATTCTTTTGCTTTTTTCTAGACCTGAATCATTGTCTGTTACTCTGCTTCGTTCTTCACGATTTTTATGTGATAGGCAGGATCCCCCACCTGAGGCAAAAATGGTTCTGCGATCACCAAACCTCCCAAAGCAAGGATTTGTTTTTCCCTGTTTCGGAAAATCGGGAGATAATTTCTTTCCCACGGCGGGATTTCCATCATTTGGAGATATTTCTTCACCTTATAGTTGGCACGGTTTTGAACAGGAATCTTGTCCCCTTCTTGCCGTGGTCGTAAAAAGATTTGTTCTTGTTTTTTCAAATAATGCCCTGTTTCTCCTTGAAATATTATTTCTTCCAAGGTGATTTGCCACCTTCCCCAAACAACAGTTTTTTCTGGAAAGATTTCTTTTTCCTCTGGGATGTCTGGAAGGATTCCTCTTTCCCAATAAAGCCGATCTCCCTGATAATATAATCGACAGGACGGGGACAAAATCAAGTGAGGAGGGCTTTCTTTTTCTAAAAATTCTTTCAGGTCATTGGTTTGCACGGGAGAAAGATGCTCTCCCAATTTTCTTGCCATCCAATGAATCCCTCTGCCCCAAAGTTCTTTTGCCAAGGCTGAAAAAGCTTTTTTGTCGTGGTTCCAGCCCCATGGGTCCTCTGTGGGAGATAAATACTTTTCCACCAAAGAATCTAAAAACTGATTTTCTTCTTGGAGCAAGGCAATGGTTCCCACAGAATGTTCCAAATACCGTGGATTGATCTGAGAAAAATTTGGGATAATCTGGTGTCTTAGGAAGTTTCTTTTATATTTTAAGTCAAAATTACTCTCATCTTGACGAAAGGGAATGTTGTGACGTTGTATATATTGGACAATTTCCTCTTCAGTCACAGCCAAAAGGGGTCTTAGGATATTACCTCGCTGAGGAGAAATACCAGACAGACCTCTCAACCCAGTCCCACGGCAAAGATGGAAGAGAAAGGTTTCTAAATTATCCCCTGCATGATGGGCTGTTAGGATATAATCCATATTCTCTCTAGCAGTTTCTTCTAAAAATCCATAGCGTAGCTCTCTGGCACATTCTTCGAAGCCTTGCCCTCTTTCTTTTGCTGTTTTTTCCACATCGGCTGTGGCGAGATAAAAGGGGATGTCATCTCTTTCTACCAGTTCCTTTAGAAATTTTCCATCGACAGTGGATTGCCCCTGACGGCTTTGGTGGTCAAAATGTGCCACGGCAATCTGATATCCTTCCTGTAATAGAAAATGATACATCGCCATAGAATCTTTCCCACCTGAGACAGCAAGGAGCAATTTACTCTCCCTAGGAATCCCTTCCATGAACTTCTTGATTTTCTCCTCCATGGTACTTCCTCGTTAGTAGGGTGGGGGCTGGATATCTGGTCTTGGTGCATTTCGGAAGGTCGTGTAGGTAGGTAACCATTCTAATTCCACTGTTTTCACTTCGCCGTGACGGTTTTTTGCGATGATGCACTCAGCAACGTTTCTGTTCTCTGTCTCTTGGTCATAGTAATCTTCTCGATAAAGAAACATGATGATGTCAGCATCTTGCTCGATGGCACCAGAATCCCGAAGGTCAGACATCAAAGGTCGCTTGCTCTCTCTTTTTTCTGAGGCACGAGAGAGCTGAGAAAGACAGATGACAGGCACATTTAACTCTTTTGCCATGATTTTCAAGGCACGGCTGATGTCTGAGACCGTTTGTTGTCTGTTTTGCCCACCGGATTTCCCTTTTGCGCCATCAGACTCCATCAGTTGCAAATAGTCAATGACAATCAAGCCTAAGTTTTCTTCTCGACGGCATTTTGATTTGATGTCTGCCACTGTGGCAAAGGGATTGTCGTTGACTTTTATTTTTGTTTCTAGGAGAGCCGAACAAGCAGCTTTGATTTTAAACCAATCATCTTCTTGTAATTGCCCAGAAGTCAGACGTTTGTTATCCACAAAAGATTCTGTGGCAATCAGCCGTAGGGCAAGTTGTATTTCGTTCATTTCCAAAGAGAAGAACACCACGGTTTTATCTGTATACTTCCCTACATTTAATAAGATGTTCAGCGCAAAAGAAGTTTTCCCCATACCAGGACGAGCCGCCAGCAAAATTAAGTCAGAGGGATTTAAGCCTGAAAGCGCTTTGTCCACATCCACAAGACCAGAGGGCAAGCCTGAAATGGCTGACCCTCTTGCTGCTAGCTCGTTGAGATGATCATAGGCGTTGTGAAGCACTTCTGCAATGTCTTTTAATTCGTTTTCGCTGCGACCTTGTCTTAATGCGTGGAAACGTTGCTCTGCTAGTTCTAGCAGAGGGGTGGCATCAGTGGTTTCGTCGAAAGCAAGTTCTCCTAGTTCCTGACTGATTGTTGCCACGCTTCGCAACACAGAGCGATCTTTTACCATCTCTACATAAGATTTCACCCCAGCAGAGCTGATGTTATCTGCTGTGAGATTTTCCATATACTGTATCAAATCTGATTCTTGATACCGTCCTGTTAAAATCATTTGATTTCGAACTGTGACCATGTCAATACGCTGACCATGGTGAAAGAGGGTAAAGGCTCCCTGAAAGGCGTCTCGATTGATGGGGATATAAAAATCTTCTGCTCGTAACATGCCAATGACATCTGGAATGACGCTATTATTTTTCATCATGGCTGCAATAACAGCACGCTCCCCACTTTCAAAATGGGGCATGACTCTGTGAAAAGTTTCTTCCATTTAGACGCTACCTCTCTTACGCTTCTGTCACCATCACAGACAAAGTACCCACTACTTCGTATCCTAGTTTGCATTTCAGTGTATAGGTACCACAGCTTTTGATGGTATCTTCCATCACAATTTTCGCTTTTGAAATTTCTATATCTTGTTGTTTTTTCAACTCTTCTGCAATTTCTTTTGTGGTAATCGCCCCAAAGAGACGCCCCCCGCTCCCTGCTTTGGCAGAGATTTTTACAGTGAAATTGTCCATTTTTTTTGCAACTTCCTCTGCTTCTGCCTTTTCTGCTGCTTGCTGTGCTTTTTTGGCTTTGTCTTGTTGTTTCATGGTATTCACATTTTCTGCTGTGGCTGTCACTGCCAATTTTTTAGGAAGGAGGAAATTTCTTGCATAACCGTCGGAAACTTCCACCAACTGACCTTTTTTTCCTTGTCCTTTGACATCTTGTTGTAAAATAACTTTCATCTTGATTCTCCTTATACTTTAATGATTTATTCTTGTGCTAAATAGTTCCCTAAGGCTTCTCTTAGGATGTGCAAAGCCTCTTCTGGTGTTTTTTCTGGAATTTGTGCGCCAGCAGCGGCTGCGTTGCCTCCACCGCCTAGCGCTTCCAGAACCAACTGAACGTTGATTTCTCCCATAGAGCGTCCAGAGATCAGGGCTTCTTCTTGGTTGGCTGACACCACAAAAGATGTGGCGATGCCACGGATGTTCAAAAGCTCATCTGCTGCTTGTGCAGCCACCACACGTCCCACAGATTCTGCTGTCCATGCAATGGCGATGTCCTCTCGAAAGAGTTGGGCTGACTGGACAATTTTATAACGGGCAATGGCTCCATCAATGTCATTTTGAAAGAGTTTTTTCACTTCGTTGGTGTCTGCCCCACAGCGTCTTAAAAAGGCAGCTGCTTCAAAGGTGCGTCCCCCTGTGCGAAGGGTAAAGTTTTTCGTGTCTAGGACGATACCTGCCAGTAATGCTTCTGATTCATAGCGGAGAATGTCGATTGGTTCCAGTGTGTATTGTAGCAATTCTGTCACCAGTTCGCACGCTGAGGAAGCATACAGTTCGTGGAAATTCAAAACTGCGTCTTGAATATAGGAAGCAGCACGACGGTGATGGTCTATCACGGCAATGCGTTTGGCGTTTTCTGCTGTGAGTAGTTCTTCTGCTTGCACTTGGTCTGGGCGATTGGTATCCACCACCACAATGAGAGAGCGACTGTCCAGTAACAGCAAGGCATCATGAGGGGTGATGAATTTTTCATGGTATTCGGGCAACTGTCCCAATTTCTCGTAGAGATCTTCAGCAGAACTTTCTTTCCCTTTGCGAATGATATAAGCAGGGACTGATTTCTTTCTAGCAAGGGCAAAGACCCCAGCTGCTGCCCCCACGGCATCCATGTCTGGAAACTTGTGTCCCATGATAAACACACGAGAGGAATCTGCAATCAGATTCGAGAGGGCATTTGCCATCACTCGGCTTTTTACTTTGCTTCTTTTTTCGGTTTCTGTGGCTCTGCCACCATAAAACTCGAAGGTTTCTTGTTCTTTGGTGACCACTTGGTCCCCACCACGGGATAGGGCTGTTTCTATGGCAAGATTGGCAAATTTAAAGGTTTCGTCCAAGGACTCGCCCCCCATGCCCACACCAATGGACAAAGTGGCTGCAATCCCTTTTCCGCTGACCACTTCTCGTACTTGGTCAAGGATATCAAATTTCTCTTCAATTAGTTTGTCCATGGCTTGTCGTTCTGTCAAGAGAATATAACTTTCTCTGGCATAGCGACGAATGACCCCACCTGTGCTTTCCACCCAATCTCCCAATTTTCCATTGACAGCAGAGAGAATGGCAGAGCTTTGGCTTTCGCTGAGGTTTCGTAGTAAATCTTCGTAATTGTCAATCATAATGACAGAAATAGTGGTGCGAGATGCTTCTAGTTCTTCGCTTTTCAAGGAAAGTTCGGTGATTTCCACCCAATAGGTGGTGGCAAGATAGGTGGCAACGCCTTTTTCTCCTGTCCTGACCAAGGTACCAAAGACTAAATAGCGTCGGTCTCCCACGATTTGCTCTGTGGGGCATTGGCTTTTTCCTTCTAAAATCCATCTTGCTTCAAAGTCAGGTAGCAATAGATTGATCTTTGTGTGTGTTAATCCATTTTCTCCACAGACTTCTTTTAAAAAGAATTGATTGCTCCACATAATGTCCCCTGTTTCTGGTCGAAACACCATCACAGGTAATGGGGACTGTTCCAGATTGTCTTGGACAGGTGTGTCTACATTGCCAGTAATCCGATCTAAATAGTGTAGCAGTTCTCGTTCTCGTTTTCGGTTTAAATTGTGGAAATAAATCACCAACAGGAGTAAAATCACCCCTTGTCCTGCTGCAATCCCTGCTTGAAACGGAATCATCAACAGGGTATAAATCGCCAGTAAACTAAAAAACAAAAGAAAACTTGGTGGTGCTAATGCTGTATTACGTCGGAGTGACTTGATTTTTTTTGACAAGTAAGCCCCCCCTTTCTATTTTAGGTTGTATTTTCTTTTCGGACACTGCTCACCCTGTGGATTGTTTTTCTGATTGTTGCTTCCTTTCCCTTTCCTTGGGAGCAGAAAGTTTTTCCTGTTTTCTTGAACTTTCAATGCAACATATCCTAAAACCACTAGGCGATTACAGCTTTCTTTTTCTCGTGGCAGAAACAGGAAACACCCTTGATTTCCACTGTGAAAAAGAACAAAGATTATTATAACACAGTCCCCAGAGAAAATCAAGTCATTGGTAAAAAATACTTGCAAATAAAAGGAAAAGATGATATAATGATGGTTGGAAATTTAACGAATAAGGAGTTCACTCATGTTACAAAATATAAGCATAACTACTGTAAGCCAAGGAAAAGAGAAGCCCAAAACGGAAGATTTGGTCTTTGGTACTAATTTCACCGACCATATGTTTCTCATGAATTATGATCACGGGCAAGGATGGCACAGCCCTAGAATCGTCCCTTATGGCCCTATCCCCATTGACCCTGCTGCCAAATGTCTCCACTATGCCCAAGAAGTGTTTGAAGGGATGAAGGCTTATCGCTCTCCCCAAGGAGAGATCCAGCTCTTTCGCCCCATGGACAACATAAATCGCTTCAATGACAGTGGCAAGCGTGTCTGTATTCCAGAAATCCCAGCAGATCTTGCTTTGGACTGTGTCAAAGCTTTGGTGGAACAAGAAAAAGACTGGATTCCAAAAGAGAAAGATGCTTCTCTTTATATTCGCCCCTTTACCTTTGCTTGCGATGCTGCTTTGGGGGTACACGCCTCCCACCATTATCTCTTCGCTATCATTCTATGCCCTGTGGGTGCTTATTATCCCGAAGGATTGAATCCTGTGAAAATTTTTGTGGAAAGCCGTGACGTTCGTGCTGTCAAAGGTGGTACAGGAATGGCAAAAACAGGAGGGAATTACGCTGCCTCTTTAAGAGCAGGGGAACGAGCCGAGGAAAAAGGCTTCACCCAAGTGCTGTGGCTAGATGGTGTCCATCGTAAATATGTGGAAGAAGTGGGGGCTATGAACGTGATGTTCCTTGTGGACGGAAAAATCCTCACCCCTGACTTGAATGGTTCTGTTTTAGATGGTATCACCCGTCGCTCTTGCCTGACTATGCTCCGTGATTGGGGTTATGAAGTGGAAGAACGTCGTATTGATATCCAAGAGCTTTTCACCGCCATGAAAGAAGGACGACTCACCGAAGCCTGGGGCTGTGGCACTGCTGCTGTCATCTCTCCCATTGGTGCTTTTGCTTTGGAAGAGGAAACTTGTCAAATCAACGAAGGCAAAATAGGGGAATTGACCCAAAAACTATATGATAATCTCACTGGCATCCAATGGGGCAGACTGCCTGATCCCTATGGGTGGGTGATGAAGCTGTAAGGGTTTCTCCATGCTCAAGGGAAATAGCCCTTCTAAAAAAAGACTCCTCTCTCCCAAGGGAGAGAGGAGATCTGTTGGTTACTAAGCTTTCACTTTGATAAAAAAAGATAGCACAAAGACGACGCTTAGATGTTATCGACAGCAGCCTTCATTTTCCATTTGGAAAGAAGCACACTCTGTGTTTTTACACTGGGTCACTTCACTGCTACAAGCACCCACTTGAATTTCGTTCAAAGAACAGTGGTTGGTGGGTGCATGATAAGCACAGTTCTCTACCCCGCATTTGATGTGGCTGTTGCCTGTGGGTGGGGTGATTTTTTCTTGTTTTTTCATGTTGATTTCTCCTACTCATACTTTTTATTGTGGAAACCCTCACAAGGCACAGACTTTTTCTTCTCTTAGGAAAGAGGAAGCGATATCTGCACATAGAGATGGTTCCAGACCCAAAAGCCCTCTCACAAGAACCAGCTTTTAGACATACTTAGTATGGCAAGAAAGATACCTTTTTATTCTTGGTCTTTATCATCTAGGACTTTTGGAATAAAAGAACTGGCAAAACCTTTTTGCCCACGGTTTTTCACATAGAAATAACCAACAAAGGAAAAGACCAGAGCGCCAACAAAATTCACCACCAAGTCTTCCATGGTGTCCAGTAGTCCAATGTCCAAATATCCTCCCAGTCCCAAAGATATCATCTCTCCGTGGCTGATCACAATCACATCGGTGATGCCGTCTATGGTGATGGGGATGTTGCTTCGTGTTGGATCTAGGTCTACAGAGGTGATGTGGTTCACAATGGTGTCTTTTTGCATATCATAACCCATTACTTCATCCATAAACAGTTCAAAAAACTCCCACAACACCCCCACAGTCATAGAAAAGCAAAAGGCAACTATAGACATAAAGGCAGGGGAAAGGGACAGGGAAAATTTTTTATTTCGGTTGAACAAATCCACCAAAGAAAATCCCACTGCTGCACAAAGAAATCCGTTTAATGTGTGTAAAATCAAATCCCAATGGGGATAGGTGAGATAGTATGCCTGAATTTCTCCTAAAATTTCAGCTGCAAAGATAAAGAGCAGAATAATGACTTCCAAGGCACTGGGAAGCTCTATGCGAAGATGTCGCTCGAAAAAAGATGGCAAGGTAAAAAGCACTAAAGTCAAGAGACACAGGAACACATTTTCAAAATTACGGTTAAAAAATTGAGCCACCATGGTAGCAAGGACTAAAAAACGTAAAGTAAAATAGACAAAGGCTACTTTTGTATTTGCCTTTTCTCCCAATCTTTCTGTTGTGCTTTTTCTCCTTTGATTCTTTCCGTTGTTTTTTGCCATATAAGCCTTCCTTTCTATCCTGTACTTATCTTGTTTTGTGATGATATCACAGTTTATAATGAGATTATATCACAAAAAAATTAAAATTATGGGAAGTTTTATTAAAATAATCGTGAATTTTCTCTTTTATTTCTAATCCTTTTGAAAGATTTTCAAGAAAGGTCGTTTCCCTATCTTTTCCTTTTCATAAAAAGGATTCATTCTGCATATTCTAGGACGAGGTGATTTCTTTGAACTTACAAAATGGTCATATAACTTTAGGCGCTTTGCTACAAAACCCCCAAGCAAAGGCAATTTTAATGAAAAACTTCCCAAAAGCAATGGCAAACCCATTGCTGTCCATGGCGAAAAACATGACACTCAATCAACTGGTGGCAAAAGCTGGGGGGAAAATCAGCCCCCAAGAAATTGAAAAAACATTATCAGAACTGGCTGAAATATAAGGAAGAAAAGGGCAAGATCATGAACAAAGAACCAATCGGCATCATAGATTCGGGCATCGGTGGCTTCACTGTGGCAAAATCTCTCCATAAGCTTTTGCCACAAGAGGACATTGTTTATTTTGGGGATGGTGCCAATGCTCCTTATGGCAACCGCTCTCCAGAGGAATTGATCAAGCTGGCAAAATATATGGTCTCTTTTATGAACGAGAAGAAGGTGAAACTTCTTTTGGTGGCTTGCAATACCATTTCTTGTCTTGCTTCTTCCTATGAACAGGAAATTGTTCCCCCAGTCCTTTATGTGGTGCGTTCTGGTGCCAAAGGCGTGGCAGAACGCAATTACAAGAAAATAGCAGTCATTTCCACCCAATTCACCCATCAACAAGGGCTGTACGGAAAGTATATCCGTTCATTTTCTCCAGAAAAAGAAGTTTTCTCTGGTGGCTCTACCCATTTGGTGAGACTGATTGAACAGAATCAGGGGGACGAGGCATCAGAACTTGCCATACAGCAAGAAGCACAAGAGGTACTAGGTCCTCTTGTGAGCCATGGGGTAGATTGCTGCGTCTTAGGCTGTACTCACTACCCCCTAGCTTTGGATATTTTACAAAAAACATTCCCAAATCTCCCTTTTTCTGACCCAGCAGAAACCATGGCACTGGAAGCAAGTGCTCTTTTACGTGATAACAATCTGTATCATAACGAAGGAGGAAAACTGACTGTATATACCACTGGAGATCCTTCTTTACAAATTCCTCACTTAAAACGTGCCGATTTACAGGCTGATGCCATTCTACATCACACACCATTAAAGTTATAAATCTTCACCATGGTTACTCCTCTAGCACTTCTCTCAATACACCAATGGCACGTCGCTCTAAGCGAGACACCTGTACTTGGGAAATTCCCAAGACTTTGGCTGCTGCACTTTGGGTCATGCCTTTGAAATAACGCAGGAGCAAAACTTCTTGCTGATTGTCTGGGAGGGTTCCAATGGCTGTGCGCAGAGCTATTTTCTCTAAGGTTTGTTCCTCTTGATTTCCCAAGGTAAGAAGGCTTTCCAATGTCAAGCCTTCCCCTGTCTCTGCTTGGAGGGAGGTCACAGCTTCTGTTGCAGTTTCTGCTGCAGCAATATCCTCTGGCGTGAAGCCTGTTTCTTCTGATAATTCAGACAAGGTTGGCTCTCTGCCCAAATGGGTTATCAGCCTCCCTCTTGCCATTTTCACTGTCAGTGCTTGCTCTTTTAGGGTGCGACTGACTTTCACAGCGCCATCATCTCGCAAGAATCGCCTGACTTCTCCCGCAATTTTCGGTACGGCATAGGTAGAAAACTGGGTGCCGAACTCTGGGTCAAATCCTCTCACTGCCTTTAAAAACCCCAGACAACCTAGCTGATACAAATCGTCGCTCTCTACTCCTCTGCCGTAGTAACGACGGATCACAGACCAGATAAGCCCTGTGTTTTCCTCTAATATTTTTGTGGTGGCTTTCTCGTCTCCCTCTTGTGCAGCTGGGAGAAGCTCTAAGGTCAGACTCATGGGCGATGACGTCGGTGGAATTTCCGACGCAAAACCACTGTGGTGCCTTTGCCTTCTTGAGAGCGAACCTTTAAACTATCCATAAAAGACTCCATGATGGTAAAACCCATACCGGCTCGCTCTTCGTTTCCTGTGGTAAAGAGAGGAGAACGGGCTTTTTCGATATCGCTGATCCCTATGCCCCAATCTTGCACAGTCAGTTCTAACAGATTGCTTCCAAAGATACGGATTTTCACAGAAATTTTTCCAATTTCTTCGGGATATCCATGGACAATGGCGTTGGTGACAGCTTCACTGACTGCTGTTTTGATGTCATTAAGTTCTTCTAATGTGGGGTCAAGCTGTGCCACAAAGGCTGCCACAGCAGAGCGGGCAAAACTTTCGTTAGAAGATTTGCTGGCAAATTGAAAATTTACATAATTATCTGGTTTTTTCATAAGTATTTCCTTTCTATGACTGGAGCAAAGAACTCAGCCCTGCAATGCGAAACAATTTTTCTGGTTGGGCTTGCGTATTACGGATCTCTAATTCCCCTTCTATTTGAGTCATACTGCGTTTCACCCGAAGTAGTAGTGCGATGCCAGAGCTATCTGAAAAAGTCAACTCCTGTAAGTCAAGAATTAGCTTTTTAGGCAAAGTACAATGGATTTTTTCTCTGATTTCTTCAATGATTTCCCCTGCTCTGTGTTGGTCTAGCTCCCCACTGATGCTGAGATAGAGTGTGGAGATTTCTTCCTCTTTCATTTTCATGCCTCCTTTTGGAAAAATATGGTACCATCATACACCAAGAAAAGAAAAAAATTTGTTGTATTCTGGGGATTTGCAAAAAAACGTTGACATTTTTTCTGTTTGGCTATACAATAGATAGGGTACAAAAAAGATAAACTACATATTGAAAAGTAGGAAAAGAATCAATGAGGAGAAAGGAGTGGTCAGGATGCTCGGGGCAGAAGCTGTGGTACATTCTTTGGTAGAAGCTGGTGTTTCCCATGTTTTTGGACAACCAGGGATAGAGATTTGTCCTTTGATCCAAGGACTTTGTGATATTGCGCCCCATCTCCCTTTTACTTTAGCAAGGAGAGAGGACAACGCTTGCCATATGGCAAGTGGTTACGCAATGCAAAGTGGCAAGGCTGTGGCAGTGATGGTCTCGGCTGGTGCCAGTGCTGTGATTTCTGGCATCATTACTGCTTATCACAATCAAGTGCCAATGGTAGTAATTGCAGGACAAGTGAAAGAATTGGGGCAAAACCATGTGAATGACAGCGATTTATCTGGTTGCCTTGGTAATTTTGTGAAAGAACGGTATTTGCTACAATCTGTGGAAGAAATTCCAAGAGTGATTGCTGAGGCTATCTATCTCTCCTCCACTGGACGTACTGGTCCTGTACTGGTGGAAATTCCAGAGGATTTACAAGTGGCAGAACTAGAGTCCTTTGTCTATCCTGAAAAGCTGAGTCTTTCTGCTTATTCTGGCACTGGTGGAGAAAAGGATTTTCAAATCAAAAGAGCTGTCAGTCTGTTTCAAAATAGCAAGCAGCCTGTTTTATGTATTGGCAAAGGAGTCAGCTCTTTTTCCAAAAAAATACGTAATTTTGCAGAGAAACATAATCTTCCTGTGGTTTGCACCATGACTGGTCTTGGTGTTTTCCCCACAGATCACCCTCTTTTTTTAGGGGTTTTGGGCAGTCTTGGCTCTGCGAGAGAAGTGGCTTTTCAGGAATCCTCTTTACTTTTGGTCATGGGAGCAGATCTTCTTTCCTATCTTCATTGCAAGGAACTGCAAGATTTAAAAGATGTCATTGTCCTCAGCCCTGAAGGTGTGACCTTGCCTTTGCCACAAGTTTTGCCATTGGTGGGACAGGTAAAAGATGTGCTGACACAATTTTCTAAAGCATTGACTGCCGAGGCAGTCCACCCACAGCACACTCATTTACAAAACCTGAGGAAAGAAGAGCTTTTGGCTCCTAAAGTCTGTCACGGAATTCACCCAGCTAACTTTTTCAGACGCTTGGGTATGAAGATGAATGAGGATGCTGTTCTTTGTGTGGATCTAGGTTTACAACAAAAAATGGCAAGTCAGTATCTTTATTTTTACGAAAAGACCAGCTTTATCACCAGTGATTCTGTCACAAGCAAAGGATTCGCTCTACCTTGTGCCATTGGGGCAAAGCTTGCCAAGCCAAAGCGACAAACCTTTGCTGTTTGTGGAGATGGAAGTTTCCAGAGAAGTTTTGCTGAACTATCTAGTATACTTAGTGAAAATTTAGATATTAAAATCATTTTATTTCAAAATCACGTTTTGGGTGCCACTTATCAGGCGCAAAAAAGCTCTTATGGAAAAGCCTCTCACACAGAACTGTCCGGTGAGCCAGAATACCTGATTTTGGCACAAGCCTATGGAATTCCTGCTGGGCGAATTACCCAAGAGGACGAAGTAGATTTGGCACTGAACTACTTTTTAGAAGAGTCTGGAACGCAATTACTTATTGTAGAAATTGGCAAAGATATAACAGAAGGTAAGATCTCTGATTCCAAAACAACTTTAGATCTTCTGGCTGATTTAGAGAGGGAGCATAACGAGTCCCAGACAGAAGATGTTCCCACTGTGGAAACAGGACTGAAAATCACTATAGAAGAGGAGGGAGGAATATGAAAAGAACCTTCTCTCTCTTAACAGAAAACAAAGCCAGTGATTTACCACAGATTATCAATCTTTTTGCCCGACGTGGTGTAAAGATATTAAGCTTATCCCTTGGCGCAACAGAAACAGCAGAGAAATCTTGTCTCACATTGCAAGTAGACTGTGGC
This sequence comes from Eubacteriales bacterium, assembly GCA_044432725.1. GTDB lineage: Bacteria > Bacillota > Clostridia > Oscillospirales > Oscillospiraceae > JAWXUK01. The sequence continues at coordinate 107,740 of JAWXUL010000002.1, forward strand.
ACCCAGTTGGCAGAACAACTAGAGGCACAGCTGAAAAACTTAGTCTTTGTAGAAAAAGTGACTCTCTTAGATGGGGATTCTGTGATTTCCAGAGAACTGATGTTGGTCAAAGTCTCTGCTTCTGCTACAACAAGGCAAGAAATTTTGACTATCGTGGAACTTGCTGCTGCCACTGTGGTAGATATTTCCTCAGAACGCATCATCTTAGAACTCTCTGGAAAGAGCGCTTTTTTAGACAACATTCTTTCTATGCTGACGCCTTTTGGAATTTTAGAGATCGCTAGAACTGGTACAGTTGCCATTTACTAAAGGAACAAAATCTTTTCCCTTTCTCAAAGAAAGAGGAAAGATCTCCTTGCAATATAACACGAATCATCCCAATTTTGGAAATATAGGAGGAAAAATTTTGAACAAAGAAAAAATCACTGCCACCAAGGCAATTTTTGAATGTCTCCTAGAACAGGATGTGGATACCATCTTTGGTTATCCAGGTGGCAGTATTCTGAATTTATACGATGAACTTTATCGATATCAGGACAAAATCACCCACGTTTTAACAGCCCATGAACAGGGTGCCAGTCATGCTGCAGATGGTTATGCAAGAGCCACAGGAAAAGTAGGGGTGTGCTTTGCCACCTCTGGCCCTGGGATGACCAATCTCACCACGGGAATTGCAACAGCTTATATGGATTCTTCTCCTGTGGTTTTTATCACCTGTAACGTAGGTGAAAATCTTTTAGGGAAAGACAGCTTTCAAGAAGTAGACAGCACAGGCATTGCTATGCCCATCACCAAAGCCACCTATTTGGTGCGAGATCCAAATCTTTTGGTGGATAGTATACGTCAAGCTTTTGCAGTGGCTGCTTCGGGAAGACCTGGCCCTGTCCTTGTAGATATTTTGAAAACAGTGACCTTGCCTTCTGTTTTGGTGGATTATGAATTCATTCCTTGGCAAGAAAATAGAAGCTGTCACAGTATTCAGGCATATAATCACTCCCATGGCTTAAAGGCACCAGAACCCAACAAAGAGGACGTGGCAAAGCTTGCTTCTATGATACAAGAAGCAGAAAAAGTCATGGTGATTTCTGGGGGAGGCGTGGTACGAAGTCGAGCCAAAAAAGAAATCACGGCTCTGGCTGAGTGGCTACAATGTCCAACAGCAACCACTGTCATGGGTGCAGGGGGCTTTTCTGGAAAGCATCCTCTTTTCACTGGTATGGTGGGGATGCATGGCTCGGAAGCTTCTAACTTTGCTGTGGTGGAATGTGATTTGCTTTTGGTTGTGGGGGGAAGATTCTCTGACAGAGTTGCTTTGAATCCTGCTACCTTTGCCAAACAAGCTAAAATAGTACAAATTGACATCGACCGTGCGGAGATAGACAAAAATGTGGTGACAGATCATCATATTATTGGTTCAGCCAGAAAAGTATTAGCTGCTTTGCTGGCAGTCTTGCCCAAAGAAGGAAAGGCACAAAGCGACTGGACAAAGAATATTTTAGCCAAGAGACGCCCTACCCCCTTCGAACCTCAAACCAAAGGGATTACCCCACAACAGGTGTTAGAAATTGTGGCACATACAGCACCAGAGGAAACAGTTGTGGCAACAGATGTGGGTCAACATCAGATGTGGAGCATTCAGCATTTCCGTTTTACTTACGAAGGACAGCTTCTCACTTCTGGTGGCTTTGGCACCATGGGCTTTGGATTAGGGGCTGCCATTGGGGCAAAAATCGGTTGTCCCGAAAAAGTGGTGGTACACACCACAGGAGATGGCTGTTTCCGTATGAATTGCCACGAACTTTCCACAGTAGAGTATTATAAGCTACCCATTATCACCATTATTTTCAATAATGGCGCTTTGGGCATGGTAAGACAATGGCAAAACTTGATTTATGACAAACGTTTTTCCTCTACTGACTTAATGGAGCGTAGCCCTGATTTTGTCAAACTTGCCGAAGCTTACGGCGTAAATGGGGTACGAGTGACAACAGCAGAGGAAATGCAACAAGCCTTAGAAAAAGCCTTGGCAAGTGACAAAGCCACTGTGATTGATGTGGTGATTCATGAAGATGCCATGGTGCGACCTATGGTTGCTGCTGGCTCTGAAATCACTGCCTTTTTATTGGGGGAGGAAACAGACTATGGATAATCGTTGGACACTGTCCCTGTTGGTACAGGATATCCCTGGGGTCATGTCACAGGTGGCACGACTCTTCTCTCGAAAAGGTTACAACATCCACTCCATTACCTCTGGTGCCTCTCACAGAGAGGGTGTCACCAGAATGACCATTGTGATAACCAGTGAAATTGGCACAGCAGAACAAATCGCAGCACAATGTCGGAAATTAATTCCCGTCCTTGCTGTGAAGGTGTTACAACAACCCTTGGTGGAAATGGAATGTACCTTGGTAAAGGTGCAAGCAGAAACCAGAGTACAGCGTGAGGAAATCATGCAAGTAGCAACTGTTTTTCGCTCGAACATCATTGACCTTGGGAAAGATACCATGATTTTGTCTCTATTAGGAGATGAAGAGAAGACAGAGGCATTTTTAAAATTATTAGATGACTTTGCGATTCTTGAAATTGTTCGCACTGGCACCATTGCTTTAGAGCGTGGTCGCCCGACGATATTTGACAACCAAAAATTAAAGGAGGAATACAACTATGGCAAAAATGTATTACGAGAAGGACTGTGATTTAAACTATCTTAATGGAAAAAAGGTGGCTATCATTGGTTATGGCTCTCAAGGACACGCACACGCAATGAACTTACGTGATTCTGGCTGTGATGTGATTGTGGGACTGTACAAAGGGGGCAAAAGTTGGGCTGTGGCTGAAAAAGACGGTTTCACCGTTATGAGCACAGCAGATGCAACCAAAGCAGCTGATTTGATTATGATTTTGATCCATGACGAACGTCAAGGGGATATGTATAAAACTGATATCGCTCCTAACTTGACAGCTGGAAAAGCGATTTTATTCGCACATGGTTTTAATATTCACTACAAGCAAATTGACCCTCCCACAGATGTGGACATCTTGATGATTGCACCAAAAGGACCTGGACACACTGTGCGTAGCCAATATGTGGCTGGCAAAGGTGTTCCTGGACTGATTGCAGTCCATCAAAACCCCACTGGTAACGCTTATAAATTGGGACTTGCTTATGCAGCAGGAATCGGTTGTGCCCGTGGTGGCGTGATGGAAACCACTTTCCGTGACGAAACAGAAACAGATTTGTTCGGCGAACAAGCTGTTCTTTGCGGTGGCGCTGTGGAACTGATGAAATTAGGCTTCGAAACTTTGGTAGAAGCTGGTTACGATCCAGAAAACGCTTACTTTGAATGTATCCACGAGATGAAACTGATCATTGACCTGATCAACAAAGGTGGGGTCGCTATGATGAACTATTCCATTTCTGATACTGCAGAGTATGGGGAGTATGTCAGTGGTCGTCGCATTTTGCCTTATGAAGAGACAAAAGCAAACATGAAGGCAGTTCTTGCTGATATCCAAAACGGAACTTTCGCAGGAAATTGGATGGCCGAAAATAAAAACGGTCGTTGTTTCTTCAACGCAACACGTCGCCAAGTGGCTGAACATCAAATGGAAATCGTTGGCGCAGAGCTTCGTAAGAATATGCTTTGGGGCGATGATGCTGATCCTGATACAGCTTCTAGCTAAAATCAAAACCATTAAAAGTTTCCTCTCTCCTTTGTGGAGAGAGGATTTTTATATTTATAAGAGAAGGTTCGTCTAGCCGTCAAATATTCACCCCTGTTTCTGTCAATATAAAACTATTACATAATTCTCAAGTGGGAATTTGTCAAGTCTTACCCTTGTTTTTTATCCTTAGATGTGTTATAATCACCCTATAAGCTACACCTTGTTTTTTGATATTTCATAGAATATGCAAGAAACAGTGGTCAATGCTATCACTATAATCAAAGGAAAATTTCTGGAGGAAAGTATGAAAAAGATAAAATCAAATGTGATCACAAAAGGCGCTCCCGCTGCACCAAATCGTTCCTTGTTCTATGCTTTGGGTTATACCCAAGAGGAATTGGACCGACCTCTTATCGGTGTGGTGTGTTCTTATAATGAAATCGTGCCTGGACACATGAATTTAGATAAAATATCCGAAGCAGTGAAAGCTGGGGTGCGTGCTGCGGGGGGGACTCCCATCGAGTTTCCTGCCATTGCTGTTTGCGACGGCATCGCCATGGGTCACGAAGGGATGCGTTATTCTCTCTGTACCCGTGATTTGATTGCCGATTCAACCGAAGCCATGGCTCTGGCACACGCTTTTGACGGACTGGTGATGATTCCAAACTGTGACAAAAATGTCCCTGGCTTGCTGATGGCAGCAGCCAGAGTCAATGTCCCTACCATTTTTGTTTCTGGTGGACCTATGCTTGCTGGACGTTTGGACTCAGGGAAAGAAACCTCTCTTTCTTCTGCTTTTGAAGCAGTAGGGGCTTTTTATTCAGGGAAAATTGATGAAGATGGCTTAGAAGACTATGTAGAAAATGCTTGTCCCACTTGTGGTTCTTGTTCTGGTATGTTTACAGCCAACTCCATGAACTGCTTGACAGAAGCCATTGGCATGGGATTGGGTGGGAATGGTAGTATTCCCGCTGTGTACTCTGCTCGCATTCGTCTCGCTAAGAAAGCTGGCATGCAAGTGATGGATTTGGTGGAGAAAAACATCCGTCCCAGAGATATCATGACAGAAAAAGCATTTGAAAATGCTGAAACAGTGGATATGGCTTTGGGTTGCTCCACAAATACTATGTTGCATTTGCCCGCAATCGCTCATGAATGTGGAATTTCTATTCCTCTTTCTCACGCCAATCAAATTTCTGACAAAACCCCTAATCTGTGTCATTTAGCCCCAGCAGGAGACACGTTTATGGAAGATTTAGACCATGCGGGTGGGGTTTATGCTGTGATGGCAGAGCTGAGCAAAAAAAATCTGTTACATCAAGATATCATCACTTGTACTGGAAAGACAGTGGGAGAGAATATCAAAAATATTACGATTCGTAATCACGAGGTCATCCGTCCTCTGGAGAATCCATTTTCACAATCAGGGGGAATTGCAGTGCTGACTGGGAATCTGGCACCTGATGGCTGTGTGGTGAAGCAATCTGCTGTTGCCCAAGAAATGATGGTTCACTCAGGGAAAGCAAGGGTTTTTGACTGTGAAGATGATTGCATCAAAGCAATTTATGATGGAAAAATCAATTCTGGTGATGTGATTGTCATTCGTTACGAAGGACCAAAAGGTGGCCCTGGGATGCGTGAAATGCTCAATCCAACTTCTGCCATTGCCGGTATGGGGCTGGATAAAGAAGTGGCTTTGATTACTGATGGTAGATTTTCTGGTGCCACCAGAGGTGCATCCATCGGTCACGTTTCCCCTGAAGCTGCTTCGGGTGGGACCATTGGCTTGGTGGCAGAAGGTGATATCATCTCTATTAACATCCCTGAGCACAGCATTTCCCTAGAAGTGAGCCAAGAGGAATTGGAAGAACGTCGTAAAACATGGGTTTGCCCAGAACCAAAGGTGAAAAGTGGCTACTTGGCACGCTATGCAAAGCTTGTGAGCTCTGCTGATAAGGGAGCAATTTTAACTTAACGCTTTCGAAAAAACATCTTCAAGAGAAAAATCCTTTCACATTTCCCCATAGTTCTAAGGATTTAAATTTTAAGATATAACCATCACCAGTGATCATTTCTCCCTCTTGTTGAGAGAAATGCCCAGCTTCGATTGCCCAATCTACAGTTTCTGTTGCAGCACCCATGCAGAGAGGGGGATATGCCACGCACCACCAATTTTCCCCCTCTGCTTCTCCGATTGTGATATGAAGGGATCTATAATCCCCTGATGGCAAGGCAAAATCATCGTAATATTTTGTGGGAAACCAAAGATTTGTCAGTTCTGCTGTCACTTTATATTCTGTGGTGAGAGATTGACCCACCTCTGTCAATAACGGAAGGTTTTCGCTGAATTTTTCCTCGGCTTCTTCTGCTGTCATACCCTCTTCATAGAGGGTTTCTGCCACTCGAAGCACTTCGTCACGAATCTGGTATTTTAGTGCTTGATCTTCATCGCTGTTGGAATTTGCCACCACATGAAGTCGAATCAGATCTGAGGCAAGTTCTTCTTGCTCTGCGCCCAGATATTGAGTCCAAGACACAGTGAAGATAAGGGCAAAGATAAGGGAAATTTCCCACTTTTTTAGTTTATGTTCTGATTTCATCATAAGTATACCGTCCTTTTCATTTATGAATGGAAAACCGTCCAAACTCTTGTCTATGAAGAGTATGGACGGTTATTTTTATTCTTATACTGATTCTGAAAAAAAACAGCTTCGTTAGTTTCCTACCGGCGTAGTTTGATAAACTTCAGGGTATATCTCCTTTAAAACGATGTGGGCATCATGGGCTAGTCCTTCTTCTTGAAAGATGCCAAAGACAGCAGAGCCAGAACCTGTCATAGATGCGTTCTGTGCGCCTAAAACTTTCATATACTTAATGATTTCTTTGATTTTTTCCCCTTCTGCCCCCAAGCCTTCCATCAAAACATTACATAAATAAGGAGAAATATCTTTTCCCTCTTCCAAGGCGTGAATGGCTTCTTCTGTCTTAGGTTTTGTTCCAATCTTTCCATGATCAATCTTTTCAAAGATTTCTTTTGTGGAACAGGCGAAATTCGGTTTTACGATTAAGATATGACAAGGGGATAATGAGGGGAGAGGAGTCAAAATTTCGCCAATGCCTTCCCCAAATGCTGTGCCTCCCATGAGGAAAAAGGGTACATCTGCCCCAATGGTTTCAGCAATATCCATAAGAGAGTCTATAGATAAAGGGTCCTTTTCCTCGTCATTGAGCAAGGTAAGGACTGCTGCTGCATTGCTACTACCACCCCCAAGACCTGCGAAAATTGGAATTCTTTTGTAGAGAGTAATTTCCACATTTTTCGGTAATTGTCCTTGATATTCCCAAAAGGCAAGGGTAGCTTTTACGGCTAGGTTTTTTTCTCCTGTGGGTAAGTGTTCCAAATTCGAGATCACAGTGACACCTCCACTATCTGTGAAGCGAAGGCTGACATCATCGTGGAGGCTGACTGTTTGAAAAATAGTTTCCAAATCGTGGTAAGCATTTTCTCTTTTCCCGATGATATCCAGTGTTAAATTGATTTTTGCATATGATTTCATCTTGTTTCCTGCTTTATCTTATTTTTCTGCTTTCATAATAGTATTTTTTATCCAATGGCTCCCCTAAGGCAAAGGTCTTTTTGGGCAAAATACCATGATGAATCAAGGAGGGGAAGAATTGCTTTTTGTTTAGTTCAGGAAAGATAATACAAATAGTATTCTTCTTTTGACTTGCTTTTTTCCCTTCTTCTATGGAAAGGGTATAATCAATGGTATAATTTTTCCCTTTGGCTCGTTGACTGGCTAGGAAGTTTTCGAAAGTATACATCTCTATGGGCGCCACAGGATTTTCCACAGTGAGTAGGGCTTCATGCTCCCCAAAATAATACTGAAAATCCTGTGAAGGGATATCATTTTCGGGAAACTGTTCCACAAACACACGGAAATCTCGCAAAAACTCCCTAGGGTCACAGGGGGAAACTACTCGGTGAAACGGCTTTAAGACCACAGCTTCTTGGTGCAGATTCACAAGCTCCACCATAGCATAACGAGAGGGGAGATTGCTCCATTCCTCTGGAGGAACAAGCTTTTTTTGTCTTTCGTAACATTCTTTCGCAGTGGCAAGGGCATGGGTGCCATCTCCTAGCGCTAATTGCAAGGTTTCCTTGGTCGTTTGATATTTATTTTGAAAATAATCTTTGTCACCTAGTTTTGCTGTAGCGGAGGAAATGAGTTCTTTGTTTTCACCCTCTAATAGGTATCCTTTTAAAGAACCTCCCTCTGTCATCAAAGAAAAGTCATATAATTTTTTCAGCTTTTCCCTTGGAATGTTCTCTAAAATGAAATTTTCTTCATCGTCTGCCAGTAAGACCACATGGGTGACTTCTAAGGGTGCATTTTTTCTGGCGGCCACTCTGGGAGGGATTCGTGAGGTTAGTATGGTTTCACTGGCTCGCACCAATGCTTTTCCCTTCACGCTGTAATCGTATTTTTCTAAATCAATCATACCCATAACACCGAGACGTGTTTGACCGTTTTTTAATTTTCGTTCGACTAAAATCATGGCATCGTCATGTTGGTCAAAGATATTTTGTCTTAGATATTGTGTCATTGTGTTATTGACTGCCATGATGTCTGTTTCAATATCAGGGCCGTCTAAACAACTTTCAGGCAAAGTGAGTCTGAGTGTGGAAGGTTCTCTGCCCACGATATTTTCTACACTTTGCCAATAGGATTCTTCATTGATATATTGATCCGAGGCCAAAACAGCCCATTTTTCTTGGGCAACATTTGTTGGCAACAGGAAGTCTGTGGGAAGAAATGTAAGGTCTTTCATGCTACTCCCTTTCCTGAAAAAGAAGTGGCATACAAGTTGCTGCCCCGTCTTCAAATCTTGGTCCTTTTTCTCCAGCTGTCTCGCTGTAAGGAAGTCCTTTTTTGCTGTCTACTCTGCTGTCATAGATCAGGTAAGGAACATAATCTGCATCGTGACCTCTGGTTGCGATTAATGTTTTGTGGTCTGAAATGAGAAGCAAGCGGAAATCTTTCCCATCCATTTTCTGGACAATGGGTGCAATCACTTGTTGGTCAATGCGACGAATTGCTTCTATTTTTCCTTCTAAATCCCCAGCATGAGTACATTCGTCTGGGGCTTCGATGTGGATTGCCACAAAGTCATGGTCTTCTAGCAAGTTCATTGCCATGAAAACTTTTCCCTCGTAATTTGTTTCCAGCTCTCCTGTAGCGCCTGGAACGATGGGGGCTTTCAGTCCCACAAGCTTTGCAATGCCATGGCAAAGGGGGACAGCTGAAATCATGGCGCCTGTTTTCCCAAATTTTTCTCGGAAAGGAGATAGGGTCACTGCTGTGCCCTCTGCCCAGAACCAAATGCCATTGGCTGGAGCAAGGATTTTTTCTCGACGTTCCATGTTGAAGGGATGTTCGTTGAGAATTTCGTGGGCGATTTCCATCAAGCGAAGAAGATTTTCTGCTGTTTCGTTACCCTTAGGTAAATATTCACCACAAACTTCTCCTAAGTGGTCATGGGGAGGTGTATAAACTGCCCCTTCCACAGATCCTTTTTCTTGGACTGTCATGTGACGAAATGAAGGAGCTGGATGAATGGTGACCCCTTGTTTTTTGGCTTCTTCTGTGAATTTAGGGTTTGATAGTAGTATATCCAATACTTTTAATGCATCTTCCCCTTCAATGGAGCCGGCACAGTGAGAAAGGATTTTTTTCTGTGACATGGGAGCGTCTTTGTCCTCTAGGGAAACTAGATTACAACGATAAGCGATATTTCCTTCTTGTAACAAAATATCAGATGCCGCTGCTTCTAATGGAGCTCTTCCTGTAAAATAGACATTGGGGTCATATCCCATAATGGATAAAATCGCTGTATCTGAACCAGCTGGCAATCCTTCTGGGCAGTTTTTCACCCAACCAACCGTCCCTTTTTCTGCAAGGGCATCAATATTAGGAATTTTTGTGTATTCCAAAGGGGTTTTATCTCCTAGTAAGTCCACAGCATTATCTGCCATTCCGTCACCTATGACTAAAATATATTTCATCTTCTAACCTCCGTTTAGAATTGCCGAAATTTAATTTTCGGCATCTTATTTTTAAAATTGTTGTAAAAAATGTGCCAATCTTTTCATGGCTTCTTGTAAGTCTTCTTGTGAGGATGCGTAACAGATGCGCACATAGTTCTCACCACCATCCCCAAAGGCTGTGCCTGGGATCACTGCTACGTTCTCTTCTAACAAGAATCTTTCACAGAAAGTAGCTGAATCCAGTCCTGTTTTTGAGATGTCAGGAAAGAGATAAAAGGCACCTTTTGGGGTAAAACAAGGAAGATTTAGTTCCTTTAACTTTTCCAAAAGAAACTCCCTGCGGATGTTATATTCCTCTCGCATTTCTCTTACGTCGTCTTCTCCAAATTGCAAGGCTTCCACGGCGGCATATTGACTGGTGCTAGGGGCTGACATGATGCCAAATTGATGGAGTTTTGTCACTGCAGCAATCAGGGGGGCAGGGGCACAGAGATAGCCCAGTCTCCAACCTGTCATGGCAAAGCTTTTAGAAAAGCCACCAACGATCAGGGTTCTCTCTCGCATATCCTGAATATTTGCCAGAGAGACGTGGTTCCCTTCATAAGTAAGCTCGTTATAAATTTCATCAGAAATTACCATGATATCAGTCCCAGACAAAACTTTTGCTATGGCTTCTAAATCCTCTTTGTTCATAATCGCCCCTGTGGGATTACTGGGAAAGGGGAGAATCAGGACTTTCGTTTTTTCTGTAATGGCTGATTCTAATTCTTTTGCTGTGAGGCGAAAGTCATTTTCTGCTTTTAACTGAAGATAAACTGGAACTCCATGAGAAATCTGGGTCAAAGGTCCATAGCACACAAAGGAAGGTGTGGGGATAATCACTTCATCCTCTGGATTCAAGAGAACACGCAGTGCCAGATCAATGGCTTCACTGCCTCCCACTGTGACCAAAATCTCATCTTTCCCTGAGTATTCAAGCTGAAAACGTTCTTTTAAATACTTCTGGATTTCTTTTCGGAGCGAGAGCATCCCAGCGTTGGAGGTGTATTTGGTGTGACCTTTTTCCAAAGAGCGAATCCCTGCATCACGAATATGCCAAGGGGTTTGGAAGTCTGGCTCTCCGATGCCCAAGGAAATGGCGTCTCGTCTTTCTTCCAGTAAGTCAAAAAATTTACGAATGCCTGATGGGGCGATGGACTGAATGGCTTGGTTTAAAATTCCCTCATAATTCATAGGACAAAGGGCTCCCTTTCCTCAGTTTCTGGCAGAGCAAAACAGCTGTGATGTTCTTTGTATTTTTTCAGGATAAAGTGGGTAGATGTCCCTGTGACCCCCTTGATCAAGGCAAGGTGGGAACTGACGAACTCTGCCACTTCTTGCAAGGTACTACCAGAGATAATCACACTGAGGTCATAGTTTCCAGAACTCATTAAATAGACGCTTTCTACTTGCTCGTAACGGCTGATGCGTTGGGCGATACGGTCAAAGCCTCCACTATCTTGAGGGGTGATTCGTACTTCGATAAGTGCTGTGATTTTTCCACATTTCCCCCAGTCTACAAGGGCTTGGTACCCACAAATCACGCCATCTGCTTCGTATTTTTGACGTTTTTCTTCTATTTCTCCTGTGGACATACCTGTTTGCTTGGATAATTCTTCTAGGGACAGGGTGGAATCTCGTTGGAGCAATGTTAACAAATCTTTCATTTTCTACCTCCATATATACAAAATTATTTTTATTATACTACTTTTCTAAAAATAAATCAACCGTTTTCCTGAAAATCTTTTTTCTAAAATCACTTTTTTATCATAGAATAGGATTGAAAAAAAAGTAAAATTGTGATATGATTAAAATTACCCCTAAGGATTGGAGGGATGCTGATTGCACTTTTATCATCAATTTGATACTCCCGTTGGTTCCTTGGTTTTGGTAGCAAGCGAGTCCCATTTGTTACGCCTCTATTTCCCCAATACATGCCCAAAAGAAATCAGAATGACAGCGACACCTTTGCTGAAAGAAGGGCAACAACAATTACTTGCTTATTTTTCAGGGGAATTAAGGGAATTTTCACTGCCATATCAAACAGAGAAATCGCAGACAGCCTGTCTTGGGGTACTGTCAGCCATTGCACAGATCCCCTATGGAGAAGTCTGGACTTATGGGCAAGTTGGCTCTTTTTCTGCTTATCCTCCACGGGCTGTGGGGCGAGTGTGCCACAGCAATCGCCTTCCCATCATTGTGCCCTGTCACCGAGTTTGTGGAAAAGATGGCACTTTAAAGGGCTATGCTGGGGGGCTATCTTTGAAAAAGTATCTCCTTGATTTGGAAAACCCCCATCATGGATACACCGTAAATTAATTTACGGCAATTTATTTGTCCTTTGAGCAATGATAAGCATTTTCCTCTTAAAGGGAGAAAATACCATCTTTTCCCCCTTGATACACAAATTCTATAAGGAGAATTTTATGAAAAGCAAAACAAATCTCACTATGCTATGTGATTATTATCAGTTGACCATGAGTAATGGTTATTTTGAAACTGGCATTTCAGAGCAAATCTGCTATTTTGAAGTGTTTTTTCGTTCTGTTCCTGACAAAGGAGGTTTTGCCATTGCTGCTGGGTTGGCTCAAGTGGTGGAATATATTCAAAACCTTTGTTTTGACCAAGATGATTTAGATTTTTTAACAGAAAAAGGTATCTTTGCCTCTGATTTCCTCAAATATCTAGAAAATTTCTCTTTTCAGGGAGATATTTGGGCTGTGCCAGAAGGCACCCCTATTTTTCCTGGGGAACCCATTTTTGTGGTGCGAGCCAATGCCATTGAAGCGCAGTTTATCGAAACCTTTGTCCTTCTTTCTTTGAATCACCAAAGCTTGATTGCAACCAAAAGCAATCGCATAGTCCGTGCTGCTCAGGGGAAAACAGTGATGGAGTTTGGTTCTCGCCGAGCACAAGGGGCTCAAGGCGCTGTTTTGGGGGCTCGTGCATCATACATTGCCGGTTGTGCCGGCACAGCTTGCACCATGTCTGACCAAATGTTCGGTTCCCCTGCTGTGGGGACTATGGCTCATTCTTGGGTACAAATGTTCGACAACGAGTTAGAAGCATTTATTACGTATTGTAATATTTATCCCGAAAATTCCATTTTGTTAGTAGATACCTATGACGTGTTAAAGTCTGGTGTCCCCAATGCCATCCGTGCCATCAAAGAAATTTTGCATCCAAAAGGGATCAAACATTGTGGGATTCGTTTGGATTCTGGGGATTTGACCTATCTTTCCAAAAAAGCACGTAAAATGCTTGACGATGCTGGCTTGGAAGATTGTAAAATCATTGCCAGTAACGCTTTGGACGAATATATTATCGAGAACCTGATTTTACAAGGGGCAGAGATTGATTCTTTTGGAGTGGGAGAGAGACTGATCACTTCTCGCTCGGAACCTGTTTTTGGTGGGATTTATAAACTAGTCGCTGTGGAAAAAGAGGGGCAAGTACTGCCAAAAATCAAAATTAGCGAAAATCCCAGTAAGATTACCACCCCTCATTTTAAAAAGGTCTATCGTATTTTTTCCAAGGAAACAGGGAAAGCAGAAGCGGATTTGCTATGTTGTTTTGATGAAGAGTTAGATCTGAGCAAGCCCTTAGAGCTTTTCGATCCTCTTGCCACTTGGAAAAGAAAAACCTATGAAGATTATACTATACGACCACTTTTAGAAGAAATTTATGTCAAAGGGGAGCTTGTTTATCAAGTGCCTTCCATTGAAGAGAGCAGAAACTATTGTCAGAGAGAGATTTCTACTCTGTGGCAAGAAGTGAAGCGTTTTGAAAACCCCCATAAATATTATGTAGACTTGTCCCAGAAGCTGTGGGACATCAAACAAGAAATGTTAGAAAATCATAAAGCTGTCTCGGAAACAGAGATAGAAACTTGAGATAACACACATGATCAAAGGAGTAATGAGATGAAATTTGTAGAATTAGGAACTGTTGAAGAAAATTTTGGTTTAATCTTTGATGAAGAGCCAGAACTAATTTATTCTTTTTCTGTTGGTTTTCCCACAAGAGTGGATCGCTTTCAGATTTATGAAAAAGTGTTCGGCTGGTTGAGCAGTGCAACAGAAGAAGAAGTGCGAGAAAAAGTAGTGGGGGAAAAGCCTCCTCTCTCTCTTTCTGAGGCTACCTTGCTCGCTCCCATCCCACGTCCCATTCATGATGTGATTTGCGTGGGGCTGAACTATCGTGACCACATCACAGAGTGCAACCGTGGCTTGGACTTTATCGCACCAGAAGAACCAACTTATTTTTCTAAAAGAGCCAGTAAGATTTATACCCACGGGGAAACCATTCCTTCCTTGGTAGACGTTGACGAAAAATTGGATTACGAAGTGGAGCTTGCAGTGATTATTGGAAAAGGGGGCAAAAACATTCCTCCTGAAGAAGTGAAAAATCATATTTTCGGCTATGCTGTGGGGAATGATTTTTCTGCAAGAACCATTCAAAAAGCCACTTCCCAATGGTCCCGAGGAAAGGGTCTTGATGGACTGATGGCGATGAGTAGTGCCATTGTTCTGGCACAGGACATGGAGTTTCCTCCTAATCGAAAGATTCAATCCTTTGTGAATGGAGAACTGAGACAAAGCTCCACGACCAATGATGTGCGTCACGACTTATCTTATCTCATTTCTCAATTTTCCCAAGGTACCACCTTGGAAGCTGGGGATATTTTCTTGACTGGCACCCCTGCTGGAGTGGCAATGGGCATGGATCAACCTGTTTATTTGAAAAAAGGCGATGTGGTACGTTGCGAAATCGACGGGATTGGTGTTTTGGAAAATACCATCGGATAACCAGAACAATCAACACTGGACATAAAAAAACGCCCTTCGAAAGAAGGGCGAATTTTTTTGTAGAAACGAATTAACGTTTTGAAAATTGAGGTGCACGACGGGCTGCTTTGAGTCCGTATTTTTTACGCTCTTTCATACGTGGGTCACGTGTGAGGAAGCCTTCAGCTTTTAGAGCAGGACGGTAATCTGGGTTCACCAAAAGTAGTGCACGAGAAATACCGTGGCGCAAAGCACCAGCTTGTCCAGTGACACCGCCACCTTTGACTGTTGCCACGATATCCACTTTTTCCAATTCACCAGTTGTCACCAAAGGTTGACGAGTGATCAATTTTAGGGTATCAAGACCAAAATAGTCATCAATATCACGATTGTTGATGGTAATTTTACCAGAACCACCTTGGAATACATGAACACGAGCCACAGAGGATTTCCGTCTGCCTGTGCCATAGAAATATGGTTTTTTACTTTGATACATAACGCTTCCTCCTTAATAATTGCCTGTCCAAGCGACAGGAGATTGTGCCTGATGCTCGTGGGCTTCATCTTTATAGATTTTCAGGCGAGTCATAGCCTTGCTACTGATAGAATTGCGTGTCAGCATTCCTTTGACAGCAAGTTTCATTGCCATATCTGCTTTGGTCGCCATCAAGGTACGATAGCGAACTTCTTTCAGTCCTCCCACATAACCTGAGTGATGACGATAGAATTTTTGATCTAGTTTTTTACCTGTTAGCACTGCTTTGTCTGCATTGATGATGATAACAAAATCACCACAATCTGCATGAGGAGTGAATTCAGGTTTGTGTTTGCCACGCAAAAGGTGGGCTGCTTGTGCGGCTGTTTTACCCAATGGTTTGCCTGCTGCATCTAGGATATACCATTGACGTGTAATGTTGCCACTGTTTGCCATAAAAGTTGACATAATGTTCCTCCTAAAATAATATTCTGTTGGGATATCTAAAAAAACTAAAAGTTGTGATTCTTTTTTTAGAGGCTTTCCCTTGGCTTTTTGAAGCATTTTGAATTATACGCTAATTTACAAGGAGTGTCAAGGGTATTTTAGAAATATTTTATTTTTTCTATGTATTCTCTTCTATTCGCTATTTTACTCTTTTAAACTTATGTATTCTCTCATTGCAAATTCTTTTTTGTCTCCTGTCTTTTGGCAATAGGAAACCCCTAACCCTGATGAATCTCAGCGGGTTAGGGGCTTGTGAAGGACTTATTCTTCATAATCATCATAGTCAGAAACAGCCATACGATTTTTGAATTTTGCTTTGCCTGTGCTGGTAAAATCAACCAAGCTATCCCAATATGCAACCACTACACAAACAGCAGCAGCAGCAGCCAAAGACAAAGCGATGACTTTTAGAACCAAACGTGTCATTTGCATCAAAATCTCCTCCTTTCTCTTTAGAGAACTTCTAAGCATACGAAAAGAAGCAAAAACGCTCTTGCCCCTTGTATGTTTTAGAAATCCTCTGTATAGGGCAGACCATATATTCAATCCCATGAAAGCAAGAAAATAATTTTCCCCTCCCTTTGAAGGGGAGGAATCCATAAATTTCAGTGAT
The DNA here is from genome assembly GCA_044432725.1 of Eubacteriales bacterium. Taxonomy (GTDB): domain Bacteria; phylum Bacillota; class Clostridia; order Oscillospirales; family Oscillospiraceae; genus JAWXUK01. The sequence goes on from JAWXUL010000002.1 coordinate 123,876, forward strand.
TTCGAAAAGGAATGTATCTACATCAGTCTTGCCTCAGATCTCTTTTTTATTTTACCCTATAAAAAGAAGAATTTCAAGTGTTATTGGAAAAAAATATAAAAAAATATAATTCCCTTCTCTGTGGAAAGGATTCCATTGGTTCCTAGGCTGATTGTTGTTTTCCTGTATGGTCCAAGATATAATCGCCCTCTAGTAAAATTTCTGAAATCTTCACAAAGGAATAGCCCTGAGATTGCAGAGTTTCCAGTATTACTGGTAGTGCTTCTGGGGTATGAAGAGCAGCATTGTGGAATAGAACAATAGAGCCTGATGCTGTTTTGGAAATGACACGTTCTGCGATTTCTTTGGCAGAGATGTCCATCCAATCATGACTGTCCACATCCCATTGGATTGGCTCCATACCCATGGCTCGGATGGTGGTGATAACATGGTCATCATAATCCCCATAAGGTAATCGGACTAAGGTGGGGCGTATCCCTGTGATGGCTTCTATTTTGTCGTTACAAGCATTTAAATCTGCCACGATTTCTTCTGGTGAAAGCTTGGGATAATGGGCATGGGTGTTGGAGTGGTTCATGATTTCATGTCCTGCTTGGTGGAGTGCCAAAACGGATTCGGGAAAACGCTCTACCCAATCTCCCACCACAAAAAAGGTTGCTTTTACATCATATGTTTCTAAAATGTCAATGAGTTCTTGGGTGTCTTCGTTGCCCCAAGCTGCATCAAAACTGATGGAGAGAATTTTTTCCTCTTGTGCCACAGAGTAAATGGGCAGCTGACGGCTGGTGGCAGAGACAGCAATGACTTGTTTCACAGCAGAATGTCCCCCCACGGCAAGGAGACAGCACATCCCCACAACACCCCAAAGCCACCAAATTTTTCTGATGTAAAAAATGTGTATTTTTTTCATATTTCTACCTCCTTGTTGTATTCTATCGAAAAAAGGGGAAGAATAGAACTTGTTTTCCAAAAAGGATAAAGATACTTGAAAAGATTTTCCACTGTAATAAGGGCTGTACCTTCTTGTTTGAAAAATTCTTTTTTCGTAAATTTCCTTTTCCCTCTTGCATTTTTGGCTTAAGTGCTGTATAATATAGTGTTACTAGCGTAATCAAAAACAAATGAAATAAATGAAGAGGTGCAAACAGTGCAAAATACAAAACTAAGAAACGTGGCAATCATCGCCCACGTTGACCACGGAAAAACCACTCTTGTGGACGAATTATTGAAACAAGGTGGGGTTTATCGTGAAAACCAAGAAACTGTGGATCGAGTCATGGACTCCAATGATTTAGAAAGAGAACGTGGTATTACCATTCTGGCAAAAAACACTGCTGTGGATTATGGTGATATCAAAATCAATATTGTGGATACCCCTGGGCATGCTGACTTCGGTGGAGAAGTGGAACGTATCTTAAAGATGGTGAACGGTGTTATTCTTTTGGTGGATGCTGCTGAAGGTCCTATGCCACAAACTCGTTTCGTCTTATCCAAAGCTTTAGAGCTTGGCCACAAAGTCATTGTTGCTGTGAATAAAATTGACCGTCCTGACCAAAGAATCCATGAAGTGATGGACGAGGTCTTGGAACTTCTCCTTGATTTGGATGCCACCACAGAGCAATTCGAATCTCCCACTTTATTCTGTTCTGGTCGTCAAGGAACCGCTTCTTTCAGCCCTGAAACAGCTGGTACTGATTTGACACCACTCTTTGACACCATTGTGGACTATATCCCTGCTCCTGAAGCTGATATGGAAGCACCCTTTCAAATGTTGGTTTCTTCCATTGACTACAGTGAGTTTGTGGGACGGATTGCTGTGGGACGGATCGAGCGTGGTATCATCAAGCAAAACCAAGAAATCGCAGTCTGTAATTTCCACAAACAAGACGAAGCGCCTCAAAAAGCGAAAGCTACGGCTCTTTATCTGTACTCTGGTCTTGCCAAAACACCAGTAGAATCTGCTGAAGCAGGAGACATTGTCGCCATGTCCGGCATTGGCGATATTACCATTGGTGACACGATTTGTATCGCCAGTAATGTAGAGGCTTTGCCCTTTATCCAAATTTCTGCCCCAACCATGGAAATGACCTTTGCCATCAACGACAGTCCCTTCGCTGGGAAAGAAGGCAAATTTGTGACTTCTCGTCAACTTCGTGACCGTTTGCAAAAAGAAACATTGAAAGATGTGTCTTTGCGTGTGACAGAACTGGAAACTTCCACTGATGCCTTTAACGTGGCTGGACGTGGGGAGATGCATCTTTCCATTTTGATGGAAACCATGCGTCGTGAAGGCTATGAATTCCAAGTATCTCCTCCTCGTGTTTTGTTCCAAGAAGTGGACGGTGTGAAAAGCGAACCTGTGGAACGTTTGGTCTGTGACGTACCTTCTGATTGTGTGGGTGCTGTCATCGAAAAGGTTCAGCTTCGCCGTGGAGACTTGCAAGAGATGAACCCTGTAGGGGATCGGATGAAAATTGAATTTTTGATTCCTTCCCGTGGACTTTTTGGCTATCGTACAGAATTTTTGACCGATACCAAAGGGGAAGGGATTATGGCTTCTATCTTCCATGACTACGCTCCTATGAAGGGTGAGATTTCTCGTCGTGCTTCTGGCTCTTTGATTGCCCATGAAACAGGGGATGCTGTTGCTTATGGTCTGTTTAATGCACAAGACCGTGGGGTGCTATTCATTGGGGCTGGTGTTCCTGTCTATGCAGGCATGATCATTGGTGTTTCTCCTAAATCTGATGATATGACAGTGAACGTTTGTAAGAAAAAACAACTGACCAACACACGTGCTTCTGGCTCTGATGATGCTTTGCGTTTGGTCACCCCTCGTTTGATGTCCTTGGAACAATGTTTAGAATTCCTTGCTGATGATGAGCTTTTGGAATGTACCCCTAAGTCTCTTCGTTTGCGTAAAAGAGAACTGGAACACGGCGCAAGAATGAGAGCATTAAAAGCAGCTAGTAAATAGGAGGTGATTTTATGTTGAACCTTTTTTCTGTGACAGAGCGTTATTGTCAAAATATGAATTTACAGAAATTTGCCCTTGTGAAAATTTGTATTCTCTCTGCGGGTGCCTTGATTGGTCTCTGTTCTCCAGAGAAATATAAAAAGCCAGCCTTGATGGTGGCAAGTTGTCTCTTTGCCTTAACTTATATTCCAGTGATGATGGATTTTTTCAAAAGTTTCAAGACAGAGGACGAGGAAATGTATTTATAAGCTGAAAATAAAATATATTTATCACTTGAAAATAATTGGAGGTAGTAAAAATGGCTAGATGGATTACAAATTCTGAAGAAGAAGTAAAAACAACAGCAGGAGAACTGGGATGGGGGAAGATTGTAGCGTTATCTGTGGGTGCAATCATTGCTTTGTCTGCTCGTAAGGATGAAAAACCTTTTTTAAGAACCCTTGCTCTTTTAGGACTTGTCTTTGGTGGGATTGTTTTTATTTCAAAAAATACTGATATCAAAATTGGTTGGAGTATGTCTGATGATTCTGCTTGCGATTGCGATTGCGACGGAGATTGCGATTGCGATGGCAACTGTGATTGTGGGGACGACTGTGCTTGCAAACAAAAAGCAGCTGACCTAGAAGCACAAGATTTGGCTGACTAATTTCAAAAGAAACTGGCTTGCTCTTCACGCTCCTCTTGTTCTCCTTTCTGGAGTGAGGGTTCTTGAAAATGGCAATGGAGTCAAAATGTATAATATCCCCCTTTTCTTCCCATACTGGAAGAAAGGGGGGTTTTTTTATGTCCAAAAACAAAAAGCCAGAAGATGAAAAACCAGTGAAGGGGCATTTCCACCCAGCCCCCAAACAGCTTTACCCAGAGGAATTATCTATCGAAAATATACGAAATGTTTTTAAAGACTGTGCTGATTTTATGGAGAGGACTGCCTTTGTCAATGGGGATTCCCACCGTGAACTGACTTTGTTTTTTCTCAATGGTATGGTGCGAGGGGAGCGAGCCAACGACTATATCTTAAAGCCATTATCAGAAAACAGTAAACTGTCCTCTGTGCCTTTGGAAGAGGCATTTACCTTGATGGAGCAAGGTGGGCTTTATAATTTAAACTTACGTCGTCGAAGCACCTTGGACGAAGTGGCCGATGATCTCGCCCAAGGCTGGACGGTGGTTATGGGGAAAGGGCTTTCTTTTGCTTTGTCCTTTTTCACTGCCACAGAAGAAAAAAGATCTGTAGGGGAGCCAGTGAACGAGCCAGCCTTGAAAGGCTCACGAGAGAGTTTTTCGGAAAGTGTTCTTACCAACACGGCAATGGTTCGACGAAAAATACGTGCCCCACAAGTGAAAATCAAAGAGTATATCATTGGACGAAAAACAAGAACTCCTGTGGACGTGGTTTGGATAGACGGGATTGCGCCCTTAGAAACAGTTGCCTTAGTGGAGGAACGCTTAGAAGCCATGGATATTGACGGGGTGGAGACCACAGGGAATTTAGAAGAATATTTGGTGGACAGTCTGGTGACACCTTTTCCCCTGATGCCCTATACCCAACGTCCTGACCGTTTTTGTGGAGGCTTGCTTGAAGGAAAGGTGGGGCTTTTGGCAGAGGGTTTGCCCTTGGGCTATCTCCTTCCTGGGACTTTAGATCAGTTCTTTCGCACAGGACAGGATAAAAGCTTTAACTGGATGCTCTCCACCTTTCTTATGACCTTGCGTTATCTTTGTATGATTATCACCTTGGTGTTACCGGCTTTTTATATTGCTCTTGTCACCTTCCATCCTGAAGCGATTCCCGTGGAACTGGCATTGTCCATTGTGGCAGCCAAGCAAGAGGTTCCTTTTTCCACGATTTTCGAGGTGTTGATTTTGCTCCTAGCCTTCGAGGTCTTGCAAGAGGCGGGCTTGCGACTCCCTCCCTCCATTGGTTCTACAGTGTCTATCTTAGGGGGGCTTGTGGTGGGGAATGCTGCTGTGGATGCCCACATCATATCACCAGCTGTTTTAATCGCTGTCGCAGTGGCGGGCATTGCGGGATATGTGATGCCCTCACAAGATTTTTCAGCAGCCTTACGGATTTGGCGCTTTGCACTGGCGCTTCTTGCTAGTATTGGGGGGATGTTTGCTTTGACTTGTGGGATCGCTGGTTTAATTGCTCATCTAGGTCGATTGGAAAGCTTTGGCACACCTTATTTGGCGCCTTTTACTGTGGGGGCTGGGCAAGGTAGAGGGAAATCTGACCTGTTACGTCGCCCCTTACCCTTTGCCAAATGGCGTGGTGGGATTTATGGTATTCCCAATCGACGAAATCAAAAGTGAGGGAGGATAAAATGAAAGAATCAAAAGAAGCAAAAACTTTGTTCCAACTGTTTTTAGTGTTGATTGCTTTGCTCTTTTTAAGCTCTTGCTCTTCTTATTTACCAGAAGCCCAAGAGATGGGGAACATGGCGCTTTTGCGAAGCTTTGGCATTGACCGTGGAGATATGTGGACTGTCAGTGTATCCACTGGGCAACAGCGAAAGGGAAGTAGTCAAGAGGATCCAGTGATTTTATCTGGCAAGGCTTTGACCCTTCAAGGGGCTTGTGAAGAGATTTCTGGGTATACAGAAGATTATGTTTTCTTCGGCTATGTGGACCAACTGATTTTGGGAGAAGAACTGGCTGAGAGTGGGATTTATTCTGCCCTGAACTACTTTGTCACAGAGAATCAATTAAGCCTTGGGACAGGCTTGTGGATTACTCTGGGTACTGCAGAAGCTTTGATTGCTTCTGGCACAGACCAAGGAACAGGGGAGCATCTGGAAACCTTGACAGAAGAAAGTACTTTGGGCATCTCTGGCATCACAAGAAAGGTGGGGGAAGTGTTGGCTGATTATCATCATCAAGGGGCTTCTTATGTTCCTATCCTAGTCCCAAGTGAAGAGGAAGTCCTTCGGGACGGAGGCTATGGGATTCTGGTGGGAGATCGTCTAACCAGTATTTTGGAAGGGGATTTGTCTCGTGGCTTGAGTCTTTTGGAATGTCATCCTCAGCTTGTGGAGATGGTTCTGCCCGAGGGGGCTTATGCTGTGGAACTGAAAGAAATGTCTCGGAAAATATGTCCGTCTTGGCATGAGTCAGGCAGTTTAGAGGAAATCGTCATTTCATTAGAAGTCCAAGGCTCTTTGGTAGAGTGTCCCTTGACACCTCGAGAGGACATCACAGCCCAGTTGGAAGAGAAGCTATCCCATCTTGCTATGAGCACCTTGGCTGTCTTGCAAGAAGAGGGGGCTGATGTCCTTCATTTACAAGGAGAAGTGAGTCTCGCCTCTCCCTTTCAAAGCAGAGAGATGGATTGGGATTTTTCGCAAGTGACCCTCAAAACAGAAGTACACGTAGATTGGATTTAGAGGTGGAATCATGGATAAACGAACAAAAGATAACATCTCTATGACGCAGTTTCTCATTCTTACTTGGGGGGCTTTGTTGTCTCCCTTGATTGAGTCACTGTTGCCTTTGGAGGGCAGTCTTGCTTTTCTTCTCCCTTTGTTTCTCTTACCCTTTTTTCTTTTGTGGGGATTGGGGATTGGGAAATTTTGTGGTGAGGGGCGAGGGCTGGCACAGGGGATTTGGGACTCTTTTGGCTCTGTATTGGGGAGAGTCATCTTATTGGCTTATTTACTGTGGAGCTGTGTTTTGTTGGCAGTCCAACTGCGACTTTGTGGGCTGTCTTTTCTTTCTGTAGGATATCGAGAAGGATCTCTTTATTTTATCCTACCTGTCTTAGGGCTGTTTGTACTGTGGATGTCAGGAGGAAGTTTTTCAGGCTTTGCACGAGGCTCTACCTTTTATTTTGGTATTTTGTTCTGTGTCTTTCTCTTAGTCTTGCTTTTTTCACTGCCACAGGTAGAAGTGCTTCGTTTCTTTCCCCTGTGGACAGGGGAAGAGATGTTTCCTTCTGGTAATTTCCTCCCTTCTTTCGGACTGTTCGGCTATGGGATCTATGCAAGTTTTTTCTGGGGAGAAGTGATATGGAGTGGCGAGACAGGCAAGGAGCAAGGGAAGGTCTGGTGCTTCTGGGGCATTTCTGGCTGTATTTTTCTTTCTGCTTATCTTTTCATTGCCACAGGAATCTTTGGAGCGGGGTTTCTCTCTCAGCTTTCTCAGCCGTTTTTTCAACTTTCTAAAGGTATTGTTGTAGAGGGAGGATTTCAACGGGTGGAATCCATCGTCCTTGCCTTATGGACTTTGGGGGATTTTATTTTATTGGGGGTATTGCTTCGTGGTGGGGGGCAATGTGGGAAAAGGCTGATAGGCTGGAACCACAGCCCCTTGATTATGACAGGGATCTTGTGTATTTCCACGGTACTTTCCTTGTTTGTCATCGAAGATTTACCTGCACCCTTTTTATATTGGGGAAATGTCTTTTTTGCTTGGGTCTTTCCTGTTGTTTTTATTTTGACAGGATTTTTCCAAAAAATCTTGAAAAAGCCCTTGCAATCTGGGAATCATTGTGTTAAGATAGAGGGTGATTAAATCACTGAAGAAAGGAAAATCACAATGAACGAAACTTTACGCATGGTACTGTCTATTGTACAAGTGCTTTGCTCTCTCACTCTAATTACTGTGGTGATGTTGCAATCTGGAAAGAGTGCAGGGCTATCTGGTGCGATCTCTGGTGGAGGAGGGGACACTTTTCTCTCTAAAAATAAGGCAAAAACACTGGATTCTAAATTGGCAAGATTGACAAAATGGGTTGCTTTCCTCTTTATGTTTTTGACAATTATTTTGTCACTGACTTAATGGCTTGCATCTCCCCAAACAGAACTATCAAGTGAATCACAGGGCATATCCTCTTGGGATATGCCCTGTTTTTTTCTTTGTACAGCTAGGAAAGAAAGAAGCATAAAGAGTTTTTCCTAGCGTTCGACAAAAAAAGAGAATCCAGTCAGGATTCTCTTTTTCTGATTAATTTTTCTTCTTGTCTGCGTCTTTTTTTCCTTCATTTTTTTGTGAAGGTGAATTAAGTTCTGGTCGAGCGCCGTCTCCCAAGCTGGCTGTGATGCCAGCTTTGATGCTGATTAAGTCAGAGACCATGCCTTTGTCCAGAAGTTCAAAGGCTTTGATAAATTCTTTTTTATCCTCTACAGAGAGACCACGCCAACCACGAATAAAGGGGTTTGCTGGCTCTGCTGGGGGGATGGTTTGATAACTTTCTGTGTGGTCAGGGTGATTTGTCACAGTTGCAGTGAAATCTAAATCTGTTGCCAAAAGTTTTCCATTGATTGGTTCACAGGTGTCAATCAGGGTGAGAATTTCTGTTAGGTGATGGGGACTATCTACAAAAATAGTAATCACCCCTAAACTGTCATCGTAACCAGCAAGGTTTGTATCATATTTGAATTTACCCACAAATTTTTCTTCAATTCGACAAAGTGCGTGTAGCATAAGCGTGGTATTGTAAGAACTGAGGGTTACAAAATTCACCTTTTTACTGACTTGTAATTGACCTTTTTTTACCATTGATCCAAATTGCATAACGATTCCCCTTTTAAGTAGCATTCTACTTCCTTTAGTATAACACAGTTGACTAATTTTGTCAAAAGAAATTTTCTCGCAAAATTTCCCTTGCAATACTTGACAGAGTCCAAGAGATATTGTATCATTAGTATTGTAACTGTTTTGTTACTTTTGTCATTATTTGTTTTTATGGAGGATCTGCTATGGTGTTAGCCTTGGAAAAAGAAAATTTAAGACGTGTTCGGGCACGTTTGGGCGGGGTACGACGATTTTTACATTTTCATCTACGTCGAATTTTTTCCAAAACCCAACTGGTTCTCCATGGCTATCACAGCACAGGCCCCCTTACTTTTTTGATTACTGCAAGTAGTATTGGACTGGCTTTGGTCTTGTCCACCCTTTATACCACTTCTTATGTAGTTACCATAGATGGTGTGGAGATGGGTGTGGTGGAAAACCATCAGGTGGTTTCCCGAGCCATTGCCCAAGTCGAGGCACAAGGCAAATCCATCTTAGGGGAAGATTATACGGTGAATAATCAGGTCAGCTATCAGTTTGGTCTTCACCTTTACTCTCAACTAACAGACAGTTCTGGGATAGAGCATTATCTTTATTCTCAGCTGGATGATTTGGGGGCACATCTCCTTCGCTACGAAGTTCGTTTGGAAGGAAAATCTTTGGGGATTATCGAAAAAGAAGAAGATCTGAGCCAAATTTTAGATAGTATATTAGATGAGTATCGCACAGAAAACACTATTTCAGCTGTATTTGTAGAGGACATCAGTCTGAAGGAAGTATATGAGGGGTCCTTTATGGACTTGGATCTCCTTTATGACACCTTAACAGAAAATACCACAGGAGAAACCCTTTATGAAGTGGAGTCTGGGGATACGTTTAATGCTATCGCCTTTGCTCATGATATGACTTCTAGCGATTTGCAAAGTTTGAATCCTGACCAAGACCCAAACCGTCTTTTTATTGGGGATATTTTAAACATCAAAGAAATTATTCCTCGTCTTTCTGTTGTGACAGTGAATCATGAAACTTATTTAGAAGCCATTCCCTGTCCTGTGGAAGAGGTGAATGATAATACGATTTATATCGGTAGCTCTAAAATCCTTGTCCAAGGAGAAGAAGGGGAAGCGTTGGTGGAAGCCAACATCACTTTCCTCAATGGAAAGGCAGTAGAGACAGAGGTGATTTCCTCTCTCACCATTGAAGAACCCACCACCACCACCAAAGCAATCGGTACCTTAGAACGGCCAAAAACTGCCTCTTATGGTTCTTTTGTCTGGCCAACCACTGGACGTATTTCTTCTTATTTTGGTGGACGAACATTGTATGGCTCTTATAACTATCACTCTGGTTTGGACATTGCCAACAGTGCAGGTACCACCATTGTTGCTGCAGATGGCGGTACAGTCACCTTTTCTGGTTGGCGTTCTAGCTATGGAAATTTGGTCATTATCACCCATGACAATGGCTGGCAAACCTATTATGCCCATAATACCAGTAATTTGGTTTCCACAGGTCAAAAGGTTTATCGTGGTCAAAGCATAGCCAAGATGGGCACCACAGGAAATTCCACTGGGAACCATCTCCATTTCGAAGTGAGAATCAATGGAACTGCTGTGAACCCACTGGGGTATTTGCCTTAAAACTTTTTATAGATAGATCAAAACAGCACTCTTCTTGGGAGTGCTGTTTTTTCTTTTTGTTTTGGAGGCTTTTTCCTCTTCTTTCTTTTGAATTTACACGATAGAACAATAGCTAGTCTCGAAAAGAGTGGGGAAGATTCTACATGGAAAAAAAATAAAAAAATCCTTTTCTTCTGTCTGGTTTTGTGATATAATAAGATTACTAATATCGCCAAGAAGAGAGAGGATGGTGTCCCATGGATTTGACCACAGACTTTAGCGGGCTTTTCACTCCCCAAAGTGATGAATTAACCTTTGAAGCCTTGATGGATCGGGTGCAAGAGTTGGAAGAACGTGTTGCCATGCAAAGCATTGACCGTTTGACAGGCGTGCTTTCTACAGACGAGTACCATTCTGCTGTCAAACGGATTTTAAGAGAATATCCAGATGAACAATTTGTCATGTGGCGCTTTGACATTGATAAATTTCAAACCGTTAATAACCTGTTTGGGGTGGACGAAGGCAATCGCTTGCTGGTCTATTGTGCAAAATATCTTATGAGCAATACCCGACGTGATCGTTGTACTGCTGTGGGTCGCATGGGCGGGGATGTGTTCTCTGGCATCACTCCCTTTTCTGAATCAGGGATGTCCTCTGGAGACGAGGGGAATCACTGGCTGACTGCCACAGCCACTTTGGCGAATATGGAAAGTTTTTTCAAAGGTTTTCGGGATGATTTTCGTTTTTCTGTCACCATCGGATTTTATCAAATCGAGAACCACAATGACCCTTTTGAAATTTTATATTCTCGTACCCTTGCTGCTGCCAAAGCTTGCAAGGATAGTAGCGAGCGTATTTATTCTTTTTACGACAAAGCCCTCAGTCTTGCCATTGAAGAAAAACAAATTATCACAGCAGAGATGCATAGTGCTTTGGAGAACGGAGAATTTACAGTTTACCTCCAACCAAAGGTGCGACTTTCTGACCTAAGCCTTGTAGGGGCAGAGGCTTTGGTCCGTTGGATTCATCCCAAAAAGGGAAGAATCCCACCAGATAGTTTTATCCCCATTTTTGAAGAAAACGGATTTATTACAAAACTTGATTTATATGTTTTGCGTCGTTGCTGTGCCTATATCCAAAGTTGGATGAGACAGGGCTTGAATCTGATTCCTTTGTCTGTGAATCTATCTCAAATGGATCTATCCACCCCTGGTTTGCCTTTTAAAATCCAAGCTGTGTTGGAAGAATACAAAGTGGCGGCACACTATATCCATCTAGAGATCACAGAGTCTGCTTATGCAGATGATGTGGAGCAAGTCAATGGAGTGACACAAGCTTTTAAAGATCTTGGCTTTCATCTGGAGATGGACGATTTCGGAAAAGGCTATTCCTCTTTGAACATGATTGCCGAGCTTCCCATTGATACTTTGAAACTGGATATGGGATTTTTGCAAGGGGATCAAGAAGGATCTGGAAAGGTGATTTCTTTTGTCACTGGTTTGGCAAGACATATGGAGCTGACCACTGTGGCAGAGGGGATTGAAACCCAAGAACAGCTTGCTTTTTTGCGTAGCATCAACTGTGACTGTGGTCAAGGGTATCTCTTTTCTAAGCCTATGCCCAAGGCAGAATTTGACGCTTTTATGCGTGAGAGCAACATTGCCGCCATGCGTTATCGTGTGAAGCGGGTGGACCGCACAGTGGCAGAATATGCGGGCTGGAATACCCATGACATTTGGAATCCTGATTCTTCTTTTAGCAAAATGTTTAACGTCTTTGCTGGTGGTGTGGGTGTGGGCGAGCTGTCCCTTTTGACTGGGGAGATTCGCCTGACTCGTTATAACGCTGCTTTGGTAGAGGTGCTGAATACCACCCATGAATTATTGAAACATTATGACACTCTCTTGCCTCTGATTCATCCTGAAGATGTGGGAAAAATAAAAGAAGCCATGACCCGAATCAGCGACCCCAAGGATTGGAATACTGATTTTGGTTTGTGCCAATTAGACCTACGATTCCAAGTGCTAAAGCCCAGCCATGACGAAGAGGGAAAACCCTTGGCACAGGAAAAGGAATACACTTGGGTTCGTGTGAAATGGCGTCTGGCAGAGTTTTCTGCTGAAACAAGAAGTTATGTGATTTTAATGACCAACGTGAACAGCTTTCATCAAGACCTTGAAGAGATGGCAGAACGTTTGGAACAGGTGGATGATTTAGAGCGGCAAATGGCTGTCTTTTCACAGGCTGGTCTTTCTGGGGCTGCGACCCTTCGCTTTCCAGTGGACAGTGAACCTGAGATTGTTTATGCTAATCAGCATTTCATGAGCCTACACTCCATGGAAGAGGAGTATGATAGCTTACAGTTCCCTCTTTACTTGGATGAACTATTGGATGATGCTGGTGCCAAAGCTGTGGCTTCTCATTTTTATAACTTCTTCCAATCTGGAGAGAAGGTGTTTGAGTGGAACATCAAACGTACAGATAAAAAAGGTGTGTTTCGTAACACCATGTCCAACGGTCGGATTCGCTATGAAGGGGACATTATTTATGTAGATTTGGTTCTTTCTGCTTTGAACGAAGTCTCTGCGTTGGAATCTGAATTACACCAAACCATCAAAAATACCGATGAAATTTTGGACTCTGCTGATGTGACTGTCATTGACTTTGCAAAAGGGGTTCTGCACTATGGCTCAGACCTCCAATCTGCCTATGCTTTGCCTGCTGTGGCGAATTTCAATCCTGCAGAGGGCTTTCCCCATTCTTCTATTTTCCACCCTGATTCCTTGGCGATTTTCGAAGGCTGTGTGGCTGAACTGCTACAAATCCCTGGTGTAAAAACCATAGAAGTTTGGATGCGTCACAGCGACTATGTGGATTACTCCTTGCGCCGATGTACCTTTTATTCTGTGTTGGACAAAGAGACTGACAAGGTGTATCAAGTGCGTGGTGTGAGCCATGATATCACTTTTGAAAAATATGGTACTGAAAATGTTCCTGTGGCTCAGATTGTCACCCATATCCCTGATGGCTTAGTGGTCTTTTCTGCGATCACTGGAAAGCTTCTTTTTGCCAATCAGAGTTATTATCAAATCATTGGTGTCAGCCAAAGGAAGATGGAAGAAGAATTTAAAAACTATCCACTTCTCCTGATTTCTGATGAACCTTCTCCTGATTTGGCACTGCCAGAAATCGAAGTAGAAGGGAAAGACTTCTCCAGAGAGGCACAGCTAAAAAATCACGCCATGCGTTGGATTGAATTCATTGGGGTGCGTCAAGGCACTTACGTTTATGGAACTGTGCGTGATATCACTTTAAGAAAAGAACTGGAAATACAGCTGAATCGAGAAACCAATTTCACAGAGATTTGGAACAACATTGCTGACGAACTTCTGTTCCGAGTGAATATTCAAGAAAAAACTGTTCTTTTCAGTGGGAAAGCCACTGCCAGTTTTGATTTACCCTCTTATGGGATACCATTTACCATGGATACTCTGTACAAAGGGATGATTTGCGAAGAGTATGAAGAAGCTTATTACGAAATGGCAAAAGACATCAAAAACGGCATAGAAAAAACTTATGACTTGCAATTAAAAATGAAAAATGGCAATATTGCTTGGTATCGTTTTGAGTATCGTATTGTCAGAGAATCAGGGGAGCCTGCCTTTGCCATTGGTAAGGCGTTGAATATCGACTATCAAGTGGAGCTTTTGGAAAAATTAGAACGAGATATGCTCACTGGTACTTTTAATAAAAATGCCATGAAAGTCCGTTGCAACCAGATTTTAAATAGTAGTTTCGCCATTGATAACCCAGATGCCAAACAAGAGCACGCTTTGTTGGTGCTACGGATTTCTAATTATCGAGAAATCACAAGTCAGCTCAATTACAATGGACGAGACGAGCTTTTGGTGCAAGTGGCAGAACGCATGACAAAACGTTTTCGTGATACAGATATGGTGGGACGGACTGCAGAGGATACTTTTGTGATCTTCATGCGTAATGTAGCAAATAAAAATACAGCGCTCCAAAAAATATCGGACCTTTATGGTGACTTTAACTTGATGAACACCATCATTCGTGAAGGTGGGAAGATGGAGTTTACCATCCGATGTGCTTATGCATCTAAAGATGGCACAAGTTATGATGTATTATTGAAAAATGCAGAAGTTGTGCCTGTGGATATGGAAATTTATTAAGAGAAAACCTCGAAAGACCAATATATAAGTATGATTCTGAGTCCTTCTTCTGGTGCAACGGACAGGGGAGGGATTGGTCTTTCGGTTTTTTCCACAATAACAAAAAGGCAGTCTTATGATCTTGCCAGATAGGTAATTATTATGTTTTTTGATACCCATGCCCATTATGATGCCCCTCAATTTGGGGAAGATGCAAAAGAAATATTGAAAAGTCTTCCTGAAGAAGGGGTTTCACTGGTGCTGAATGTTGGTTGTGATATTCCAAGCTCTCAACAAGCCATAGCCTTCGCAGAAGAGTTTCCTCATGTTTACGCTGCAGTGGGGATGCACCCTGGAGAATTAAATGGGAACGACCTTGAAGAAAGCTTATCACAGCTGAAAAAGCTTGCCCAAGGGGAAAAAGTTGTGGCTATTGGGGAAATTGGTCTGGATTATTATTGGGAAGAGAACTTGCCCCCATCTGAGCAATTAGATTTCTTTCATAAGCAAATGGAATTATCAGAAGAATTATTACTCCCTGTTATCATTCACGACCGTGAAGCCCACAAAGATTCTTTGGAAGCAGTGAAGGGACATCCCAAACTCACTGGTGTTTTTCACTGTTATTCTGGCTCTGTAGAGATGGCAAGAGATTTGCTGAATCTGGGGTATTACCTCTCTTTTACAGGGGTGATTAGCTATAAAAATGCCCGAAAGACTTTAGAAGTTGTGGACTTCGTTCCAATGGATCGTATTTTATTGGAAACTGATGCTCCCTATCTTTCCCCAGTCCCAAATCGAGGGAAAAGAAATGACTCTCGGAATCTAAAATATACTGCCCAAGTGGTGGCAGAACGAAAAGGGATTTCCCTAGAAGAAGTGGCTGAATTGACCACTGCCAACGGAAAGGCTCTGTTCTCGATCAGCTGATTGTTAGTGCTGATAGCGTCATGAAAGATACAGATTTGTGGATCTTTTTTCCAGTGAATCTGAATCATTGAATCATAAGGAGTGATTTTATGGTAACTCTCATAAAAAATAGCCAAATCGTCACAGAAACTAAAGTTTTTTGTGGCGATATCCTTTTTGATGAGAAGATTCTTGCCATTGGCAACA
This sequence comes from Eubacteriales bacterium, assembly GCA_044432725.1. Classification (GTDB taxonomy): domain Bacteria; phylum Bacillota; class Clostridia; order Oscillospirales; family Oscillospiraceae; genus JAWXUK01. The sequence goes on from JAWXUL010000002.1 coordinate 139,274, forward strand.
ATCTTTCCATTGAAGAAGGAGAAGTATTAGAAGGATATATCGTCCTTGCTGGGGGTGTGGATATCCACACTCACATGACCCTTGATGTGGGGATTGCCAAAGTGGTGGATGATTTCGTGTCAGGTGGGCAAGCTGCTCTTTGTGGTGGCACCACAAGCATCATTGACCATGTGGGTTTTGCACCTGTGGATTCTCCACTTTCCACAAGTCCACATGAATATGTGGAAAAGAATGGGGATAAGGCAGCCATTGATTTTGGTTTGCATGGAGTTTTTCAACATTTCCACAAAAATACTTTAGAGGAGATGAAGGTACTTGCGGAAGAGGGAATCACCTCTTTTAAGATTTATTTGACCTATGACTATCGTTTACAAGACGAAGATATCGTAGAAATTTTGCAAAAAACCAAAGAGTGGGGGATTCTACCCATTTTCCATGCAGAAAATCACCAGATGGTCACCAATCTGAAAGAAAGCTTTGTGGAAAAAGGGAATCTCTCTGCCCAATATCATCCACTAAGTCGACCTGCCGAGGCAGAGGCACTAGCCATCAAGCATCTTGTTTCTCTTGCCAAAGAAGCTGGGAATGCGCCTATTTATATTGCCCATCTTTCCTCTCAATTAGGTTTAGAGGAAGTCATCCAAGGAAAAAAAGAAGGGAATCCCTATATTTACGCAGAGACTTGTCCACAATATTTAATGCTCACAGATGAAGTTTATGACAATCCAGTGGAAGGCTTGAAATATATCCTTTCTCCTCCCATTCACAAGAAGGAGGACAGGGAAGCATTGTGGCAAGGATTGATGGATGGACATATCCAAACCATTGGGACAGATCACTGTCCATTTCATTTTTATGGCGCTAAGCAACGTGGGAAGGATAATTTCACCCTTTGTCCCAACGGTGCCCCTGGGGTGGCAGAGCGATTGCCTCTGCTCTATGTAGAAGCTGTGGAAAAGAGAGGGATGAGTCTGTGTGATTTTTCCAAGCTTGTCTCTGGCAATCCTGCGAAATTTGCTGGGCTTTATCCTGAAAAAGGAAGTCTAACAGTGGGAAGCGACAGCGATTTACTGCTCTTTTCTCCAGATTGCAAGGATATAGTGCAGATTGACCTTCTGGAGGGGAATGCTGATTACTCTCTTTATGAAGGGTTCCCCATGCAGACTGTTCAGCGTGTTTATCAGCGTGGGAAGCTTGTGGTGGAGCATGGCAAGTGCATCGGTGGCTCTGGTGGGTATTTGCCACGGAAAAAGTATGTGTTTGGCTGATCCATAGGGACTATTACCTACAGAGGAAGTGTTTTCCACACCTTCCCTCTCAGTCAGCTACGCTGACAGCTCTCCCAGAGGGAGAGCCATGAACGACTGGAGAGAGGGCGTTCTCCCAAACCTACCCTCTCAGTCAGCTACGCTGACAGCTCTCCCAGAGGGAGAGCCATGAACGACTGGAGAGAGGGCGTTCTCCCAAACCTACCCTCTCAGTCAGCTATGCTGACAGCAAAAATTTAAAAACCAGAGAACTCCTTGAACTGGAGTTCTCTGGTTTCTTTTTATGCTGTAAATAGAATCGATTTATTCAATCAAAAATTTTCCCTCTTGGTATAAGAGGTTTTTTGCCACGCCTGTTTCCTTTGCGATTTCTTTTACACTGGCAGAAAAGCTTTTTCCCTCTGCCAAGGCTTGGCGAAGTTCCTCTAATGCAAGGGGCATGGGGTCAAAATCCTCTTCCTCTTGGGGGCAACCAGCCAGAACCAGAACAAATTCCCCCCGAGGTCTCACAGTTTCGTAATAGGAGATGGCTTCTCCGATTGTCATACGCAACACCTCTTCATGAATTTTGGTCAACTCACGGCAAAGGGAGATTTGACGCTGATCCCCGAAGGTTTGCTGAAAATCCAAAAGAGTTTGTGGTAGTTTGTGAGGGGCTTCGTAAAAAATCATGGTTCTCTCTTCTTTTTCCAAAGAGGCAAGGTGAGATTTTCTATTTTTCTTGTTCATGGCAAGAAAGCCTTCGAAGGTAAAGCGACCTGTGGCAATGCCACTGATGGAGATTGCCGTGGTCAAGGCGCAAGGTCCTGGCAAAGCAGTGACAGGGATGCCAGCTTCGATGCAACGACGAACCAAGTCTTCTCCGGGGTCGGAGATGGCTGGGGAGCCGGCATCGCTTACCAATGCACAGCTTTCCCCAGACAATAGACGAGATAGAATCTCTTCCCCCCCTCTCTCTTCGTTGTGACGATGATAAGGGAGAAGGGGTTTTTTGATAGAAAAATAGTGGAGGAGCTTTAGGGTCACTCTGGTGTCTTCTGCGGCAATGAAATCCACGGAAGAGAGCGTTTCCAAGGCTCGATGGGTGATATCACCCAAATTTCCCAAGGGGGTTGGAACTAAACTTAGCACCTTATTCTCCTGTTTCTGTTGTCTCCTCACTCATAAAGGCAGAAGACTGGGCACGGAAGACGTCTAAATTATCATAAAATAATTTCAAATCGATGTCGTTAAAGATATCCTTTGTTTCAATGGGGTATTTGGCAAGCCAAGAATCTTGCAATTCTAGTGCCATTTCATTGATCATTTCGCTTAAATATGAACTATCTGGCACCAGTGGTAAACGGAGGATGATATGATAGCCAAAGCTACTTTCTACGATGCCAGACATCTCGCCAATTTCTAGCGCAAGGGAGGCTGTTTCATAAGGTTCCACCATCATTCCCAGTGTGGCTGCGTATCCTTCTGGTGAGCTGGTAGATCCTGGGTCTTCTGATAACTCTAACATCATTTCGTGGAAATCCTCTTCCAAGTTGCTAGAACCTTTTAAGGTATCCAAAATGTCTTCTGCACGTGACAAAGCTTCACTTTTATTCGATATTTCTTCCCCAGCGTCGTCCAGAGTAGAAATTAAAATGTGTTTTGTATGATAGACCCCTTGGGCTTCCATTTCTGCTAGAATGGAGGCTTCGTCTGTGGGCACTTTGCTTCCATTTTCTCCATAGAACTGGTCGAACAGCTCTATGAACAAGTTATATGCTTCGCTGTTTTGCAAATACATTTCTTCGGTGGTACAGACTTGCCATAATGCCAAGTTATAGTTTAGCTCTGAATTACCTGTATCCGCCTTAATGCTGTCCAAGCCAGCTTCTGCTTCTGCATAATAACCCTCAGGCAAGCTTACGCCCTCTGCAGCCACTTCTGTGGGGATGATACGATACAGAGTAGCAAGTTCCACTGATGTGCGCAGCATATAGTCTTCAAAAATTTCACCATCGCCCAAATCTTCTCCCCATGGGACATCGCCCAGACCATACATGGCATATGAGGATAATTCATCCAGTTGGGACAGTGTTAAGGAGAGTACTTCGAGAGCTGTGATATTGTGCTCTCCAGCAGTTGCGACCACGGTGGTGCCAGCGAGTCCTGCTGTTTCTAGGATAATATCGGTCATTGCTTCCAAATCATATTCTGTTTTGGCTTCGATGGAGACAGAAGTGGATTGTTCTCCTGTGGGTTGTTGCTCTGTCCCTTGGCTGTCACTGGTACCCTCCACTTCTCCTGTGCTGTCGCTTGTTGTGCCTTCTGTGCTATTATCGCAAGCTGTCAAGGCAAAGAGCAGTGCTGTGCCTGTCAGTAATGCTGCTAGTTTATTCTTGTGTTTCATAAGTTTTTCCTTCCTTTCCCTAGGGTCGTCCTAGGATACAAAGGATATTATACCATAAGATTTATGATGAAACAATGATATTTTTATTAAAAAGAAAAAATTTTTCCTTCTCACCTTTGTTCTAGCCCTGTCAGAAACAACATAAGGTAATAGCACCAAGTAAAATGCTTCAGTGAGATGTCTGGCATATTTTCATGAAATCGCTACCAAGGAAGGAAGAACAAGATGACAGGACGGAGAATTATTATCAAAGGGCGAAAAAATTTTTTTTCACTAAGTATTTCCTTTTCTTTTGGACTATTGTGGATTTTTCTTTTCGCCTTTGGCATTGCCACCTTGCCTGTGGGACAAGTGGTGTCAAGTCCTTATTTTTATGAGAAAATCATACGTTTATCTAATGAGCCAGAGGATTTTCTCACCACACTCTCTTTGGATCGCTGGGGCTTTTTGACAGAGCATACTTATTTACCCCCAGTACCAGAAATCATTTCACCCACCCCTCAAATTGTATTGCCCTCTGTGGAAGTACAGGCAGAAGAGGTACCATTCTCTTATCCACAAGTAGAGGGAGATTGGGAAATCATCACCATGGGAGGGAAAGACAGCCATCTCTATCATCAGGGAATTTATGTAGCGAATGCAGGAAAGGTACCTTTGACAGTGGCAGATCTCGGTGCTTTTTCTTCTTTATCTTTTGAACTGGAAGATTCGCCACAAATTTTGATTTATCATAGTCATGGGACCGAAAGCTATAGTCAGTGCGAGGGTTATTTTTATGAAGAAAGCGATCCCTTTCGCACCACTGACATGACACAAAATATCACCACTGTGGGGGCAGCCATGGCAGAGGTTTTTCGAGAGGCAGGCTTTACGGTGATTCACGATACCACACTACATGATTACCCTGATTACAACAGCAGTTATGAAAACTCTGGGAAGACACTAGATTATTATTTAGAAACTTATCCTAGTATCATTCTTGCTTTGGATGTCCATCGGGATGCTTTGTCCACCATGGAAGGGACACCTTATCAATTACTCTCTGGGGATATGGCACAAGTCATGCTTGTGGTTGGGACGAACGGTGGAGGATATCCCCATGATTTGTGGCAAGATAATTTCTCTCTTGCTTTAAGTATTCAACAAGGCTTATTGGCATATGGTGATTTTGCCCGTCCCATTACCTTACGTTCCAGTCGATTCAATCAACATCTTTCCACTGGGGCTTTGTTAGTGGAAGTGGGTGGGCATGGAAATACACTGCCACAGGCTATTTTGGCAGGAGAAGTGTTTGCACAATCTGTGGCGGAAACCTTATCGCCCGCTACTTAAAAAAGAAATGATTTTCTCTTTGTTCTGCGAATGAGTCACCCCTGAAACAACAAGGCTTCAGGGGTGATCATCGGTCTGGTAAGACTTCACAGATTTTATACGAATCGTAATATTTTATATATTTATTACAAAACGAAGCTCCTCTCCTTCGAGAGGAGCTTCATTTTTCTCCTATTTTCTTTTAGACATCATCTAAATCAGCAGGGCAGAAATTCTTTTCCTCTAGGACAGTGGAGAGGTTTAGCAGTATATCAGAAAAGCCACCATCGTCATCTAGGAAAGAGCTTAAGGGAGCATCTGGATCCCCCATAAATCCAGTGATCTGATCTTTGGCTGGGAGAGGGATGGAAATGGTCAGTTGCAATCCCCCAGTCTCTGGTGTTTGTACCCACAGTTGGTAGTCCAGTGCTTTTAATATTTTTTGCACCACCAAAAGACTGAGGCCAGCACCGTCTGTTGGTGTGGGTGTGAAGGCTTCTGTTTTTCCTGAAAGAATGTCAATGACAGGTCTGACAATGGGTAATTTACTGGTATCACGCAACTCTATCAGCACATGGGTTTTATTTTTCTTCAGTTGAATTTTTACTTGGGCACTTTTTTGAAATCCATTGGCTATCAGTCCCATCAAAGCCTTGCTAAAGTAATGACTGTTCCCCATGACGATAACACTGAATTCTTTGGTGGAAAAAAGCACGGATTTATTTGAAAACATGGTGTTTATTTCTCCAGAAAGATTTGAAACCAGTCCCACGACATCCATCGTTTCCATGGTGGCTGGCAGATCTTCATCCACCAGAATTTGACAATTACTGACCACTCGTTGCAGCTTTGCCAGATTGATGTTGACAGTAGAGAGTCCTGTGGTCAAATCCTTTCCACGAGCCAGCCCTTGGCTTGCTGTGGTAATCGCTGCCATGCTTTCTCGCAAGGCACAAAGAATCCGAAAACACTGCTCTCGATCCAGTGGAAAACTTTGCTTTTCTTGCAAGGTATAGAGAACAACATTTTCTATCTCTTGCCGTGTATAGGTGAAGTCTTTTCCCTTAATTGTAATTTCACCTTTTGTGTTTGGCATTTTTGTTTGGAGATACTCTGTTGGATATTTTTCTTGTTCCAGATTTGGGAAAAGTTTTTTTCCTTGTTGGTTCTGAAAGCTGAGTTCCTCCCCCTCTGATTGGATGAGCGCTAGGGGAAGTTGATCATAAAAAATTGGATTCATGTAATCCTTTCACTCCTTTTCATATTGATACTCATTCCATCCAAAAACAAACAAAGGATTTCTGAAGGGACCTGTAAAGTCTGTTTTTTCTCTTGAGTTTTATTGTCTTGGTAGTATATGTAGCAAAAGGGAAAAAAAGCTTTAAAACTTTCTTTCTATTTGCCTTGTTTTTATCATTACTATTCCATAGTGTAACAAAAAAATCATCTTTTGACAAGGGGAATTGGGTGTTTTTGTCGAAAGGAAAGGGAAGAAAATTTTCCCTTATCATCCATTTTTCCTGTGCAGACCCAAAAGGAGGATCTTATTTTCTGGAAATATATCCAAATTCTTCTTCTAAAAAGGGCAATCTCTTGTCATAAAGTGAAAATCAGAAAAAAGGAAAAATATTTTCAAAAAAAGACTACCATTTTCAATGAAAAGGGGTTATAATAAATGTAAGCCTTGGCATACCTTTGATTTTACTGGGGTTTTCTTTTCGTTAAACTAGCAGGAATCACAGGTAACAGCAGGAGGCGAACCTTTCTATACTATATTATTGAGGAGATTTTAATTATGAGCATCAAAGTAGGTATTAACGGATTTGGACGTATCGGTAGACTAGTGTTTCGTGCTAGCCTTGCACACCCAGAGGTTGAAGTTGTGGGAATCAATGACTTGATTACTCCTGACTACATGGCATATATGCTAAAATATGATTCCATTCATGGTCGTTTCGACGGCACAGTGGAATACACTGCTGACAGCATTACTGTCAACGGTAAAAAAATCCGCGTGACTGCAGAACGTAACCCTGCTGACCTGAAATGGGATGCAATCGGTGCTGAATACGTTGTGGAATCCACTGGTCTTTTCTTGGACAAAGCTTCTGCTGAAGGCCACATCAAAGCTGGTGCGAAAAAAGTGGTTATGTCCGCTCCTTCTAAAGATGACACCCCTATGTTCGTCATGGGCGTGAACAACGACAAATACAGCAAAGATATGCAATATGTTTCTAACGCATCTTGCACAACTAACTGTCTTTCTCCTATTGCTAAAGTGTTGAACGACAACTGGGGCATCAAAGATGGTTTGATGACTACTGTTCATGCAACAACTGCAACACAAAAAACAGTGGACGGACCTTCTGCAAAAGACTGGCGTGGTGGCCGTGCAGCTGCTGGCAACATCATTCCTTCTTCTACTGGCGCAGCAAAAGCTGTGGGTAAAGTTATCCCAGAACTAAACGGCAAATTGACAGGCATGGCTTTCCGTGTTCCTACACTTGACGTTTCTGTGGTTGACCTTACTGTGAACCTGAACAAACCTGCTTCTTACGAAGATATTTGTAAAGCAATGAAAGCTGCTTCTGAAGGCCCTATGGCTGGAATCCTCGGTTACACCGACGAAGCTGTTGTTTCTTCTGACTTCTACTCTGATCCTCGTACCTCCATCTTCGATGCTGATGCTGGTATCGCTTTGAACGACACATTCGTGAAAGTGGTTTCTTGGTATGACAACGAATGGGGCTATTCCAACAAAGTTGTAGAACTGATCAAATATATGAACGGTGTAGACAACAAATAAGAAAACCTTATTTTCCCTCCACCTTCATGGTGGGGGGATTTTTTAGAATCAATCCCCTTGGTTAGGTGTTAAAAACCAGTTATTTACTATAGTAACCTAACAAATATTGCAAGAAAAAGGAGTTTTACCATGGATAATATTACCCTAACCCAAGAGGGCAAGGTGGCTCTTGTCACCATGAATCGTCCCAAAGCAATGAACGCTTTGGACAGTAAAACAATCGATGAATTATCCTCTCTCATGACCCAGTTAGAAGGGGATGACAATGTACACGTCATCGTGATCACAGGGGCAGAGAAAGCCTTTGTGGCTGGTGCTGACATCAAAGAGATGGCAGATTATTTCCCAAAAGAAGCAAAAGATTTCAGCCGTAAGGGTAACGCTGTGTTCAGTCAAATTGAAAACTGTGTAAAGCCTGTGATTGCTGCTGTGAATGGCTTTGCATTGGGTGGTGGTTGTGAACTGGCGATGTGTTGTGACTTCCGTGTGGCAAGTGAAAAGGCGAAATTTGGTCTGCCTGAAGTAGGTCTTGGCATCATTCCTGGCTTTGGTGGTACCCAACGTTTGGGTCGAATCATTGGCGTGAGCAAAGCACTGGAACTGACTTTGACCACAGAAATTTTTAACGCTGCCACTGCCAAAGAACTGGGACTTGTAAACTATGTGTATAGTCCAGAAGATTTATTACCTAAAGTTATGGAAATGGCTCAAACCATTGCTGCCAAACCACAAGTTTCTGTGCGCCAAGCCAAGGCTTGTATTCGTCGTGGCACCAATATGGATATCCAAAGCGCAACAGCATTCGAGATGGAAGCTTTTGCTTTGACCTTCTCCACTGAAGATCAAAAGGATGCCATGGAAGCCTATCTGAACAAAGGAAAAATCGAAATATTCAAAAACAAGTGATTTTTGTCTAAGTTGCACAAAAATTGCAAAAAAGTAGGGCTTTATTTGTGCTTGCAGAAAGTGGAAAAAAGTACTATAATTATATGTGGACGTAAACAGCTTAAAAAGGCGAGTTTTTGTTTTTTTATAGTTGTATTGTTAAATTTATCACAACGCCGTCCTACATCAGCGAAACCCAAATTATTTATTGTTTTGGAAGGAGCAAACAAAGATGAAAAAAATTATGATTTTAGGAGCAGGTACCATGGCATTGGGACTTGCAGAAGTGTTCTTCAAAAAAGGATTTGAAGTCACAGTCCATGTCCAAACAGAGGACAGAATCAAAAAAGCGACCGATCGTTTGACTGCACAACAAGCCGGAGATGTGAAAAAAGCTGTAAAACGTGCACAAAAGAAAGATCCTAATGCAGATGCAGCAGCCATTGAAAAAAAATCAAATGATGCATTTAATGCGTTCCTTGGTGGGTTGAAATTCACTTTTGACCTAAACGATGCAAAAGGTCAAGATTTGATCATTGAAGCAATCGTAGAACGTATGGACACCAAAAAAGATTATTTTGGAAAATTAGAAGAAATCTGTGGCCCAGAAACTATTTTTGCTACCAATACTTCTTCTTTGTCTATCACTGAAATTGCAACAGCAACCAAACGTGCTGACAAATTCATCGGTTTCCATTTCTTCAATCCAGTACCTGTGATGAAATTAGTGGAACTAGTCAAAGGTATGGGTACTTCTGACGAAACATTTAACACAATCTCTGATTTGTGTACTACCATTGAAAAACAAGCTGTTTCTGTGGAAGAAACTCCTGGTTTTGTGGTAAACCGTCTGTTGATTCCTATCATCAATGACGCTGCCAATCTTTTAGAAGCTGGCGTTTCTGATGCCAATGGTATTGATACTTGCATGAAGCTTGGTGCAAACCATCCTATGGGACCACTTGCTTTGGGTGATTTCATCGGTTTGGACGTGTGTCTTGCCATCATGGAAACTCTACACAATGAAACTGGTGATCCTCGTTATCGTCCTTCTTTGCTGTTAAAGAAAATGGTACGTGGTAACCTGTTGGGCATGAAAACAAAACAAGGTTTCTATAACTATAACAGATAGGAAACTTTTTTGTTTCCCAATTTGACAATGCTTTTTCTTGGGGGCTTGCCCCCCTTGGAATAGAGGGGTTAACCCTCGAAAATTACAAAATTTCAGGAGGAATCACAATGGATTTTAATCTATCCAAAGAGCATCAAATGCTCCGTAAAATGTACCGTGACTTCGCAGAAACAGAAGTCAAACCACTTGCTGAAGAAGTGGACGAAACAGAAGAATTCCCTATGGAAACTGTGCATAAAATGGCTAAACTTGGCTTTTTCGGCATCTATTTCCCAAAGGAATATGGTGGCGCAGGCGGGGATGTTCTTTCTTATGCAATGTGTGTAGAAGAACTTTCTAAAGTTTGTGGGACTACTGGTGTTATCGTCTCTGCTCATACATCTCTTTGCTGTGCTCCTATTTTCGAACACGGTACAGAAGAACAAAAGAAAAAATATTTGCCTGACCTGTTGTCTGGTAAAAAATTAGGTGCTTTTGGCTTGACTGAGCCTAATGCTGGTACTGATGCTTCTGGTCAACAAACAATGGCTGTTGACATGGGCGATCATTGGGTGCTAAATGGTACCAAATGTTTTATTACCAATGGTACTGTTGCTGAAACAATGGTATGTTTTGCAATGACTGATAAAAAAGCTGGAAATCGTGGTATTTCTGCATTTATCATTGAAAAATCCTTCCCTGGTTTCTCTGTTGGTAAGCATGAAAAGAAAATGGGTATCCGTGGTTCTTCTACCTGTGACCTGATTTTTGAAGACATGGTTGTGCCAAAAGAAAATCTTTTGGGTAAACTCAATGGCGGATTTAAAATCGCTATGCAAACTTTGGACGGTGGTCGTATCGGTATCGCTTCTCAAGCTCTTGGTTTGGGTGAAGGTGCTGTGGTGGAAGCCATTAAATACACCAACGAACGTGTACAATTTGGCAAACGTCTTTCTGCGTTCCAAAACACACAATTCCAAATTGCTGATATGCACACCCGTATGCAAGCAGCACAATATTTGGTTTATGCAGCGGCTTGCAAAAAAGAAGAACACGTACCTTATTCCGTTGATGCTGCTATGGCAAAATTATTTGCTGCAGAAGCCGCAAGCGACGTGACCCGTCGTGCTGTTCAGCTCTTTGGTGGTTACGGTTATACCCGTGAATATCCTGTGGAGCGCATGATGCGTGACGCAAAAATCACTGAAATTTACGAAGGTACTTCAGAAGTACAACGCATGGTTATCGCAAGTAACCTGGGCGTGAAATAAGAATAGGAGGCAGAATAAATGAAAATTATTGTTTGTGTCAAACAAGTGCCTGATACATCAGGACGTGTTGCCGTCAACGAAGACGGTACTTTGAATCGTGCCTCTATGGCAACTATTACTAACCATGATGACCTGAACGCTGTGGAAGCTGCTCTTGCACTGAAGGATCAAAATGGTGCTGAAGTTGTGGTTATTTCCATGGGGCCTCCTCCTGCAGAAGGTATGCTTCGTGAAATTTTAGCCCGTGGTGCTGACCGTGCTGTTTTGGTCAGTTCTCCTAAATTCGGTGGTTCTGATAGCTATGCTACTTCTCAAATTCTTTCTGCTGCCATCAACAAAGTTGGCGTAGATAAAGACACCATTATTATGTGTGGACGTCAAGCGATTGACGGAGATACAGCACAAGTGGGACCACAAATTGGTGAAAAATTAAACATTCCACAAGTAACTTATGTTGAAAAAATCACTGATAACAAAAATGGTACTTTGACTGTTCAACGTCAACTGGAAGATGGTTACATGACTGTGGACATTCCAATGCCTTGTGTACTGACTTGTATCAAAGAATTGAACGCACCTCGTTACATGAGTGTTTCTGGTATTTTCGAATGCTATGCAAAACCTTATGAAGTGTTCAACTATGAAGATCTGGAAGCAGATCCTTTGATTGAGCCTGACACCATTGGTTTGAAAGGTTCTCCTACAAACATCTTCAAATCCTTCACTCCTCCACAAAAAGGTGCTGGTGTGATGCTAGAAGGTGACGATAAAGCAACTTGCGATGGACTTGCTAAAACTTTAGCAGCCAAGCACATTATTTAAGGAAAGGGGAACAACGAATATGTCTAATTTTGATAGTAAAGATTTGGCTGCCTTCACAGGTGGTGTATGGGTTTTTTGTGAACAACGTCAAGGGGAAATGATGAACACCTCTTACGAATTGATTTCTGAAGGCCGTAAACTTGCCAACGAACGTGGAGTCAAATTATATGGTATCCTCTTAGGAGATAAAGTAGAAGGTCTTGCAAAAGAAATCGGCGGCTATGGCGCTGATGGCGTTTATGTTTGCGAATCTCCTCTGCTGAAAGATTACACCACTGATGCTTACACAAAAGTTATTTGTGATGTTGCAATGGAAGAAAAACCAGAAGTTTTTCTGATTGGTGCTTCTAATATTGGTCGTGACCTTGGTCCTCGTGTGGCTGCTCGTCTTCAAACTGGTTTGACAGCTGACTGTACACACCTTGATATCGACATGACTACTTATGTTGATTATTTGGCTAGCTCTTCCACCATGGATATGAGCAAACAAAAATTCGATATGGCTGATACGAATCTGAAAATGACTCGTCCTGCTTTTGGTGGTCACTTGATGGCTACCATCATCTGTCCTCGTTTCCGTCCTTGTATGGCGACTGTCCGTCCTGGGGTGATGAAGAAGGCTGATTTTGACAAAGCTGGTGCTGACAAATGCGAAATCATCAAACCTTCCTTCACTTTGGTAGCAGACGACGTGTTGACTTCTGTGAAAGAAGTGAAAAAAGCAGCCAACAAACTTGTGGACCTGATTGGTGCAGAAGTGGTTGTTTCTGTGGGACGTGGTATTTCCAAAGACACAGCAACAGGTATCAAACTAGCTGAAGAGCTTGCAGAAGTACTTGGTGGTGTGGTTGGTTGTAGCCGTGCTGTGGTTGACTCTGGCTGGATGCCAGTGGCTCACCAAGTGGGACAAACTGGTAAAACAGTACATCCTCGCATCTATGTTGCTTTGGGTATTTCTGGCGCAATCCAACACAAAGCTGGTATGCAAGATGCTGAATGTATCATTGCTGTGAACAAAAACGATACAGCTCCTATTTTTGAAGTAGCTGATTTCGGTATCACAGGTGATTTGTTCAAAGTGGTTCCTCAATTGATTGAATCTATCAAAGCAGCTAAAGCTGGTAAATAAGATTGATACCTCTCCCCTTTGGGGAGAGGTAGTTTTATACTAATTCCAACTAAAAACAAAGGATAACTAAGCGCCTCCTCTTGGCAGCTCTCAACGTTGTGGTCGTCCTGAATCCGTCAAGATTCAGAACTCCATCGCCTTGTTAGGGACTAAGAACGAGAATAATTTACCAATCATTTTTAATTAGAATCAGTATTACATAATAAGGAGGGATAGAATGAAAAAATTTAGTAATGAAGAGCTTCGTTTGTTTTCTTGGAATATGGGTAAATATTTGGAGGCTGATTCCAGTGTGACCGATGGGTTACATTTTTATGCACAGGCTTGTCAGAACAGAAAATTTTCTTACGCTGTCACTAGAATCGAAAAGAAAATAATAGAAGGAAAGCATATGTCAGATGCCATGAAAGAAGAGGGGTTTCCTGATTTTTTCGTGCAATTTATTAAACTAGGCGAAAATTCAGGTAGTTTAGATGCGGTTTTTCTGTTTTTTGTAAAAGAATATGACAAAACTGCTGCTTGGAAAGATTATTACGGAAAAGTATTGATTTTACCTAGCTTATTTTTGATGTCAATCACTTTGATTGCTGAGGTCATTCGGAATTCCTTATCCTTGTTGCCTTTTCTCTTCGGCTTGGGATTTCTAGGCTTTACCCTTTTATACGTTTCAATTTTAGAGCACAGCAAAAGAATGACTCTAAAAGGGAATCTTTCTACCATATCCCGAATTATTGGGACAGCAATGACTGCTGGTTTGGGGCTTTTACCTTCTTTTCAAGTGGCAAAAGATGCTGTGAAGAATAGTATGCTGTCAAAACCCATGGAAAAAGCCATTGATGATATCGAAAAGGGAAGCACGGTTTCTGATGCTATGCTGGGTTTTAAACATTTATTGCCTGTAGAATTTAAAGTTATGATCAGTCTTGGGGAAGAAACTGGAACTTTCAACCAAGCAATGCTTGAAATCGCAGAGATTTGCGAAAAAGATATTGCTCTAGAAAAAGAAGGGTATTTAAACTGTTTACGGATTTTATTTATTGTCTTTTGGACATTATGGTCTGTTTTTGCAATATTACCTATTTTTCTTACTTAAGAGAACGCTAAAAAAAGACTGTGTCACTTGATGTGGCACAGTCTTTTTTATTTTAGCACATTTTAGCGCCTGCTGGGATATTATCATCTAAAATCAAAAGATTCAGCTTTTCTGCTCCATTTTCTTCATGGACAGCAGAGATGAGCATCCCGCAAGAATCTTTCCCCATCATTTTTCTGGGAGGAAGATTCACAATTGCCATGAGGGTTTTCCCCACAAGCTCTTCTGGGCTATAGAATTTAGCGATGCCAGAGAGGATTTGTCGCTCTGTTCCTGTGCCATCGTCCAAAGTAAATTGGAGTAATTTATCACTTTTCTTCACATTTTGGCAAGCAATCACTTTCACTGCTCGGAAGTCGATTTTGATAAAGGTATCAAAATCAACCGCTTCCTCGGACAGTGCTTCTGTTTTGATGGGTGCTGAAGAAGGTTTTTCCATAGATTTAGCCAGTTCCAAAAGGTCAGCAAGCTCTTTTTCCATGTCAATACGTGGGAATAGGTTTTCTGTCTTTTTGGCTAAGGTAATTACTTTGGGGAGATTGCCAAAGCTTTGGACAGAATCCCATGTGCGCAGATTTTCTGGAATTGCCAGTTGATTGAGGATTTTTTCTGCTGTAGAGGGCATAACAGGGGAGAGGAGGACTGCAGAGAGTCGCAAGGTTTCAATCAAGTGATAGAGCACATTGGCTAGCTTGGGGAGATTGCTCTCTTCTTTTGCAAGATTCCAAGGGGCTGTTTCGTCAATATACTTATTGGCTCTGCCAATGAGGGCAAACACATGGGCAAGGGCGTTTTGGAATGCGTATTTCTCCATCTCCTCTTGATATTTTTTTCCTAAAGCGTTTGCCATTACCTCTAAATCAGCGTCAAATTCCACTGATTCTTGGCTTTCAGGAAGGGTACCATCGAAGTACTTCTCCACCATGGAAACGCTACGAGAGAGAAGATTTCCAATGTCATTGGCAAGGTCTGTGTTGATGCGTGAGATGAGGGATTTGTTGGTGAAAGAGCCATCGCTGCCAAAGGGGAAATCACGCAATAAGAAGTAACGCAAGGCATCCACACCATAACGCTGACACAAAATAGCTGGGTCCACAATGGTGGCAACCTCACCCTGTGCTAGTTCTTTTGATTTAGAGATTTTTTCTCCGTTAAAAAGAAGCCAACCGTGACCATAAACCTTTTTGGGCAAAGGCATATCCATCGCCATTAACATGGCTGGCCAGATGATAGCATGGAAACGAACAATTTCTTTCCCCACAAAGTGTACATCAGCAGGCCAATACTTATCATAATCATTGTATTTGCTGTTGAATAAGCCCAATGCCGTTGTATAATTAAATAAAGCGTCTAGCCACACATAAACTACGTGACCTGGGTCAAAATCCACAGGTATTCCCCATGTAAAGGTGGTACGAGAGACACATAGATCCTCTAGTCCTGGTTTTAAGAAATTGTTCACCATTTCGTTGACACGGCTACGGGGTTCCAGAAAGTCCGTGTTTTCTAGTAAATCCATGACACGATCGGCATATTTCGAGAGACGGAAGAAATAGGCTTCTTCTTGGGCGTGTGCTACCTCTCTGCCACAGTCAGGGCATTTTCCATCTTGTAGTTGACTTTCTGTCCAGAAAGATTCGCAAGGTTTGCAATATTTACCTTCGTAAGTGCCTTTGTAAATATCCCCTTTTTCATAAAGGGCTTTGAATATTTTGCCAATGGCTTCGTGATGATAATCATCAGTGGTTCGGATAAAACGGTCATATTTTACGTCCATCAAATCCCAAAGGTCTAAAATCCCACCTTTTCCTTTGACAATTTTGTCAACGAATTCTTGTGGTGTCACCCCTTCTGCTTTGGCGATGTCTTCAATTTTTTGACCGTGCTCGTCTGTTCCTGTGAGGAAAAGGACATCTTTTCCCAAAAGGCGATGATATCTTCCACAAACGTCTGCAGCCACTGTGCAATAGCTGTGACCGATGTGGAGGTTTCCTGATGGATAATAAAT
This sequence comes from Eubacteriales bacterium, assembly GCA_044432725.1. Classification (GTDB taxonomy): domain Bacteria; phylum Bacillota; class Clostridia; order Oscillospirales; family Oscillospiraceae; genus JAWXUK01. Next base: position 155,364 of record JAWXUL010000002.1, read on the forward strand.
AGGGGTTGTGATATAAAAAGTCTCTTTCATTTGATTTCTCCTTGTTATTAATTCTTAAGGGGTAGTCTCTCTACCATATTGACTGGTAAAACTGTTGGTGGAAAAGAAAAAGAGATGATATAGCAACCACCTCTTTCTCCTCAATTCTAACATAGCACAACGAACTCTCTTCGCATTTCTTCGTTGTCTGAACTAGAAGAAGTATACTTCGCTGAAAATCTTTGTTTATACTGGAACTTCGCTGTTTTCTTGGGGGTCTTCCTCTTCTGGAGGAGGGGTTCGATAATTTTCTCGGCTACTGTATGTGTTTTCTAAGATAGCAGCAGAAAAAGCCAGAAGATATAAATTAGAGCCTAGGGACAATAGCTTGTCCGCCAGACAAATGCCTGAAGCGAGCATAGCACCTGTGAAAAGCACAGAGACCAAGGCAAAGAAAACTATTTTTCTAGGACGAGGCCCTACATAAGCAGTTGCACAAAGGTGGTAGAGTGCCAGTGCAAGGAACATCACTCCAAAAATGGGGTAAAAGTTATCTTGAAAACTGGAGAGGGAGCCATAGTTTCGATATGTCACGGTCAATCTTGCCAGACCCATATAGGCAGGAAGGGTAGTGAGCCAACATTCTTTTAAATATTCCCCACGATAAGCTTGTTTCCCCAGATAGATCATGACCATCCCCACTAACACCACCAACAACATATTCACAATGGTGAGAAAAGGAAAGTCAAAGGACTCTGGATTCATTGGACTTCGGTTTTCTAAGTAGCTTGCGTATTGGCTTTGTACGTCCATTATGCTGACTACTGTGGATAAAAGATAAAGAAAACTGCCAGTCACGACTGTCGCCATAAACAGTGGGGAGGGGCAATAAACTGTAAAGGTATAGTTTGGAAGCTCTCTTCCTCCTGATAACAGGAATAAACCCAGACACACAGCGAAGAGGAGAATGGCACCCATGAGTAAATAAGTTTCTGTTGCATGAGGGGTATAGAGCTGGGTTTCCACATTTTTCACATTTGCCAACTGATATTTTCTTAAAATAAAGACCACTATCCCCATAACAAGACTAAGGGAAGGGAGAAGAATGCTTTTTTTCATGGAAGGACTCCTTTTTCTTGTTATTCTCTGTCCTGTTTGTCCTGATTTTCATAGCGTTCTGCTTCATGACTGGAACAAAATGAGAAGATCATTTTCTTGCTTTTTGAAATCGCAAAATTTCTGGGCAAAAGGATAGAAGGAATCGTTCTATGTTTTAAACCCATACAAGTATATCATATTTTTCTAGGAAGTGCAAGGAATTTTTTCTTCTTTCTCAGGAGAGAATAACGTCAAAAAACACCTTCCCAGTAGGGAGGGTGTTTTCCATTTTCGCAGTCTTTATGCTAATTTATTTAGCTTCAAAGTCATGCCACTTTTCTTGTGAGCTACATTGTTTTTGTGAAGCAAGCCACGCAATGCTGCTTTGTCCAATGCTTTGATTGCAGTTTTGTAAGAAACTTCTGCTTCGCTACGGTTACCAGCAGCGATGGCTGTTTCAAACTTTTTCAAGTCAGTTTTCAGTGCAGAACGAGCAGATTTGTTACGAGCTGCTTTGGTTTCATTCACCAAAACACGTTTTTTGGCTGATTTAATATTAGGCAAAGTAAACACCTCCTCCGATTAGTATTAAGAACATAGTCCCCACTGATGGGGGGAATTTTTCCGTTACCTTAATATTATAGCACAGTCCAAAAATGAATGCAATAGTAATTTTAAAAAATTTGGATAATTTTTTTCTGGCACGGTATACTATAGGAATATTTCTAAAAAGATTATTCGAGAAACATGGAGAAAAGAGGGTGTTATGAAAGAACGAAGAACAGATCTCGCCCAAGAGGCAAAGGAATTGTGGGAAGAATCCGCAGAAAAAAGCAAGGAACTACAAGGTGTGAAAGCTACTGAGGAAAATTATGAAAATTTCTCCCTTTCCAGAGTAGAGATTCTAAATGAAGAAGGGGAACAGGCATTGGGAAAGCCGAAAGGTCTGTATATCTCCCTCAGCTTGGGGGAGGACTGGATAGGGGAGGCTTTTTTGCAGTGGGTGGAAGTACTTGCCAAAGAACTGGGGGAACTACTGAAAGATTTCCCCGAAAAAGCACCTGTTTTGGTGGTGGGTCTGGGAAATGAAGCCGTGACTCCTGATGCTGTTGGGCCCAAAGTGCAAAGTTTAACGGCTGTAACACGACATTTGGTGTCGCAGATTCCAGAGCATTTTCAGCACCTTCGCCCTGTCTCTGCCATTCCGGCTGGTGTTTTAGGCACAACTGGGGTGGAAAGCTTTGAAATCATACGAGGTATTACAGAAGAAATTTCTCCGGCTTGTATTGTTGCCGTGGACGCTTTGGCTTCTCGCTCCTTAGATCGAGTTTGCCGTACCGTACAGCTGGCAAACACTGGCATCACTCCTGGTTCTGGTGTTGGGAATCACCGTGGACGCTTGGACGAAGAGAGTCTGGGCAGACCAGTGATTGCTGTGGGGGTGCCCACTGTGGTGGATGGCGCCACCTTGGTTGCTGATCTTTTGGGACAAGAAACTTTGGAACTAGAGGGGGGAGATTTTTTCGTCACCCCCAAGGAAATCGACTCTCAAGTGGAAAAGCTGTCTAAGTTGATTGCTTATGGCATCAATCTGGCTTTGAACCCTTCTCTCACCATGGAGGATATTGAATTTTTGGTTGGCTAACTTCTTATAAAAACTTGTAATTTTCTTTTTCTTGACAAAGAAAGGGAAACAGGGTAAAATCATGGTAAATCAAGGAAGAGAGTTGGACACCATGGAACAAAGGAAAGAATACTATATGCGCCTTGCTTTGGCAGAGGCGAGAAAGTGCAGTGAGACAGGAGATGTCCCTGTAGGCTGTGTCATTGTGCAAAAGGATCGTGTGATAGCCACTGGCAGGAATCGGCGAGAAGAGCGACAAGACCCTCTGGCACACGCAGAACTGGAAGCACTCGCTGTGGCAAGCCAAGTCTTGGGGCGATGGAGACTAGAGGACTGCCACTTATATGTGACCTTAGAACCCTGTGCTATGTGTACTGGTGGTATTATTAATAGTAAAATTAACTCTTTGTATTATGGTGCATGGGAAGAGAAAACAGGTTGTTGTGGTTCTGTGGTTAATTTATTTATGGAAGGCTTGGGACAGGGGACAAAAGTCTATGGGGGTATTTTGGAAGAAGAGTGCCGTGGTCTTTTGCAAGAATTTTTTCGTAAGTTGAGATAATGGGAAATTTTCCTTCCCTGTTCACAGGATGTTTACAAATTAGTCACAAAAAATAGGAGATTTATCCTCTTCCCTCTGCTATAATCATAAGTGTGTAGGAGATAGATTTTCATTCATAACTTCTTTCTTAAATGTGAAACCATCAGAGTGATCTGGTGGTTTTGCATTTTTCTTTCCAAAAAGAAGAGAAATGTTATTTCCCAAAGAATGTTTACAAATTAGTCACAGAAAACAGGAGATTTCTCCTCTTCCCTTTGCTATAATCATACTTGTGTAGGAGATAGATTTTCATTCATAACTTCTTTCTTAAATGTGAAACCACCAGAGTGATCTGGTGGTTTTGCATTTTTCCTTCCAAAAAGAAGAGACATGTTATCCCGCAAAGAATGTTTACAAATTAGTCACAGAAAACAGGAGATTTCCCCTTTTCTCTTTGCTATAATCATACTTGTGTAGGAGATAGATTTTCATTCATAACTTCTTTCTTAAATGTGAAGCCACCAGAGTCATCTGGTGGTTTTGCATTTTTCTTTTACCAAAGGGAACCATTAAGCAAAGAAGAGGAATGTTATCCCTCCAATAAGAGAGACAACATTCCTAAAAAAATTATTTATGATAGAGATTATTGGTTTGGTATTTTGGCTCGCAAGTCAGGCGCAGACCTAAACGTTTATAGGTGTCTGCGTCTTGGCTGGACACCATAACAGAACAGTGTGCATCGCAACCTTTTAACATAGCAAGGGCTTCTAGTGCTTGTTTGGCAATGGGGTCAGCACTGGCAGAACTGGCAAGAGCAATCAAGATTTCATCGCTGTGCAAACGAGGATTTCCAGCACCCAAATATTTGGTTTTGATTTCCTGAATGGGAGAGATGGCAGATTGCAGAATCAACTGGGTCTCTTTTGTGATGTTGGCTGTTACTTTTAAGGCATTGAGCAATGCAGATGCAGAACAACCCATCAGGTCAGAGGTTTTCCCACGGATACAAGAACCATTTCCCAAAGTAATTGCCATTGCTGGTTCGCCAGTGGAGGATTCTTTATCAAGAGCAGCTGCCACGCAAGCACGGTCTGCTTCGCTGATGTTTGCTTGTTGCATAAGAAGTTCTTGGGTAAAGACTTCTTTTTCGCATTCCCCTTGTTGACGTTGCTTACATAAGGTATCGTAATAACGATAAACAATTTCGTCACAAGCAGCTTTGCGTACCACAGCGTCATCTATGATACAATTTCCTGCCATGTTCACACCCATATCTGTTGGGCTTTGATAAGGGCATTTTCCCAAAATTTTCTCGAAAATTGCTTGTAGCACAGGGAAGATTTCAATATCACGGTTGTAATTGACTGTGGTTTGATTATAAGCTTCCAGATGGAAGGGGTCAATCATATTTTTATCATCTAAGTCAGTGGTTGCTGCTTCATAGGCAATATTGACAGGATGTTTTAGATCTAAGTTCCAAATAGGGAAAGTTTCAAATTTGGCATAACCAGAGGTGATGCCACGGCTGAAATCATGATAAAGTTGAGAGAGACAGGTGGAAAATTTACCAGAGCCTGGACCTGGGGCAGTGACCACCACAAGGGGGCGAGATGTCTCGATATACTCATTTTTCCCATAGCCTTCTGGGCTGACGATATGAGCAATGTTGTGTGGGTAACCCTCGATGGTATAATGTTTATAGGTTTTGATGCCCAAATGCTCTAATCTACCTAGGAAAGCTTCTGCAGAAGGTTGATTTGCATAACGTGTCACCACAACAGAGCCTACAAAAAGCTCCATGCTACGAAAAGAGTCAATCAGTCGAAGGACATCTACATCATAGGTGATGCCTAAATCACCACGAAGTTTATTTTTTTCGATGTCTTCTGCATTGATCACCACAACAATTTCTGCTTGGTCTTTCATTTGTGCCAGCATACGAATTTTACTGTCTGGTTGAAATCCTGGCAACACACGGGAGGCATGGAAATCGTCGAAAAGTTTTCCTCCGAATTCTAAGTATAATTTTCCTCCAAATTGGGCAATACGGTCTTTAATGTGTTGAGATTGTGTTTCAATGTACTTTTGATTGTCAAATCCTCTGGTCATCTTTTGTTCCCCTTTCTAATTTTGTGTCTACCTTTTCTTCCTTGGTCTCTGCAGAACCATAACGCTTTCCTAAAAAAGTCTTTTCCTTGGAATACATATTATCGACTCTACAGATTCCCTTGATTTTCGGATTGAATCAGAAGCAAAGCGAATGTCAGTGCCTTTCTGAAACTAATCTTTTAAGGCTTTATTCTAACTCTCTTTTTGCAATTTGTCAATAGATGACTTGCATTTTTAATTGAAAAAATTTCGCCTTCTTCTCCTTCTTCCTTTGTGCAAAAAGTCAAGAGATTTCCTTTGTGGAAAAGTCCGAAAATGTGGAAAACTTCTTATTTGCAGAAAAAAGGAACGACAATTTATTAATTTCTGGAGAAAGCTTTCCACTTATCAACATATTTTTCCACAATTTCCACATAGTTTTCCACTGCCTTCTCCACAGATATCTGGAAAAGCACTAGGTAGATTTTTTCTTTTTTTATCTTTCACTTGTCTGTTTCATCCTTCATTTCCTCTAAAGAGGGGGCAAGGTCGAGTTTTAATTGTGCGACCTCTGGATTGGCATCTTGGGTCATATCCTCGAATTTTAACTCTGGGATTCTGTCTTCTGTCTCGGAAAATGTAGCTTGGTAACAATGGTCTTCATGGTTTTCAGTGGAAATTTCTTCAAAGAGAGAGGGTTCTTCCTGTGGGATTGGGATATTTGTCCTTTTTTCTGCAATTTCTTCTTCTCTCTCTGTCATTTTAGCTGGATTTAAAAAAGTCTGTTCCTCTCTGTTTTCCAAAACTTCTCCCTCATCCTCTAGCATGGTGTGGGGCTCTGGATTTGGAATGGAAAAATCTTCTCTGACCACACATTCCTCTTTGGGGTCAGACTCTGTGTTTTTGTTTCTATTGGGCATCACTGGAGGAATATGGCAATACTCCCAAGGTTGAAGGGTCAATTCTTGGATTTGAGGAATCTCTGGGGTATCCAGACATTGGACACTTTCAGTCCCTACATTGATGACATAAAAGGGCGTAATGGGTGGGCATAGTTCCATTTGATAAAAACGAAACATGGCACTGCCTTTTGGAAAATAACGGATGTCGTAAATTGTTTCTTCCCCTTCCATTTTTCTGGAAAGTACAGAGTCAGTAAACATACCCACATGAACCAGAGGGTGGCGAATTTCCCAAAGAAGTTGTCCCTGTGTTTTGCGAAACATACCGTAGAAAAGATAGGGTCTTTGGGCATCCAGTGCAAGGATATAAGCACCATCAGGGATTGGCAGATTTTTGATGCTAAAGAGTGGGCAATGAGGGCGTGATGGGTCACCGTTTAACAAAAGATCCCAGCGGTCCTTTTCTGAAGGTAGCTGTTCTAATAGATATTTTTTTGTGAGCTGACAGGTGGGGTCTACTTCTTCTAAGGGGCAAAGATATTGGGAATTACGTGTGGAAAAGAGAATTGCCTCTTCTACCAGCTCGCCAGAAGCCAGTGGGGAAGTGGTAACTTTTCTCCCGTCTGCGATTTGTGGATGACCGTAAACTGCGCCATTTAATATTATTTTTCCGTCGTTGACGATCAGGTTCCAATGTGCCATTGAGGGTGTTTTCTTATCTGTCATGGGACTCGCCCTTTCTATGTCGTTATATTTTCGTGAAATAATACTGGTTGTATTATGTATCGGAGGAATGAAAGTTCAAGTCCTCCTTTTTCTTTGTAATAAAAAGATAGCTTATTACAAATTGTATTATAATTATTTCTGATTTAACAGCTTTATGATATTTTTTATCTAAAATTCGTAAGCCTTTGGAAAAGAAAATAAGCATGAAGAACTACCCTTAGGAATCCTCGCTTTCGTTTTTCGTTTTGCCTCGTTTGTTGTTACGATTTGGGCGGGTGGTGTTGGGGCGATAGCCTTTGGCTTTTTTCTTAGGTTTTTGCGTGGGAGGAGGCACAGTCCCTGTCTTATTTTTTTGTTGCTTTTTGGCAGGATATTTTTCACTTTTTCCTTGATTGAAATTTTCTCCCTCTCGCTTTTCTTTTCTTTGTTTTTGAACAGGGGGATTGAGCATGGCGTCTAGGGCTGATGCCAAGTTATTCTTTTTCTGAGGGCTTCCAATCACTTCTGCTGCGACTTTTCGTTGCTTCTCTAGCACTGCCAAGGGTGGCTGGACATAGCCTTCTGGACGCTTGCCACGTCCACTTCGAACCACAACGATTTCACTGTTATAATATTTCACAGCAACAGAGGGGTCAGATTCCAATCTGACAGAGACTTGTTGTCGCAGTAGATTCACATAGGTGATGGTACCAGCGCCATCTGGAGTTTCTACAAAGCTGTCACTTCTTGGTGTTGATTTCAGTAAATCCACATAAGCATCTTGCTCGTATTTCAAGCAGCACATCAGCCGTCCACAGGAGCCAGAAATTTTGGTTGGATTCAGGGAAAGGTTTTGTGTTTTTGCCATTTTGATGGATACTGGTGCGAATTTATCTAAAAACTGATTGCAACAATAGGGACGGCCACAAATACCTAAGCCACCTAGCATTTTACATTCATCTCTCACACCGATTTGGCGTAGTTCGATTCGTGTGTGGAGGGTGAAAGCCAAATCTTTCACCAAGGCTCTGAAGTCTACTCGTCCTTCTGCTGTGAAGTAGAACAGCATTTTGCTTCCTTCGAAGCTATTTTCTACTCCCACAAGGGACATATCAAGTTTATGCTGTTGTATTTTTTCTAAGCATACTTTTTTTCCCCATTGGGCTCGTTCTTGGTTTTTTTCCATACGAGCTTTATCCGCTGAACTTGCCTCGTACAGGACTGGGCGCAGGGGTTGGGGGAGGGACTTGTCATCTTTTTCGTGATTACCAATGATACAGATGCCAAATTCCTTTCCTCGTGAGGTTTCAACAATCAGCTCGTCACCAGATTGATATTGTTTCCCTTGTGGGTCGAAAAAATATTGTCGCCCAGAGGGTTTGAACCTCACTGTTATAATTTCTGTCATCTTATTTTCCTTTCCTCTCTTGCCAGAGAGAGACTTGCACAAAGCCATGTGGTGATTTGTTCTCCTTGGACATTGGATTCCACTGCACTGAGGATTTCTTCCACTGTTTTGATCCAAGCATAGATTTCTGCTTTTTTATTGAAAGCTAATATTTTGATTAGGCGTGCATAAAATGCAGTCAAAAATAAAAGCAACTGGTCTTTTTTTAATTTAGCCAGTGGGCGTGTGGCTTCTAGTACTTGGAGCTCTCCTCCTGAAAGTAGGGCTTGCTCTAAGGGAAGCAAGAAGCTCTCCCACTGAATTTCCTCTTGTTTGCTGTCTTTGGTTTCTTTTTTTGAAACTCTTTTCTTTTTTACTTGTTTCAAACCCTGTTCTGGCTGTTCTTCCACAGGTGGGGGAGGGGGGCGTAGTGCTTTGATGGCTCTGCCCAGATAGCCCCCACAGCTTTCTGCGAGACAGGGAAGGTTTTCCCCTTGGGGAAATTCTCTCTGTAAATAGTCAAGAATTTCTCCTTGGGGAAGTGCTTGGAGTCGCAGTGTTTGACAGCGAGAAGAGATGGTTTCTAAGAGCTCTCCTCCTTCTTCTGCAATGAGAAAAAAGAGGGCATAGGCAGGGGGCTCTTCTAAGATTTTTAATAGAGCATTCTGCCCTTGGACATTGAGAAAATCTGCTTGATGAATGACGTAAATTTTTCGTTGTCCTTCGTTGGGACGAATGAAAACATCCTCTCTCAGCTCCCGCACTTCACGCACATTCAGGGCTTTGTTTTCCCCGTAAACCAATACATCAGGATGGGTGCCACGTGATACTTTGCCACAAGAAAGACAGTTGCCACAGGGGGCATTTTCTTCTTGACACAAAGCCATGGCTGTCAAGTGGCGAATCAACTTTCCTCTGCCAGAACCACAGGCACCAATGACCTTGTAAGCATGGGAAAGACTTTTTATATTTTGTAGATGGGCATTGCCCAACAAAGGCTTGTTCATTTGACCACCAATACTTCTTTCTTGGTATATCCGATCCTTTTTAAATAGGAGAGGGAAAGGCTTGAGATCTCCTCGCCCATTGCCACCACTGGGATGCCAGGGGGGAAGGGAGCGATGTTGGCGCCTGCGATTTTTCCCTCTGCCTCTGTCAGTTGAACGGTAATTTTATCGCAAAATATTACTTCACGTATAGACATTTTCCGTTCAGGAAGGACATCAGGTGGGGAGAGGTCAGGGAGAGGCTCTCGGTGGGAGAAGTGAGGAATGATTGCTTTGGCAAGCTTTTGGATTTCCTCGTCAGAATCCATCGCTGTAAAAATTCCGATTAAGTGACCAGGGTTTGACATTTCTAGGTAAATGTTTTCTTTTTCTAATTCTTTGGCTACCTCTACCCCTTGGTGACAGAGGATACAAAGACGTGTGGGATCCAGATACAGAGGTTCGGTGAGGCAAGGGAGGATTTCTCTTAGGGTTGCCACTTGACGTGCCACTCGAACATATTCTGTCATGCCTTCTTGATTCATCCACTCCCGTGCCAAATCCATAGAGACGAGCATGGGATAAGAGGGACTGGAGGTCCCAAAGAGCGCTGCTGTTTCTCTTACAAGTTCAGGGCTAAAGTCACGATAAAAAATCATGGCACTTTGCCCCAGACAGGGAAGGGTTTTATGCGCAGAGACACAGACAACATCTGCAGCAGAATAGTTGTCTATCATCAGCCAAGGAAGGTGCGCTCCATGGGCACCGTCCACGATGAGTTTTGCCCCGTAACTGTGAACGATTTCTGCAATGGTATAGACATCTGACAGCAATCCACAGACTGTTGGAGAAGTGAGGAAAACAGTTTTGATGTCAGGGTTTTCTTTTAGCAAGGTATTCACTGTCTCAGCGTCAATGGCTCCTGGCACTTCTAAGTCCTTCAGCCAAGGGCGAGGGAGGTATACAGGTTCTAATCCTAGAATCCCCATGGCATTGACAGCAGAGCGATGTGCTCCGCGGTCTAGGAGGATTTTATCCCCCTCTTTCCCACAGAGGGCAAGGGCTGTGTAAACCCCTTGGGTAGAGCCTCCTGTGAGAAATTGACAGTGTGGCAATCCAAACTCTCTCGCCCACAAGTCTTGCGCCTGAGCAAAGGGTTCTCCCCACTCGTAGAGATTCCCTGTGCGAGAGAGTTCGGTGAAATCATAGGGCATGATATTTTCCATAAAAGGAATGCTCTTCCCTTTATGCCCTGGCAAATGAAATCGAAGGGGGGCTTCTTCTGCTAGGGCTTTGATTGCGTTGTAGAGGGGTGTTTCCAAGAGTGCTACCTCCTTTCCTCATTCTTTTTGAAAATAACCAATGAAATAGTCGTCTATCTTTGTTCTTGTCAAGGCAGAGGAGTTCTGAATCCTGACGGATTCAGTGGCACGACTACGATGACAGGGACAAAGAAAGGCAGTTTGTTATTGTTTGGTTTTAGGGAATGAGTATTATTTATTCTTTTTCTTGAGGACGTAGAGCAATGCCTAATTCTTCTAATTGCTTCTCAGCGACACGGTCTGGACTTTGGGTCATCAGTTCGCTTGCATTTTGTACTTTTGGGAAGGCAATGACATCACGAATAGAGTGTTTCCCTGTGAGTAGCATGACCAAGCGATCCAGACCATAGGCAATCCCACCATGGGGTGGGGCGCCGTATTTAAATGCTTCAATTAAATGACCAAACTGTGCCAAGGCTTCTTCGTCAGAGAAGCCCAAACCACGGAACATAGCCTGTTGCACCTCTGGTTTGTGAATACGAAGAGAACCTCCTCCTAGTTCGTTACCATTGAGGACGATATCATAGGCAATGGCACGGCAATTTACTTTGTCTGTTTCCAGTTTGTCAATGTCTTCTTCCATGGGTTGGGTGAAGGGATGGTGCATGGCTGTATAGCGATTTTCTTCTTTAGAAAATTCAAACATGGGGAATTCTTTCACCCACAAGAAGTTGAACTGATTATCATCTAAGAGGTTTAGCTCTTTGGCGATGTGGACACGCAAGGCACCAAGGCAATCGAATACTACTTTGTTTTCGCCATCGCCACAAATGAGCAATAGGTCGTTTTCTTCAAAATTTGCACGTTGGCAAATTTTTTGATTTTCTTCCTCTGTCAAGAATTTTTGATAAGAAGAGGTGGTAGCGCCATCTACAGTTCTTGCCCATGCCATACCTTTTCCACCATAAGTTTTGACTACATCCACTAATTTATCCACTTTCTTGCGTGGGAAGTCTTTGGCAAAGTTTTTGATGTTGATGAGGCGGACAGAGCCACCTTCGGCAATGGGTCCTGAGAATACTTTGAATTCGCAGTCTTTCACCAAGTCGCTGATGTCCACCAATTCAAAACCAAAACGAGTATCAGGTTTGTCAGAGCCAAAGCGTTCCATTGCCTCTTTCCAAGTCATACTAGGGAAGGGGGTTGGAATGGTGATGCCTTTGATACCTTCAAAGACAAATTTCAATAGTCCTTCTTGAAGGGCAAGAATTTCTTCTTGAGAGAGGAAAGACATCTCCACGTCAATTTGAGTGAACTCTGGTTGTCTGTCTGCACGCAAATCTTCGTCACGGAAGCAACGTGCAATTTGGAAATAACGGTCTACCCCTGATAACATCAATAATTGCTTGTACTGTTGGGGGCTTTGGGGGAGGGCATAGAAGCTACCTGGGTGAACACGAGAGGGCACAAGGTAGTCTCTGGCGCCTTCTGGGGTGGATTTTGTCAGCATAGGTGTTTCGATTTCCAGAAAACCATTTTCATCAAAAAACTCTCTCACCAGCATGGTGACTTTATGACGCACTTTCAAGACCTCTTGCATGTCAGGGCTACGCAAATCAAGATATCTGTATTTTAATTTTAGGGCGTCATTGACTTGGGAGTCCTCTTCCACGGCGAAAGGAGGTGTCTCTGCTTGAGAGAGGACGGTGATTTTTTCCACGAAGAGTTCCACGTCCCCTGTGGGGATTTTATCGTTGATGGATTCTCTTTGTCTCACGGTGCCTTCTACTTCTAGCACCCATTCTCTCCCCAAAGATTCTGCTGTTTCAAAGATGGCTTTTTCGCTTGTTTCATTAAATAGCAGTTGGGCGATGCCTGAGCGGTCACGAAGCTCTATGAAAATCAAAGCCCCTTTATTACGGCTACGTTGCACCCAGCCACAGAGGCGAATTTTCTCGCCTATATTTTCTTTTCTGATGGTACCACAGTACAGTCGGTTCATTTATTTTTTCTCCTCTTTATTTTCTAATTTTCTCATGGAAAAGGGTGGGTGGTTTCTACGTTTATTCACGTTAGGTTCGAAGGCATAGGGGTCATAAACATCATGGTCAATTTCCTCTGGCTTATAGAAAGGGGACTTTGGAGAATAAGCCAAAACCTCGCCCAAAGTAGCATAGTGGACTTTGTTTTGTTCTCCTGTTTTCATATCTTTTACCAGAATACTTTCTTTGTCTTCCAGTTCTTCTTCCCCGATAATAACAACATAGGGGATGCCCAATTTATCTGCGTAAGCAAATTTTTGCTTCATCTTTTTATTTTCTGTATAGATTTGATATCGGATTTCTTCCCTGCAGTGGTCCATGGTGGAACGGATTCTTTCCATGTATTCTTTCTCGTTACTCATAGGCAGAAAAAGAACATCACAAGGTGCTGAAAGCAAAAGGGGATTGAGATAGCCTTTTTCCTCCATGATATAAAAGAGACGGGTCAACCCAATGGAGATTCCCACTCCAGGGAGTTTTTTATTGGTATAATATTCCGCTAAGTTATCATAACGTCCTCCGGAACAGATGGATCCGATTTCGGGATGGTCATTTAAGGTAGTTTCGTAGACGGTACCTGTGTAATAATCCAGACCTCGGGCGATGGACAGATTCACATCCACCGTATTCAAAAGCTTTTCTGGTAGTGTGGCATTGAGGTAATCACAAACTTGAGCCAGCTCTTTCACCCCCAGATCAAAGGTGGGATTTTTCCCTTCATAGGATTTTAACTTTTCCCAGAAGGCTTCCTTTGGCTCTTGACTAAGTTCCATAAAGTCCAAGATTTCTTGTCCAACGGAAACCCCTTCTTCTACTAAGAGTTCTAGCACTTTTTCTTTGCCAATTTTTTCTAGCTTATCCACCACACGCATGATGTCGCCACTTTTATCTGCTAGCCCTAACATCTCATAAAAGCCTGTTAAGATTTTACGGTTGTTGATATGGATGGTATAGCCTTCTAAGCCCAGCTTTGCGAAAACTTTTGAAATCAGCAGAACCATCTCTCCGTCGTTTTCTACAGCAAGGGATTCACTGCCGATGATGTCAATATCTGCTTGATAGAATTCACGGAAGCGCCCCCGTTGGGCACGCTCCCCACGATAGACTTTTCCGATTTGATATCGACGAAAGGGAAAGGTCAGTTGTCCTTGGTTCATTGCCACGTATTTGGCAAGTGGGACTGTCAGATCAAAGCGAAGAGACAAATCGGTATCTCCTTTTTCAAAGCGATAGATTTGCTTTTCTGTTTCTCCTCCTCCCTTGGCAAGGAGGACTTCACTGGCTTCGATGATGGGCGTGTCTAGGGGAAAGAAGCCATGGTTTTCATAAGTGTCACGAATGACAGAGAGCATTTTCTCAAAATAAAGTTGCTGCTGGGGGAGAAGCTCCATAAATCCTGAGAGGGTACGTGGTTTTACTTGATTCATTCTTTCTCTCTCCTTAATCAAACGGTGAAGGGGATACGTTTAGGGTCTTCTCGCCAATCCAAATCACCACGGCTCAATCCAAGAATCAGCATTTCAGCTGTGGCGACATTGGTGGCAAAGGGTACGCAGTGTTTGTCACAAAGATGGATGATAAATTGGATGTCTTTTTCCAAGTCATCTCCTCCATTTGGGTCGTTGAAGTATAACACCAAGTCAATTTCGTTATAAGCGATTCTGGCGCCGATTTGTTGCACGCCACCGTGGGCTTGGGTTAAGAACAGGTTCACGTCTAAGCCTGTGGCTTCGCTGATCATGTGTCCTGTACGACTGGTGGCACAGAGTGTATGTTTGCATAACACGCCACAGTATGCCGTGCAAAAATGTACCATCAGTTCTTTTTTGTTGTCTTGGCTCATAAGTGCAATATTCATATTCAGGTCTCCTTTTATTTATTTATCCCCTGTATGGCTCGTTGCTCCACAATCATCCTTCTGTCTTTTCGGGCATGTGTTCTGTCTCATACATGGGTAGTTTTTTATTTAAAATTCATCAGAGGTGTATAATTGCCAAGTAAGCGATTGGCTATGTTTCCATAAGCTTGGGCAGCGCCTGTTTTGCCCGATAAAATCTTACCTTGGTTTGCGTAAATCATCACGTTACTGTCTTCTGGGACAACTCCCAAAAGTTGCAAGCCTACTTTGTCCATGGCATCGTCCAGATTTGCCCCTAGCTTTTTCATGATTTTGGGTTGCACTCGATTCATCACCAGTTGCACTGTTTCCACGTGATAAAGCTCTTCCACGGCTCTTCTTGCATCACGCATTGCCGAGGCATCTGTGGTCGAAACCACGATGGCAGAAGTGGCAGCAATGGTTGCCATGTGGAACCCTCGCCCTACACCTGCTGGTGCATCCAAAAACACAAAGTCAAAGAGGCGACTGGCTGATTCCACCAAGGGTATGATGGATTGCGCCTTTAGGTCATCATCATAATAGAGGGGGGCTGTCAGCAGATAGAGGTCTGGGTATTCGGGATGCTGAGCAGCTGCGTCAGACAGGAGACATCGTCCAAAAACCACATCAGAGAAGTCCATCATCACACGATCGCTCATGCCAAGGGACAGGTCTAAATTTTTCAGTCCCACATCCATATCCACACACAGGACACGTTTTCTTTTTAAAGATAGTTGGGAAGCAACGGCTGCTGTAAAAGAGGTTTTTCCTGTGCCTCCTTTTCCAGAGGTAACTGCAATTATTTTTCCCAAGGCAAGCCCTCCTTAATCAGTGATGGGCGTGTTTTTAATCTTCGCCCAACGTCGTGGGTAATCTTCTGGGGTAGGGGATACTTTTTCGATGACCACGATTCGGTGGACTACATTCATGTTTGGAATATCGTAGTCGTATACTTCCATCAATTCTCCTCCCATTGCTCGAATGGTGGGAATCGCCATGGTAATTTCTCCCCCTGTGTCTCTGGATTTCATTGCCAGAAAGGTTCCACCTTCTTTTAAGAAAGGCAATGCTATCTCTGATAGAATCCGAAGGTCTGCCACAGCTCTGGCTGTGGCAACATCATAGACTTCTCGGTGACGGAGTTTGTGTGGTAGATCTTCCCCTCTGCCGTGTAGGGTGCTCATGTTTGGGAGGTCCAACTCTTGTGCCATCACAGCAAGCCATTTCAGTCTTTTTTCCAAGGCATCCATCAAGGTGACAGAAAGTTGAGGCCGAAGGATTTGGAGTGGCACCCCTGGAAATCCTGCCCCTGTACCGATATCAATGAGGGACTTTGCTTTCTCTGGTACAAAAGGGAGCAAAGCGGCTGAATCCAGCAAATGAAGCCCCAGCACTTGACTTTCTTCGGTGATTGCTGTCAAGTTCATCACTTGATTTTGTGCCAATAAGTTTTTGACGAAATCGTCCAATTTTTCGATGGCGAACTCACATGGGTCAATGCCCATGGCTTCTAAGCCTTTTTTTATTTCTTCTCTCATTGTATCACGTCCAATTTAGCACGGGTGGTTTTTCTTTTAAATAATTACTCATCACCTTTGATTTCCTTTAATCTTTCTTGCATATCTTCCTCTAAAAATTCTGAATTGATAGACTCTAGTAATTCTGTATTTTCTGGATCTTGTTCGAGCATCCACAAGCCCAGTAGGGCTGTATACTTTTCTTCTGACTGGACAAGATTTTCAGCAAGCACTGCAATGCTTTCTTCTAGTTCTTTTCGCTCTTGTTGATCACTGCTTTGATCTGCTTCCAAATCGTGGACTTGGGTGAGAAGGTCTTGGATTTCTTCCATGAGTTCTAATTTTTCTTGGTAGAGTTGGTCCATAGATTGCATCGAGGAAACCGAACTGCGAATGCCTTGCAAGGAGTCTGCCACTTCTCTTTGTTCCATCAGATACGTCATCATCATGAGAAAAAATGCCGCTGCAAACATAATGGAAATATAGTTGGTGACAGCAGTTTTTTTCTTAGACGCCATGCTGTTCCTCCTGCAGTGTGGCAAGGACTTCCACAAGTCCTGTTAAGTCTTGGGCGTCGGTGTATTCCAAGACGATTTTCCCTTTCTTGCCACGATGTTGTATCAAGACTCTTCTTCCCAATGCTTGGCTTAGATTTTCTTGCGATTCACGTACATAAAGTTGTACATCGTTTGCGTCATCTGGAAAGGACTTTTTTTTCACTGGCTTGTCCTCTTTCATTTGTCGCATAAGTGCTTCGGTGCGACGGACAGAGAGGTCATTTTTCATCACCATTTCAGCCACTTCTTCCATCACCCGTTGGTTGGGTGCCACCAAAATCGCACGAGCGTGTCCTGCTGATAATTGGGCACTTTCCAAGTAGGGGAGAAGGGATTCTGGCAAACCTAATAGTCGAAGAGAGTTGGCAATGGCCGGGCGAGATTTCCCCATCCGTTGAGACACTTCTTCTTGGGTCAAATGGTATTCTTCCATAAGAAGTTGATAGCCTCTGGCTTCTTCCAGCGGGTTCAAATCTTCTCGTTGAAGGTTTTCAATCAAGCCAATTTCCATCACTTTGCGGTCATCTGCTTCAATGATTTGGACAGGAATTTCTGTAAGTTCTGCTTCTTTGGCCGCTCTCCAACGTCGTTCTCCAGCTACAATTTCATAGTAACCAGAGTCAAGGAGGCGAACCGTAAGAGGCTGAATAACACCATGAATCCGAATAGACTCAGCCAGTTCTGTAATGCTTTCTGGATCGAAATTCTTCCGAGGTTGATTCAAACCTGGTTGCACTTTCATCAAAGGAACTGTGCTACCACCTGTTGGTTCTTCCTCTCCCAAATCACCTAAGAGCATATTTAATCCTGCACCTAATCCGTGTTTTTGATTCATATTTTCCTCCTATCGTCTAACCAGTCTTTGAGACTGCATTTTCACCACTTCTTTCGCTAAGGTGCCATAGGCTTCTGCGCCACGAGAATGGGGGTCGTAAATTTGAATTGGTTCTCCGTGGCTTGGAGCTTCTGATAATCGAACGTTTCGAGGGATGACTGTGGAAAAGACTTTTTGAGGGAAATACCGTTTCACTTCTTCTGCCACTTGAGTAGAAAGATTGGTTCTTCCATCATACATTGTCAATAAAACCCCTTCCAGTTCCAATTCTGGATTTAGTTTTTGTTTCACCAAGCGTACTGTGTTCATCAGGTCTGCCAGTCCTTCCAAGGCGTAATATTCACATTGGACAGGCACGAGGAGACCATGGGCAGCAGTCAGTCCGTTGACTGTCAACAGTTCCAAGGAAGGGGGACAATCAATAAAAATAAAATCGTAATTTAGCTCTAATTCACGCAAGGCTTCTCGGAGTAAAAACTCACGATTTTTCATTTCATACATTTCCATCCCTGCCCCAGCAAGCACTTGGTTAGAAGGTAAAACATCTCCAAAACGTGTCGAAATCACCCCTTCATGTGGGGTTTTATCCCCTAAAATCACGTCATAAATGTTAGTCGTCTTAGTTCTTTTTTGCAATCCCATGCCTGTTGTTGCGTTGGCTTGTGGGTCAAAATCACAAAGTAGCACCTTCTTTTTTTGCATGGTCAGTGCTGTTGCCAGATTAACTGCAGTGGTGGTTTTTCCCACGCCACCTTTTTGATTGACTACTGCAATAATTCTTGCCATTGCCTAACCTCCTTTGGTAAAAATCAAACAAGAAACAAAGGGAGGATAACGTCGTTTGCGTCATTTCTCGATTTTTCATGTCATTGTTTCTATTATAACAAGAACGTTTCAAGATTACAATGGTTTTTGTAAAAATAATTTGCAAATTATTTTCAGTGAAAAAATATGGCTCCAAAAACTGTGTTTTGAAGCCATATTTTGAAGTTAATGAGGAATTATTTTTTGGAATGTTTCACGTGAAACATTGTTTACTGTAAAACAGATGGATTAGCGAAAGTTTCTGGTAAATAAAATTACCAAATATCAGGTGAACATCATCGGGGTTTGTTTGTCATTCTTTTGTAACTATTTCAGTTGGGTGATTTGTGGTTTTTATGAATTGTTTCACGTGAAACAATTACAAATACTGCAAGCTTTGTTTCTTTTGTTTTCAATGGAAATCGAGAAACCTGAATGCTATTTTCATTGTTACAAACTAGGACTGGTAGCTCTCTCTAATCTTTCTTTTGAAATTTCTCTACCTTTTAAATTTGGGTTACGTGGGATTTTTATGGTCAGAAGTATTTCCTCTTCTCCTTCTTCTTTATGGTACTGGGCATTGACACCAGCAGTTTTCATCAAGTCTAATCCTTTGTTAATGGTATTCAGGAATAAGCGTACATCTTTTATGATCATAATTTGTTTTCCCTTTTTGGGTGGGGGAGGGTCTAAGTATTCTTTGATATAAGCTTCTGTCTGGCTTACATTCAGTTGCTTTTCACGAATTATTTTCACTACTTTTAATCTTTGTTTTTCATCTGGAAGCTTCAGCAAAGCACGTGCATGACGTTGGGTGCAATTTCCTTCTCTTAAAGCTTGAACCACTGGTGGGCTAAGGCGAAGAAGTCGCAATAAATTTGCTACAGCAGATTGACTTTTTCCTAATTTTTTTGCTGTTTCATCCTGTGACAATCCAAAATCAGCGATAACCTGTGCAATGGCATTTGCCTCTTCAAAGTGGTCTAAATTTTCTCGTTGTATATTTTCCACCAAAGCGAGAAGGGAGGAAGTTTCTGCGCCCACTTCTTTCAGTAAGCATGGCACTTCACTAAGACCCGCTATTTGTGCTGCACGGAGTCGACGCTCTCCGGCAATTAGTTCCCAACCAGTAGAAATTTTTCTTACTGTCAAGGGTTGGAGAATACCAAGTTCTTTTATAGATTGAGCTAGGCTGTTGAGTTCTGTTTCTGAGAATATGGTGCGAGGTTGTTTGGGGTTTGGGAAAATATTTCCGATGGAAATTTGTTGTACTCTATCAAGAGATTTTTTGAATAGTTCCATATCATTACTCCTTTTGTGGATTCTTTACCTCTTTATTATAACCTGAAAGGAGTGAAAATTTTGTCGAAGGAGGAAAAGATTTCCTTGGAAAACGTTGATTTTTCCCACTTATATTTCTCTATAGTTTTACACTTTTCCCCAAAGTTTTACACTTCCCACTGTGGAGATGTGGAAAAAACTGTGGATTAGTGGATAACTTTTTCTTATTATGTGGAAATGTTTTGTGGAGATGTGGAAAGATTCTGTGGATAAGTGGAAAACCCTGATTTACCCTCCCATTTATCCACTTTTCTGTCTCATGTCCTCTGTGGAATGTGGAAAAATGTGTGGAAATGTAGATAAAGTAAAAAAGGGTATTTCCTTCCTGATGTTCCTTGGTCAGAAAAAACCCATCGTTTTCACGATGGGTTTTTGGTTTCATTCAAGCTAAGATTCTTCCTCTTCTTCAGTGGTTTCGTCCTCTGGAGTTTCTTCCTCTTGTGTATCTTCCAATTCCAGAGTATCGCCTTCTTCTTCCTCGGCTAGTTCTAGCTCTACCACTGGGGCATCTTCACTGGTATCTTTTTCTGTTAGTGCCATGGAAATGACTTGGTCTTCGTCCTCTTTAAAACGCATCACGATGACACCTTTGGTAGCTCTTCCTGTGGGTCTGATGGAATCCACTGGAGTACGGATTAAGATACCTTTGGAGGTAACTAGAAGTAAATCTTCCGAGCCATCCACGATTTTAATCCCCACAATTTTACCGGTCTTTTCAGAGACTGCATAGTTTTTCAATCCTAAGCCACCTCTGTTTTTCACACTGTATTCTTCGCAAGGCGTACGTTTTCCGAAGCCATTTTCTGTGATAGTCAGCACCATATTTTCAGCTGTGGCAATTCCTGAGCCAACTACGTAGTCCTCTCCACGGAGGCGAATCCCACGTACACCCACAGCATCACGACCCATGACACGGACATCTTCTTCTTGGAAACAGACCGCAGATCCTTCACGGGTTGCCAGGAGAATATTCTCCCCGCCTTTGGTGTGATGTACCGCAACAAGAGAGTCATTTTCTTCTAATTTCAGTGCACGGATTCCTGAAACACGGATATTTTTCAAAGCAGACACTTGGATACGTTTCACTTTACCGTAACGAGTGACCATCATCAAATGTCCTTCTTCGGTGAGATTTTCGATGCGAATCATCGCCTGTACTTTTTCTCCTGTTTCGATAGACAGGATATTCACTAGGGCTGTTCCTCTTGCTGTTTTACCTGATTCGGGGATTTGGTATCCTTTTTTCTGATAAACTTTCCCTGTATCTGTAAAGAAAAGAATGATATCGTGGGTAGAAGCAGTAAAGACGCTTTCTACACAGTCTTCTTCACGAGTTGTCATACCCTTTTTCCCACGGCCGCCTTTTCCTTGGGCTGCATACTCTGACACAGCGGTACGTTTGATATAACCACCTTGGCTGAGGGTAAAGATACATTCTTCCACTTCGATCAGGTCTTCAATGTCCAAATCGTCCTCGGCAAAGCCGATTTCTGTGCGACGTTCATCTCCAAATTTATCTCTTATGGCGGTGAGTTCTTCTTTTAACACGGCAATCAACATTTCTGGGTCAGCCAAAAGTTCTGTGTAATAGGCAATTTTTTCTTGTAATTGCTCATATTCCCCTTGGATTTTTTCTTTTTCCAAGCCTTGTAAACGACGAAGTTGCATTTCTAAGATTGCTTGAGACTGGACCTCGGAAAGAGTGAATTGCTCCATCAACTTTTCTTTTGCATCGTCATAACGAGAACGAATCACACGAATGACTTCATCGATATTGTCCAACGCAATCAAAAGTCCTTGTAACAGATGGGCACGTTCTTGTGCTTTCCTTTTGTCGTAAACAGTTCTTCTTGTGATAATTTCTTTTTGATATGTGATATATTCATCTAAAATACCACGTAAAGTCAAAATTTTAGGTTGCTTTTGATTATTCACCAAGGCGAGTAACACCACTGCAAAAGTGGTTTGCATTTGCGTTTGAGCGAAAAGACGATTGAGCACCACTTGAGGATTGGCATCTCGTTTTAACTCGATGACCACACGCATCCCTTTTTTTCCGTCTGATTCATCTTGAATGCCTGAAATACCTTCTATTTTTTTATCTTTTACTTGATCAGCGATCGCCATGACCAAGCGAGATTTATTCACCTGATACGGTAGTTCGTAAACAATAATACGGGTTCTATTTTGACCAAATTCTTCCATCTCTACCTTGGCACGGACACGAATGTGACCACGACCTGTGGCATAGGCAGCACGGATGCCTGATTTACCCATGATTAAACCACGGGTAGGGAAGTCTGGGCCTTTGATGTGTTCCATCAAATCTTCTAAGGTAGCTTCTGGATTTTCGAGCACACAGATGGTTGCATCAATGACTTCACGGAGATTATGTGGTGGGATATTGGTGGTCATGCCCACAGCGATGCCCGTGGATCCGTTCACAAGGAGATTTGGGAAACGGCTGGGGACAACACGTGGTTCTAGAGTGGATTCGTCATAGTTTGCATCCCAATCCACAGTTTCTTTTTCAATATCACGCATCATTTCGTTGGCAAGTTTTGCCATACGTGCTTCTGTATAACGATAAGCAGCAGGGGGGTCACCATCAATAGAGCCGAAGTTCCCGTGTCCATCCACCAAGGGATAGCGAAGAGAAAAATCTTGGGCAAGGCGAACGAGGGCATCGTAAACGCTTTGGTCACCATGGGGGTGATAAGAACCCAAGACATCCCCAACGCAAGTAGCTGATTTTTTGTAGGGTTTATCGCTGGTCAGTCCTTTTTCGTACATTGCGTATAAAATTCTACGGTGGACAGGTTTCAAGCCATCTCTCACATCGGGAAGGGCACGCCCCACGATTACAGACATGGCATAATCTATATAAGCTTCTTCCATCTCGAGTTCCAGAGGTATGTTAATAATTTTCTGGTTTGGGAACGAGATGTCCTGATCATTTTGTTTCATGCTTTTCTCCTTTAAAGGCAAATTCCTAACTTAATTATACCATAACTAAGGAAAAAAAACTAGGTTTTTTTGTGAATTAATCAAAAAATTTTACTTTTGTTTCCCTTTGTTCAAAGGCTTTTATTTCCAAAAAAATTAACCTTATCCCCTTGACAAACAGCTTGTTTTATTGTACTATAAAAGCATAAGTTTTGTAAGGTGGTGAGGTTTTGCAGGGACGGGAACATCCCATGGAATTCTTAGATCGGCTTCGTTCTGGTCGAAAGAAAACAAAAGGGGAAGAGCGTGCTCTTTATCATAAATACTTGCACTATTGTGGGATTTTATGTCATAAGGAACAAAATTTGCTCCAAGAATACAGTGAATCTTGGTGGTCAAATCTATTTGCAGGACATTTTTATGATGTTCCCTCTTCTGGGGCAAGACTTCGTGCAGAGTTGGACAAGCTACAAATTCCTGAAAAACCACCTGAACCAACAGATTCTGCTTTACTTGGCCACTGCTATTTGACAGGAATTGGCAGAAAACAAAATATTCCCCAAGCTGTAAAGCTTTATGAATATCATGACCCCTATTTGCTTGCCATGTGCTACTGGGATGGTATTGGTGTAGAGCAAGATCAATTTCATGCCCTGACTCTTCTTGATTCTGCCATAGAACAAGGGCAAACTCGCTTGAAATTTCATTATGTTTTGTGCTCTCTTCAACTTTTACTTAAAACAAACGGCTTGAACAGAGACGTGGTAAAAGGTGCCTTTTTAATTTTTGAAGAAGAGGCAAGTCTTGGCTCTTGCCTTGCTTCCCTTTTTGTGGGTATTTATTTTTCTTATGGTATTTTAGTGGAGCCAGACCCCAAAAAGGCTTCTGATTGCTTTGCTTTGGCTTCTTTGGAAGGTTATACCATCGACCAGCTGGGTGCCAAACTACAAAATTTGGTGTTTACTTTAATCGACGATTATGGAAATTTTTAATAAAAAAACTGTGCCTTTTGGGCACAGTTTTTATTTTTTATATGACTAAACTTTTTTTGCTTATGGTCTGAAAAAATGAATTTTTCGCCAGATAAACAAAAGGGGTATCCAGTAATGATGTGACCATATAAACAGCATACGCTGCAATGGTGATATCCACTAAGATGGCTGTTTCAAAGACTCCATAAAAAGCGCCGAAATTAAATAAAATTGCGTTCAGCCCTTGGCTTATCATGGTGGAACCATTATTCCGAATCCAAAGGTTTTTCCCTTTGGTTTTTTCTTTTAAGAAATCAAAGAGCCATACATCTATAGTTTGGACAAAGGCATAGACCACAAGACTGACAATCACAAGGCGAGGGGTGTTGGAGAAAATCACTTCCATAGAAGGCATGGCAAAATCTCCACCACTTGGTGTATAAAGGAACCAACTTTGACTGATGAGAATGAAAGCCCCTGAGGACAGAATCCCTGTTTTTACCCCAAGTCGTCCCTCATTTTTACCATAAATTTCTGATAATATATCAGTCGCTAAGAAGGTAGAAGCAAAAAGGATATTTCCCAAGGTTTGCTCTAAGCCAAAGGCTTGGACTTGGACAAGAACCTCGATATTGGCAAGAGTGGTTGCTAAGCCGATCCAAACAAAGAGCCCTGCTTTCCCCAGCACTTTATAAAAAAGAAGAACGGCTGAAAAGGTACACAAGAGACTGAAGATTAAAATGATTTCGTTGCTCATTATGATTGAAAATCTCACTTTCTTTTTCTGATTGTTTTACTTGATTTTTCTGTTTTTGTGGGTTTTCGACGGGTTTTCTCCCCTTGGGGGATTGGGCTTTGGGAAATTTTTTCTTCAGACTTTGCCACTGTCGCAGATGGCATTTTCTCCACTAGAGTGGTTTTCTCTTCCATGACTTTTACTGATGTTTCTTTCTTTGGCTTTTTATCAGAATTTTCTTTCTTTGGCTTTTTATCAGAATTTTCTTTCTTTGGCTTTTTATCAGTATTTTCTTTCTTTGCTTTTGGGGCAATGGTGTCTTTTTTGCCAGCCATGGGGTTTTCCTGTGGTTTGGTTGTTTCTTCTGGAAGGCTCTCTTCTTTTTCACGTTGACAACGGAAAAGACCAGCGAAATAAGGTGGAATCACCATTTTTCCACCCTCAGTGCGCACAGGATCTGTGATTGCTAGGGGGCTGAGGGTCATATTTTCTAAGGGCAGACGTTGGCTGTGCTCAAAATTATTGAAAATACAAAGGATTTCTTCCTCTTCCCAAGTACGCATGAAGGCAAGGACTTGGGGGTTGCTTTGGAGATAATAAATATCACCAACACGAAGTGCCTTGCTTGTTTTTCGTAATTGACCCAAGGTTTTTACCCAATCAATCATAGAACGGTCTTCTTTGCCCCAAGGGAAGGGATAACGATTGAAGGGGTCTTCAAAACCTTGCATCCCTGCTTCATCACCATAATAAACGCAAGGAGAACCTGGAAAAGCAAAGAGAAGTGCCAGCGCTGATTTTGTTTTCATTTCGCCGTGAAGCTGTTCTAATTTAGAAAGGGTGTGGTTAAAACGCCATGTCTTTGATTCCTCTAAAGCGTCTCCTCCATGTCCCAGAAGGGTGAGGATACGCAGGGTATCATGGGTGCCTAGAGCATTCATGGCAGAGTAAAAAGCTGTTTTGGGATAATTTTCACGGATTGTTTCCATGGTTTGGATAAAGTTTTCACTGCTACCTCGTTGATAGTAATCCAAAATAGCACGGCGAAGGGGATAGTTCATCAACCCATCACAATGCCCTCCTAAGATATGCTTGCGACGAACGCCATAAGCCTCTTTGGTGGAGCCGTCTTCCCACACCTCGCCAATGACCACGGCTTCGGGTTTTTCTGCTCTGGCTGCTGCATGAATCCCAGCCACAAAATCGTCAGGGAGTTCATCTGCCACATCCAAACGCCAGCCATCTGCCCCTAAGCGAAGCCAGCGGCGCACCACGGAATCTTCGTTTTGGAAGATAAAATTCCGATACCCCTGAGAGCTGCTGTCAGGAGAGGGGAGAGAATAAAATCCCCACCAAGAGTCATATTCATTTGGCCAATTATGGAAGGAAAACCAGTCAAAATAAGGACTTTCCTTACTTTGATAAGCACCTTTATTCGGATAATAGTTATCACCGTTAAAATAACGAGAGACAAAACCCACATGGTTGAAAACACCATCTAACATGATTTTCATGCCTTTTTCATGGGCTTTTTGGCAGAGGGTTTTAAAATCTTCTTCATTCCCCAGCATAGGGTCGATTGTTTCATAATCAGCAGTCCCATAACGATGATTTTCTGGTGCTTCGAAAATAGGACAAAGGTAGATTGTCTCTACCCCTAAATCTTCTAAATAATCTAGTTTTTGGGTGATTCCCTTTAAGTCTCCACCGAAAAAATCACGATTTCTCACTTCACCATTTTCATCAGGGAGATAATCAGGATGTTCCATCCATTCTTTGTGGACGATACGACCCCCAACCATATTCTTGGTGTCACGAATAGTGGAGCGATGGAAACGATCGGGAAAAATTTGATAACTCATTCCTTCCCCAAACCAAGAAGGGACATCTTCTTCTTGATAAACAGTGATTTGATAGACACCGTGGATGGGGTCACTATGGGGACGAATATACTGCTCTCTGCCATCGATGCCTGTTAATCGGAAGTAGTACCACACCAAACCTTGGAATCCTTCTGTGGGGAGAGTGACTGTGAACTTATCGTAAAAGCCCTCACGCCCTGCCCAAACAAGAGGAAGGTTTAAAATCTGATCCCCTTCTCTGTTTGCCACTAATTCTCCCCCTGAAAAAGCACTGGACAATTCAGGGTAGAGTGTAAAGGAGATTTCCTTGCCAGTAGGAACTGCACCATAGGGTTTTTTGTATTTTTCATTTCTTGGATTAAAGATTTCCATTTTTCTCATCCTTTCTTTTTTTAAAGCTGCTTTTGAAAAAGTGTAATAATGATAGGTTTTAATACTTTTTGTATTTTCTCTCCCAGAAAGCTAGTATACTAATTGTAATATATTGTTCTTTTTATACAATACATCTTCTTGGAAGGTGGTGGTATATTCTCTGATGTCTTTTCTGTTTGGGTGACGAGTGATATCTTTTCCCACTCTGTCTTTCTTCACAATTTTGGTCATGGCACCTGCACCAAAGCCAATAATTGTTTCAAATTCTTCCATCATTGCTATGTTATAGTGACAATAGTTTTCTATTTTTTCTCTTTTGATCCACCCAACATTCTCCAGACCTTGAGTGATTTTTTTCTGTCTGTAAAGGTAATAGGGTACATAGCCGTGATTTCTTAGGCTTATCCATGCAGAGTTTAAGGTTTCTAACCACTTTTGCCCTAATTCTGGGTGATAATTTTCTGATAGCGGTGTGTTTTTCTTCGGTGTCAATGCATGAACAGTGATTTGCTCTGGAGATAGGGCAAGAAGCTTGTTTAAACTGTAGATAAAATCTTCATGGGAAGAAATGCCTGCAATCAAATCCATATTCACAGAAAACAGATTTTCTGCTAGAGAAAAAGCCTGATAAATCTCATCTACGCTGTGATTTCTGCCGATTTTCTTCAGAACATCTTCTTTCATGGACTGGGGATTGATAGAGATACGGTCTACGCCAAAAGATTGCAGAACATCTAATTTTTCCTTAGTAATGGTTTCTGGACGTCCGGCTTCCACAGTGAATTCAGGAATCTGGGGAAACAATGTTCTGATATGCTGACATAAATCAGCTAACTGTGTTGAAGATAAAATAGTGGGTGTCCCACCACCAATGTAGAGAGAAGAGATGGGAATGGTTTTTATCAAAGAGAGTTCTTTTTTCAAAGCTTCTAAGTAGTTTTCTAACAAATCTATTGTATTTGTGGTATAGAAACTACAATAGCTACAAGGGGAGGGACAAAAGGGAATGTGGATATAAATAGAATTCCCCTTTGATTTTCTTTGGGTTTCTAAACTGATTTTTGCACAATCTTCTGCCAGCTTACTTCTGATTTTATCTACAAAATAAACATTTTCTAAGATTTCAGAGGATTTATTTCCCTCTTGCTCTAGTTTACTGGTAAGTTTCACTGGACGAACACCAGTCAAACTACCCCAAGGAGGGGCATAGGGAAGGGTTTGGCTGATGGCTTGAAACACAGCTGTTTTGATGGCGAATTGCTGATTGTCTGGGGTGAGATTACAGTTGCCTTGATACTCTTCTCCCTTCCAGTGGAAGATTGCTTGGGCTGATTCCTCTAATTGGGAAGAGATGAGGTAATTTTCATCTTCTTCCCAAGTTTCTTCAGGGAGAAGAGCTAGTATGCTTTGCTCCACAGCATAACGAAAGTCGTGATTTTTCAGAAAGATTTTCATCTTATTTCCCCAAAGCTTCTCTCATATATGGGTTATTTTTCCGCTCGAAATCCAAAGAGGAATGGCGATCATGCCCAGGAAACACTTGATAATTACCAGATAAATCTGCTAATTTTTTCAAAGAGGCAAGAAGTTCTGGATAGCTTCCACCAGTCAGATCTGTGCGACCCATGTTACAATAAAAAAGAGTATCCCCAGTGAACAGACAATCTTTCACCAAGAAACAAACAGATCCTTTGCTATGCCCGGGTGTGTGAATCACTTGAATCTCTGTGTCTCCCAAAGTGAATGATTGCCCTCCTGCAAGGGGGTATACTTCGGTGAGTTGCCTTGCGATTGGGAAAAATTCAGGGTCGGCATTCTCAAAGTCACCGGGGTGTATCCCTACCATCACAGAAGGGAATTTGTCACGAAGCATTGCCACAGCTCCTGTGTGGTCAAAGTGTCCATGGGTGAGCAAAATATATTTGGGTTCTTTCCCTTCTAGCTGTGCCAGTACTTTTTCCCCTTCATCTCCTGGGTCAATGACTGCTATTTCGCCAGCACTTTCTAAAATATAACAATTTGCTTGGTAAGAACCAAGGGGCAACAGTTTCATTATCATTTTATCTTCTCCTTATCAGGCATATGGTGGGATAAGACCCACAGATTTTTATTTTCAGAAGGGTAATCATCATAGAATCACCCCATAAGGTGTTACATTCTTCCTAAGCACCTGCCACACGTCCCACGTGGTAAACTGATTTCATCTGGGATAATTTATTCATCACTTGAGTCAATTCGTGCTTATTATGGACTTCCATATCTATGGTCGCAACAGCAAAACCATCTGGGGTGGCACGCATACTCACAGAGATAAGCTTTGTTTTCATTTGAGCAAGGCAATTTGACATATCCAGCAGAAGCCCGTCTCTGTCTTTTGCAGAGAGTTCCAAGGTGGTTTGATAGGAAATCGGCACTGCGTCTCCCCACTGAATGGGAATCCAGCGAGAATCTTCTTTTCGATTATCCTTATTCACATTGGTGCAATCCACACGGTGAACAGAAACCCCATAGCCACGGGTGATGAAGCCCACCACTTTGTCCCCTGGAACAGGACAGCAACACCGTGCAAATTTCACCATACAATCGTCCATACCATCGACAACAATACCTGAAATCTCTCTGCCTTTTGTTTTTTTGCTTGGTTTTTTTTCTTCTTGGGGGATTTCTTCTGTTGCATCAGCACTTTTTTGTAGTTTTCCGATTTTAGCCAATTCGTCTTTCATGCGAGAGGCAACTTTCGAGGAAGTAATACCACCATAGCCAATTAAGGCGTAGAGGTCCTCTTTCCCTGCAAGACTTAATTTTTCACAAATTTTCTCAAATACATCATCTAAGATTCCTTGAGGTACGGTGTTTAATTTGTGGTATTTGATTTCATTTTCCAAAGAATTACGCCCATTGACTATATTTTCCCCACGACATTCTTTTTTAAACCATTGACGAATTTTGTTTCTTGCTTCTGCAGAACGAGCAAAATGAAGCCAATCACGACTGGGTCCTTTTGCTGTTTGGGACATAATAACTTCTACCACTTCGCCATTTTGTAATTGATAATCAAAGCCAACCATTCTGCCATTGACCTTTGCGCCCACCATTTTGTTCCCGACTTCGGTATGAATGGCATAAGCAAAGTCGATGGGTGTAGCACGTGAGGGAAGGGATTTCACGTCCCCTTCTGGAGTGAATACAAAGACTTCATCATCAAACATATCCACTTTCAAAGAGCGAAGGAACTCTTCAGAGTCTGTTTCTTGCTGGGTTTCCAGTAATTTTCGCACCCATTCAAAGTCATGCTCTGTCCCCAAATCGTGGTTTGCAAGACCTTGTTTATATTTCCAGTGGGCTGCCACACCATATTCTGCGGTGTGATGCATAGCCCAAGTACGGATTTGCACTTCAAAGGGAATCCCTTGTCTTCCGATCACAGTGGTGTGAAGGCTTTGATAGAGGTTTGGTTTGGGGGTACTGATATAATCTTTGAATCTGTTTAGGATAGGATTATACAAATCATGGACGCAGCCAAGGACGTTATAACACTGTGCCACATCATCAACGATGACCCGCACTGCATAAAGATCGAATATTTCATCTAAACTTCTGTTTTGCTCAAACATTTTACGATAGATGGAGTAGGTATGCTTCACCCGACCTGAGGTGGTGCAAAATATATTCTCCTGTGCGATACGTGTTGTGATTCGGTCTTTTGCCTGTTGTAGGAAATCTTCATTGAGTCCTTGACGCTGTTCCATTTCTGCTTCAATTTCTCCGTAACCAATGGGGTCAAGATAACGTAAGGAGAGATCTTCTAGTTCCCATTTCAGTTTTTGCATCCCCAATCTATGGGCAATGGGGGCATAAATTTCCATGGTTTCTAGGGATTTTTCTTTTTGCTTTTTGGGGCTTTGGTATTCCATGGTTCGCATATTGTGGAGACGATCACAGATTTTAATGAGAATGACACGGATGTCTTTTGCCATCGCCATGAACATTTTACGAAGGTTTTCCATTTGTTCTTCTTCTTTGGTGGTATAATGAAGAAGAGAAAGTTTGGTCACAGCTTCCACCAAATCAGCCACATCCACTGAAAATTCTCGTGCGACATCGTCATAGCTGGCTTCTGTATCCTCGATCACATCATGTAAAAGGGCAGCGATGAGGGCATCTCTGTCCATACCCAATTCTGCCATAATCTTTGCCACAGCTAGGGGGTGGGTAATATAGGGGGTTCCATCTTTTCGCAGTTGCCCTTCGTGAAAGCCATGGGCATAGCGAAAGGCTTTTTCCATGAGAGAATAATCCTCTCCTGGGGAATAAGAACGAAATTTATCTTCTAATTGCTGATATGATTTTAATAGTTTTTCCATAAGGTCACCCTTTCATTCCAACACTTCCATAAGTTGCTTTTGTCTAAATCTAATTGACCAGAATTTCTTTTGACTGTAAACGTATTTTTTTCAGAAGAGAGCTGAACTAATCTCAGTTCTCGCAGAATCCCCAAGGCAAGCTCGCCCATGCGAACAGGAATTTGGGCAATGTTTTCCAAGTCTTGGCAGAGCATAGTGAAACTTTTGTTGCTTTTTTCTTCCTTTAATCGATCATAAAGAGCAAGTACGTTTTCTTCTTCTAAATAGATTTTATTTTGATACTTCTCTTCATATTCGTCAAGATAGTCATTGATCCTTCCTGTACTCTGAAACTCTTGGTAAAGCCTGTCTGGCTTTTGGCTTGGGCACATTGAAAAAATCTGAAGCTGTGGATTTGATTCGCCACGGTAATGATTCACTTGTAAATGAAAGGCAATGTCTAAATAGATTCCCATTTGCACTGGCTCTCCTTGATAGTGAAAACAGACACCTAAAATTTCAGCATCATCTTGACGGAGACGCAAGCGTAAATGCTTGCCCCCTCCTACCAAGCTTCCTGCCACCACCAAAGCTGATTCGATTAAAAAACTTGGTCGGAGACATCCACCACCTGTTGGTTCGAAATTTTCTAAAAATTCAGTTTCTTCTAGGGTGATATCTTTGATCTCGCAACAGATATCTAAATTTAAAGTTTTAGTTTTCATTTTATTTGAATATTTTTGCATTTCTGCTTTCAAAGCAATTTTTAAATCTGGTATATTCTCTTGAGCTACTGTAAAGCCGGCTGCTTGGGCATGGCCACCATAACCAAGGAGTAAATCCCCCACTTTTGCCAGAAGTTCATATAAATTCACCTCGCCAAAGGTACGGCAAGAGCCTTTCCCAATGCCATCACGGCAACATACCATCACAGTGGGCATAGAATATCGCTCTCCCAAACGGGAAGCAACAATGCCCACGACCCCTGCGTGCCATGTTTCATTTTCCAGAAAAACCAAGGTATCAGGTGGATTTTCTTCTAAATATTCCAGACATTGACGGAAAATTTCCCCTTCAATCTCCTGACGTTGCCAGTTTAATTCACAAAGCATCGTGGCACAATCCTGTGCAAAGGATTCTTCTTCTGTGAGGAGAAGGGCAAGGGCGATTTCTGTTCTATCCAGTCTGCCTGCTGCGTTGATTCTGGGTGCGAGGTTATAGCCAATGGTTCCTGTGTTGATTTGGCGAGTCCCTTGGTCGATTTCTCCCAAAAGCTTTGCAATCCCAAGTTGTGGATATTGGTTCAGTTTTTCCAAACCTATTTTGACAAAATAACGATTCTCGCCCTTTAAAGGCATAACATCAGCCACTGTCCCCACAGCCACAAGGTCGCTGTATTGAAAGAAAACATCCTCCCAATCCTCTGGGTGAGAGAGGGCTTGGGCCAGTTTCAATGCCACACCCACACCAGCTAGCTCTGGGCAAGGATAATTCCCGAGACGTGAATTGATGACAGCTAAGGCAGGGGGCAATTCTGGTGGACAGGAATGATGATCTGTGATAATGATTTCAAGCCCTAATTCATTGGCATAAATCACTTGGTCTTTTCCTGAAATACCACAGTCCACAGTGACAACAAGAGAGACTCCTCTTTCCTGTAAATCTAGGAGAGCAGTTTCGTTTAAGCCATATCCCTCGCCGATACGATGGGGGATATAGGGGATGACACGAAGTCCTCGGCTGCGCAGATAATGGGTGAGGAGGGCTGTGGCTGTAATACCGTCCACATCATAATCTCCGTAAATGGCAACCATTTCATCCTTTTCTATGGCTTCTTCCAAGCGAAGGACGGCTGTTTCCATAGATTGCAACAAAAATGGGTCGTGGGAAAGGTTTTTATCAGGATAAAACAAGGCTTGTGCTTCTGCTGCTGTGGTGAAACCTCGGGCAGCTAAAAGCTTTGCTATCATAACACCGAAGCCTTGTCCCTGAAAATCATTTGCCTTTTCAGGGCAAGTAGGTAGGACGAGGTAAGGATACATTTTATTTCTCCGTTTTCCTTTTTCAACGACCACGCAATTCACAAAAATTCTTTAAAATATGTTAAGTTTTTGTGAACTTTGCTTAAATTCTGCCCTAGCCCTTGAAAAAATCATAGTTTTACTGTATTATAACATAGATAGTAAAATATTTCAAGGGCACCTCTAAAAAACTCTTGGTCCACAAGAGTACAAATTTTTTGACAGCACAGGCTCTTCCTTCGGTCGTTCTCACATCGTTTTGAAAAATCAAGTGGAAGAAATTGTTTTCTTGTTATTTTGTTTGAGAGGTTCCCAGAAAAAGAGAGGGAAACAAATTGTTTGATTCGCAAAAAGAATTTTTTGAAAAGGAACATTTCTCTGCTGGTACATATGATGTAGTGGTCGTGGGGGCTGGACATGGAGGCATTGAAGCAGCTCTTGCCTCTGCACGGTTGGGCTGTCGCACCCTGTGTCTGACCCTTCATCTGGATGCAGTGGGGAATCTTCCTTGCAATCCTGCCATTGGTGGTACTGGGAAAGGGCATTTGGTACGAGAACTGGATGCTCTGGGGGGCGAGATGGGAAAACTGGCTGACAAAGCTTGTATCCAATATCGTCTGTTAAACCGAAGCAAAGGGGCTGCTGTTTGGTCACTGCGTGCACAGGCAGACCGTACCCTTTATCAGCAATACGCCTTAGAAACTATGAGTACCACGGAAAACCTTGTGATTAAACAGGGAGAGGCTGTGGATATTTTGACAGAGGAAGGGGTCGTGACAGGGATTTCCACCAGCACAGGGGCAGTGTATCACTGTAAAGCTGTCATTCTTTCCACTGGTACCTATCTTTCTGGCAGAACCATTATCGGAAAACTTGTAGAAGAGTCAGGCCCTGATGGCTTGTCTGCTGCTAAATACATGAGTGAAAATCTCCAACGACTTGGCTTGCCCCTTCGTCGCTTTAAAACGGGGACACCTCCTCGGATTTTGGCAAGCTCTGTTGATTTTTCCAAAATGGAAGAACAAAAGGGAGAGGGGAATCTTCATTTTTCCTTCTCTACCACTGAAATACCAGAGAGTAAGATTTCTTGCTGGCTTACCTATACCAACCAAGAGACCCACGAAATCATCCAAAATAATTTCCATCGTTCCCCCTTGTTTTCAGGGGTGATTGAAGGGGTAGGCCCTAGGTACTGCCCCAGTATCGAGGATAAAATACATCGCTTTGCGGATAAAGAAAGACATCAACTCTTTCTAGAGCCAATGGGTTTGAACTCTCAAGAGATGTATTTACAAGGGCTTTCTTCTTCTTTACCAGAAGAAATACAGCTTGCAGTGGTACGCAGTATTGCTGGACTGGAACAAGCAGAAATCACCCGTCCTGCTTATGCCATTGAATATGATTGTCTGGACCCTACTTGCTTGAAACACACCATGGAAACCAAAATTGTCAAGGGACTGTATACAGCAGGTCAGTGCAATGGTTCTTCTGGATATGAAGAAGCAGCTGTTCAAGGGTTTGTAGCTGGTGTCAATGCAGCGCTGAAAATTCTGGAGAAAGAACCCTTTGTCATTGGACGAGAAGAGGGGTATATTGGGGTTTTGATTGATGATTTATTGACAAAAGGTACCGAAGAACCCTATCGCATGATGACTTCTCGTACAGAATATCGCTTGTTACACCGTCAAGACAATGCCCAACATCGACTTTGTAGCAGAGGACATCAGATTGGTTTGGTCTCTGACGAGGTCTATCAAAAGGTCATGGCAGATATCGAAGCCATTGCCAGAGAAATCACAAGACTGGAAGAAACAGGGGTCTCTCCCAGTAAGGAATTGAATAAAATTTTAGCCCTGCATGGGGAAACCCCTGTAGAGCATGGGTCTACCCTTGGTTCGCTCCTTCGTCGTCCCCGTTTGTCTTATGAAATTTTAGAAGTGGTGGACAGTAATCGCCCTGATCTTTCCTCTGAAATGATACAAGAAATCGAGATTTCTTTAAAATATCAAGGATATATTCATCGCCAACTACGTCAAGTAGCACAGATGAAAAAATTAGAATCACGGCCTTTGCCAGAAGATTTAGATTATATGAATATCCACGGTTTGCGTTTAGAAGCACGTCAAAAACTGGCACGAATTCGTCCTGAAAATCTGGGGCAAGCTGGACGTGTTTCTGGGGTTTCTCCTGCTGATGTCACTGTTTTGATGGTTCATCTGGCACAAGAAGGTGGAAAAAAGAAAAAATAAGCATATGTTGGCACCACAACAAATTCTTCTTGGAGATAATGGTATTTAAGAAAAAAGGGGAAAAGATTCTGTAAATTTTCAAAGCTTTCCCCAAGATAAAGGAAAATAAGATGAAATTAAAAGCAATCAAAGGGAATACTTGGGCGATTGTGGGAGACTGTTACATGCCTCTTTATCGGATGAACGAAAAAGATTGCATATTAATGGACACAGGCTATCCCAAAGAGCGAGAGGAACTGGAAAACCTTTTAGAGGTAGAAGGACTTCGCTTACAAGGAATCATCTGCTCTCATGCCCATGTAGACCATGTTGGTTCTGCTGAGTATTTCAGAAAAAAATATAAAATACCTCTTTATCTGTCCCAAGGGGAGGGAGGGATTTTATCCCATATCTTAAATATAAAGGCATATCGCATGGCGATTTCTCCCAAAGAAACCATGGAAGCAATGGGAGATTGTGTTTCTACAGAGGCAATCTTGATTCCTGACCATCAGAAAAGCGTGGAAATCTGTGGGGTGAAATTTGGCTTAGAGTTGACAGAAGGTCATTCTTCTGCTCATTTATGTATCATTACCCCTGATGATGTTTGTTATTTGGGGGATGCTCTTTTGACAAAGGATCAACTGGATGCAAAACTACCTTACGCAATGGATTTGGCACAAAACTTAGAATCTCATAAAAGAATTAAGACTTTCCCCTATTCCCATTATATTATGGCACATTTTGGGGAATGTTCTTTGGGAGACTTAGGGGCATTGGTGGAAGATAATATGTCCATGTTTTCTGCCCGTGTGGAAGATGTGTATCAGATTGTGAAGAAGGGTAAAACCATGGAGGCCATTGCACTGGATTTCTGTAAACTTCATAATTTGAACCATCGCAAAGGAAAAAGGGTTTATTTTTTTCAACGTACCTTACGTTTTTACTTGGATTATTTAGAAGATTGTGGGCGAATCCAGATGGAGATGGGGGAAGAGGGGCTTTTGTATTGTTGGTGTCTTGAGTCATAATATTTTCTCGATGACAAGCGATTACCCTTTACACTTGTAAAATAAAAACAGAAAGCTGTGTCACAACAGGAGTTGTGACACAGCCTTTTTTTATTCAGCTTTTCTCTCTTGATTGGTAAAAGTTATTGATTACTTTAAGAACCTAGAATATTCAACAAGCCTTCTTTCTCTTCTTGAGCTTTTTTCAGCATAGAAATGGAAGACTGACTATTCACAGAACGCAAGCTGTTATTCACAGACTCTTTTGCCATGTCTGTGTCTCTGATACGAGATTCTGATGCTTGGAGTTGAATCCCTGCATTGGTGAGATTGCTGTAAGTATGGTCTAAACGATTTTGAGTGCCGCCCAATTCGGCTCGTTGAGAGGTAATTTTGTCCACAAATTCTGTTAAGGTTTCCAAAATTTCTTGTGCTTGCTCTTGGGTGACAATATTCATTTGACTGGCATCAATATTCACATAGGTAGAAGCACCCTCGATATTGACAGAGATACTTTCATCACTGGAAGTACCAATTTGGAACTCTAAACCTTCCACTGCAAGGCTTCCATCCAAAAGGGCTGTGCCGTTAAAGTTGGTAGAAGCTGCCACACGATTGATTTCAGAAACAAGAGAGTCCATCTCTAGTTGGAGCGCATTGCGCTCCACATCTGTATAAGTGCCATTAGAGGACTGCATTGCCAGATCTGTGGCTCTCACAAGCATATCATTGACAGATTGCATAGCACCTTCGGCAACCTTCACAGCAGAAGAAGCCATTTTTGTATTAAACTGAGCCGCTTTGTTCATGGTGATTTCTGCTCTCATTTTTTCAGAAACAGCAAGACCTGCGGGATTATCTCCGGCTGAATTGATTTGCAAACCAGAGGAAAGTTTTTCCATTGATTTTTCTTTTTCTTTCTTTTCTAATAAATAACTGGTATAAGCATTCATACCACTGGTACTGTTGTTAATTGACATAGACATAATAAATGCCTCCTTTTATAAATATTTAACTGTTAAATCCTGATATTACTCAACTAGATATGCCTCTAAAAAAACCTCTTGTAAATAAGGGCTTTCCTGTAAAGAGCCATCTTTCAAACTGGTACTCAGGGTAAGACTTTTTTCTCCCACTTCTAGCAATAGATTTGGAAACAGGTCACTTACGTTACAGCGAATGGTAAAGGCTTTTTCTCCTTGGATTTCCAAAAGCAAATCCCCTTTTTCCAAATCTGCCTCGGTGAAAACATAGTCATAGACCGAAATTTTCTCATCTGGGTCACGAGGAATCACAAAGTAAGTTTCGTACCCATCAAAAACATATTCTGGAATGATACTTCCTTGAATATCAGGGAAATATTGCTGAACTGAAGAAGAAATTTCCTGTGTATAGTCAAGCTGTTCATAATGCTGACTCAGCTGAATCACAGCGAGAATCTGTTCCTCTTCCCATAAAACTGTAGAAATGGCTGTCTCTGGGAGGGTTTGGACAAATGCCTCTTCCTCTGACTGAGTTTCTTCTGAAGATTGTTCTTCTTCCACTCCTTCTTCAGGAGATAGTTCTTCCAGTTGGGATTCTTCTTCCTCTGATTCTGCAGGAGGTAGTTCTTCTGGCTGGACGATTTCTGGGACAAGGATTTCTGGTGGCGTTGTTTCTGGGGATTGTACCTCTCCAGAAGAGATACCAAGGAAAAGAGTCACTGCCATAGCAGAAGCAACGGTAAAAATATTCGGTAAACCTAAACTTGACATACACAACATCCTTCCTAAGCCTTCGTATGCCGTGAACATGGCATACAAATGGGAATTGTACCTTATATAAAATTATCGACATTCTTTGAAAAAAGTTAAGTCCTTGCAATCTTTTTTTTGTAATCGCTTTTCAGTGAGAGAGAAGTGTGGTATAATGAAAAACAGCGTTTTGTCACAATCTACATAAAAGGAGCAAATATGAAAGCAATCGTAACAAGAGTTTCCAGTGCCTCTGTCACCATAGAGAAAGAAATAAAAGGTGAAATCAAGACAGGTTTTCTTGTATTATTAGGGGTCGCCCCAGAAGATAATGAAGAAATTTGCCATAACTTAGCAGATAAAATTTGTAATTTACGTGTTTTTTCTGATGAAAATGGCAAGATGAACCAAAATTTAGAACAAGTAGGGGGAGAAATCTTGGTCATTTCCCAATTCACTCTCTTTGCAGATACCTCTAGCCGTCGTCCTGGTTTTACAGGAGCAGCCAAACCAGAACTTGCCATTCCTCTTTACGAAGGATTCATCAAACGCTGTAAAGATAATGGTTTTTCTGTGAAGTCTGGAACCTTTGGGGCTGATATGGACGTGTCATCTGTCAACCAAGGACCCGTTACAATATGTTATGATACTTCTAAATAATACAGATTGTAATAATACTAGCAGTAATATTTTAATAATATATCAATGGAGGAACGAACATGGAATGGAAAAAGAATGCAGCACATCAAGTAGAAATCACAGGCTATAACGCCGAAGGCTCTGGGGTGGCACGGGTAGATGGACGGGTGATTTTTGTCCCCGCAACAATCGCTGGAGAGATTTGGGACATCGTTCTGGTGAAAGTGAACAAAAACTTCGCTTTCGGGCGAGCTGTCACCTGTATTACCCCCTCTCCTAAGCGAGTGGAAATGGATTGTCCCTATGGGAACAAATGTGGAGGCTGTCAATTTCGTCATATGAACTATGAAGAAGAGTTGAAAGCCAAGACTGACATTGTGAAAGCTGCTTTGGAAAGAATTGCTGGCGTTAAGGAAGATATCCTTCCGATTATCGGCGCAAAAGAGAGAAATCACTATAGAAACAAGGTGCAATTTCAAGTAGCAGGAAGCGATAAATGGATCAAAATTGGTTTTTATCGCAGCAGAAGTCATGATGTGTTGGACACGGAAAGCTGTCTGTTACAAGGAGAGTTTTCCACAAAAGCCAGAGAAGTGTTGAAAACTTGGATGGGTCAGTTTGGGGTGAACCCCTTTGATGAAAACACTGGGAAAGGAACCATTCGCCATCTTTTCCTTCGTTCTAACGAAAAAGGAGAAGTGTTGCTGTGTTTGGTGGCAACCAGACGGAAATTGCCCTATATTGCAGAGTTGTTAGAGGCATTAAAAGCAGAATTACCTGATTTAAAAGGCTTTATCTTAAATGTGAATCCAAAAGACACCAATGTGGTGTTGGGCGAGGAATATCACAAGATTTGGGGCGAAGATTATCTATACGAAGAGTTATCAAATTTAAGTTTTAAACTTTCTGTTCCTTCCTTTTTCCAAGTCAATTTGAAACAAACCGAGGTTTTATACAAAGTGATCGCTGAATTTGCCCAGCTGAGTGGAACTGAAACTGTCCTTGATTTATATTGTGGGACAGGGACGATTGGCTTATCCTTGGCAAAAGAAGCAAAAAAAGTAATTGGTATCGAGATTGTTTCCTCTGCTGTCGAGGACGCAAAGGAAAACGCAACAAGAAATGGCATAGAAAATGCAGAATTTATTTTGGGCGATTGTGGACAAGTGACAGAAAAAGAGATGAAAGCGGATGTTGTGATTGTGGATCCGCCTCGTAAAGGACTGAGTTCTCCACAAACAGTCCTCTCTTATGTGGAAAACAAGCTGATTTATACTTCCTGTGACCCTGGAACACTTGCCAGAGATCTAAAGTTTTTCACAGGAGAAGGCTTTATTGTGGAAAAGATTCAGCCTGTTGACCTTTTCCCTGGGACAAAGCACGTGGAAACAGTGGTTTTATTAACAAAGAAGAAATAAAAAAAGAAATAAAAAGACAGCCTTGTTGAAAAACAAAGCTGTCTTTTTTATCTGTCTTAGTTCTCTGTGATTTCTCTGATTTTCGACAAAATATCTTCTGTTATTATTTTTTCTTCTCGTGTTCCGTCGATGATGATGATTTTTTCTTCCTTTTGTAATGTTGTAAAAGCCTTCTGATAATTTTGATAGATTTCCTTTAATTTCTCTTCTGTTTCAAAAATGTCAAGGGAGTTTCCTCGCTGTGTTAATCGTTTTAGGGCGATTTCTGGAGGGACATCAATGTAAAATGTGGCATCTGGTGGAAACAACTTCCTTGGTTCTTGATTCAAAGTAATCACATCTTCCAAAGATTGGTCCAGTGTCTGATAGGCGAAAGAAGAGAAATAATAACGGTCGCAGAGAATGATCTCTCCTCTCTCTTTCAAGGAAAGAAGCCCATTTTCCCCCAAGATATGGTCCAAACGGTCTGCCACAAAAAGTGCAGACAAGGCTTTGGGCGGACAAGTTTTTTCTGTGGAAAGATACTCTCGTATCAGTCTCCCCATGGGTCCTTTGCTGGGCTGAGCTGTGAAATAGCTGTTAGAAATTTGTTTTGCCACTGCTTTTGTTTGGGTTGTTTTTCCGGAACCATCTATCCCCTCAAAAGCAAAGAAATATCCTATATTTTTCATAATATGCCCCCTTTTGTACATATATTATCAGCTTTTATTCATCTTGTCAAGTAGAACTGTTTTTCTTGTGATTTTGTCAAAAAAAGAAAAATTGATAAATTTCTTTGGGATTTCTTGACAAAAACCAAGAAAAGTGTTAAAATATATCATATCAAATTTGGGAGGGATTGCATGGACAGGAAATTTCGTACTGGTGAAAGCGTGTTTGATCATTGGGAAATATGTGGGAAAATACGTCAAAGTTCTTATGCCTCCTATTACCAATTACAGCATAGCGACCGTCAATTTACCTATCAAACACAGCTGAAACTTGTTTCTATTCCCAGAAATTTGCAAGATCTTGTGATGATTCAAGGTTCTGGACAAGATTTTTCTCAATACGTGCAGTCTGTACTTTCTTATGTGCTGGAAGAAATTACCTTACAAAACAAATTAGAAGGCAATCCCAATATCCTTTATTATTATGACCACAAAGTGGAAATGCATCCCAACGGTATGGGCTGTGATGTGCTAATTCGCACCGAACTTTTGCCCACTGTGGTGGAGTACGCCCAAGATAACCCTCTTTCCCAAGGGGATATTTTACGCATGGGTATTGACATTGCCAAGGCTTTGGAAGATTGTCACCATCAAGAGATCATCCACCGAGATATTCAACCACAATTTATTTATGCTACCAATTCTGGTGCTTTTAAATTAAGCGATTTTCGTCCAAAAGGTGACATTCCCCAAGAGGAAGAGAGTCATTACATGGCGCCTGAAATGTGTCGTGGGGAGCGTTATGACCAAACAGTGGACATCTATTCCCTAGGGCTTGTGATGTATCAATTTTTAAACAGAGGTCGTCTTGCCTTTACCCCTGAAGGCAGAGGTCATCATCTAAAGGAAGAAGCCAAACAAATTCGCCTTTCTGGAGCTATGCTGCCTCCTCCCTATTTTGGTCGCAAAGGGCGACTGGGGAAAATTCTTGCCCGTGCTTGTCATCCAAAACCTGAATTTCGCTATCACTCGGCAAGAGAATTTCGTACAGATTTAGAATCAGTAAAAAAACAAGATGGAATGCCTGTCTTTCCCTATCGGCCTTCCTTTCGCTTCCACGAAATGGAAAGAAAAAGTATTTTTGGCTAAAAAAGATTTTAGTATTTTCTGACCTAGAGTCTTTACAAAATCTCCCATAATTGTGAAAAATATAGCAAAAAAAAATCTTGCT
The DNA here is from genome assembly GCA_044432725.1 of Eubacteriales bacterium. Classification (GTDB taxonomy): domain Bacteria; phylum Bacillota; class Clostridia; order Oscillospirales; family Oscillospiraceae; genus JAWXUK01. The sequence continues at coordinate 197,071 of JAWXUL010000002.1, forward strand.
TTTTCTTTCTTCTTATGCTAGAATGAAGTGAAACTGAAAGGAGGGGTAACAATGAGTCTTCCCAAAGCCTTGGTACATAGTACTATTTTTTTGTTTGCGATTGCTGTCATTCTTTTTGTAGATAATTTTGATTTAAATATCACACTACATATGCTGATTTATCTTGTTGTTGCAAGTACTTTTTTAAAATCGCTCCTTCAACCTTCTTTTCCCTCTATGAGGCGAGGTTTTTTCTATCTGATTTATTACACCATCTTAACCATGGAGCTGTATATTTTGATGCTCAGCAACTTTTCCAATCAATCCAGATTATTGGTTGCAAGCCTTCTTTTTTTAACCTTTTTATCAGAGCAAATCTGGATTCATCGAAAAGAAAGCTATTGTGTCTCTCCTTCCTTGGATGAAAACAGTCTTTCTTTTGAAGATTTACGTTATTTAAAGAAAAGAATTATTTACCGTGGTCAGCATATCAAAAAAGTAGGTGGTGTCATTACCCTTTCTTTTATCAGAGACTTACTCTCTGACCTGCCACGGAACTGCTCTATTCGCTATGTGGCAAAAGAAAATCTAAGTGAAACCTATTTCAAACATTTAGACCAGAGTCTGACTGACCCTTATGTCTATCTTGTTTTCTCTGACACAGGCTCCCCTGCTAGTAATTTTTTTGGGATACTTTCCAACAAGCCGTATAATCATATCTCCATCTCCTTTGACAGAGAACTGAAAACTCTGATTTCTTATAACGGTGGAGAAAGAGTCATGCCCCCTGGACTGAATCCAGAGATGTTAGAGTGGTTTTATCAAAAAGAAGATGCTTCTATACGAATCTATCGCCTTTCTGTCACTGGAGAGCAAAAAGAGCAAATGGCAAAGCGAGTGGCGCAAATCAACCAAGAAGGTTCTGCCTATAATATTTTAGGGGCTGCTCTGAAAAAAAACTTTCAACCTAATATGATGGTATGTTCTGAGTTTGTATACAGCCTTTTGGACTCTGTTGGTGCTGCGTATTTCAAAAAAACTGCCATTGATGTGAAGCCTTCTGACATGATTGAACTGGATTACGAGAGAAAATTAGAATTCATCGAGACCATTCGACTTTCTACTTGTTGTGAAGAATTAGTAGTAAAGGGAAAACCCTTGCCTGTCCTCAGCGAGTCTATGAATCAAATGAAAATAGCAAAATAAAACGCCACTGAAGTTTCATCTGAACATCAGCGGCGTTCTTTTTTACCTTTTTTTCGTTTTAAAAATAGACTAAGGAAGGGTAAACAGAGCAAAGGAAAGGAAATATAGACCATTTCTTCAGGGATATCATCCAAAGTTGGCAATCCATAATAGGGGACAGAAATAATCTCTTGGGAAAGAGGCTGAAAAACTGGTACTTCTTCCTCTTCGATTTCCAAAGCAATGGGAGATTGTGAATAATAGCTCTCCCCCTCTTTATCAATCACCAAAGTCCCTATCTGATAAGAGCCTTTGCTCATCCCTGCTTTATTGATGTAAATATTTTCTTCTCCTGTGGTTTGATAGCAACGCAAATCTTTTCCACTGTCAAGAACAATATACTTTTCACCTGTGACAAAATTGTGATACATCAGGTTTAAGCCTATGCGGTTGCCTTGGTCAATGGCAAGTTCCAAGGAAAATTCTATCGTGTTTGAAACTTGTGGGAGTTCTTCTACTGTAAAGGGAGTTTCCTTGCTATCACCAACTCGAGAAGTCGTGTAAGCTAAATTGACATAGTGAGTATCAGCTTGATAGAAAGGAATTCTTGTGGCTGCGTAGCATGGATCTGAAAGCTCTATGGCGAAAACTTCATTTCCTTTGTCCCATTGGATGACCCTTGCCCCTTGGCTGAGTCCACCAAAATTAATCAGATAAGAGTTTTGGCTTCTTTCTTCTACTGTGCCGAAATCAGGGGAATATTCCCCTTGGTATTCTAATTTTTCCCTGACAGTCATTTCTTCTCTGTTTATTTCATAGACTACCATACGAGAATAATTTTCTTCTGACAAAGGATTTTCTGGGTATTTACTACGAAAAGGACCGTTATCAAACAAAAGAATACTTCCATCCTCTTGATAACTGACAGAATGTTGTCCATAAAAATAGGAAAAATCTTCTTCTTCTGGGCTGAGGATTTGCTCTTGATAATTTTCTGCCCAATCAATATTTGGATCTGTGAGAATCCAAAGAATCTCTCCTGTTTCTCCGTCTATTTCTAGTATCATATCCTTAGTTCTGCAAGAGATTAGGATTCTATCTGTGGATTCTTGTAGGAAAACACTGTTGGTATCCAGCCATAGACGGTTTTCTATTTCTTCCTGATTCTCTGCATTAATCTCTTGATAACAGGGGTCAGGGGAAAGAGGAATTTCCAAAATTTCTGACATTGACCAGTCTTCCAGTACTTGCCCTGTCTCTCTGTCCATGACAAAGAAATAGTCCACTGCGTAATTTTGGTTTTGTTCAGCAAAAACGAGGAAGTTTCCATTGGAAAGCTCTTGTATTTGGCTATGCACTCCATTTGCCACATATTCGTGATATATTCTGCCTAATAAATCTATTTCGTAAAAGCTACTGGACTTATCCTCTTCTTCCTTTTCACTTTTCACTAAAAAGTTTCCATTTTTTAAAGTTTGTATTTCTGTAGGAGTTGTATCTTTTAAGTACCATCGTACTTCTCCTTTTTGGTCATAGGCACTTAAATAAGTACTGGTAAGAAAAAGAAGCTCTGATTCCTCTGGATAAGTAAAAACTAGGCTTGATTCTTGAAAATTGGCTGGAAGTGGCTCTGTTTGGATAAAAATATCTTGATAAAAACTTTCTCCTCGTTCATTGATAAAACGCAGTGTAATGTGATTTCGCCAATCACTATACAGCCCATAGATGGGGAGAAAATGTCGATTGGTCAAGGCTGAAAATTTATGGCTTATGGTAGTTTCTTGAGATTTCCCCCAAATGGTGACTTCCATAGTGCCTGTCTCTTCTGTTTCAAAGGCAATTAAGGCTGTCAGTGGGGCATAATCGTATGGGTTTAAAAGTATCAAAGGATTTTCTAAGGTATAGTGATTCTGTTCAAAGATTTCTGCTATTTGTGCTGACCTGTCTTCTTGCAGTGAAAGGAGATCTGCTTGTATTAGGGCAGAATCGTTACTAAAAAGAGAAATATCACAAGCTAAATCATAATAACTTTCCTCATGTGCCAGCACTAAGGCGTATATTCCTTCCTCTGTATAATCTGTTAGCTTAGATGCAATCAAAGAGAAATGTTCTTCTTGGACAAAATCCAGTGGAATTTTATAAGACTGCTCTTCGCCATATAAAATGAGAGAAATCTCTCCTTCATGGCAATGTCCCCATAAAAGTAACTGGTTATAGTTTTTATCTTCAAATAGCTCCACATCCCAAAAGGGAGATTGTTCTTCGTGATCCCAGATAATTTCTTTTTCTGTAATCTGAATCTCTGTCACTTCTATGGTATTTTGAACTGAATCACCCAGATTTTTTGCCATAATCTTTCCTTTGTTTCGCAAAAGTTGGTATTCCCAGAAAGAAGGGTACAAAGACATGACATTTGTTTCTTCAAACAACAGACGATAATCTACGTTGGTAAAATTCTCGGTTGTACCAGAAGGGTAGGCGAGTTTTCGTAATCCAATATGAGAACCATAAAGTAAAATGCTTTGTTCTTGCTCTAAAAACACCATATTTTGAAGGGTAGTATCAAAACCTTGGTTATTATCTTGAAAAAATGGCACAGAAAGATGGATATTCCCTGTTTCTCTATCTAGTTCTTGCAAATCAGAAGAATCCCTTTGTGCTAGTAAAAAATTTCCATTGGGCAACTCAACACCACTTATCACGCTAGGTAGGCTGTAAAGGGAAAACACTTTCCCTAATAAATCCATTTCGTAAAAGCCTTCCTCGCAAGGAATGAGGAGATTTCCATTTTCTAAGCGCTGAAATAGATTACCTCCTGTCAAGGAGAGGCACCATCGGATATCCCCGTTGTTATCTACAGCAATGGTGGCATTTTCTCTGCTTTCAAATCGAAAATCTGTTCCACTGGGGGACGCTGTTCTTTCCCCTGAAGAAAGGGCTGGGGTTTCTATTTCAAAGGTATGACTTTCTGTGGTAGCGTTTTCATATGTTAAGGTTAAGGTAAGTGTATTGACAGTGTCAGGATAAAGACCAACCACAGGGATTTGATGAAAGGTGTCATAGCTTTCAAAATGGTGGGTTAAATCCTCTTTCTTCCCTGTGATAGAAAGAGAAACTTTAGCTTTTTCTTCGCTCTCGAATAAAAGTAATGCTGTTAATTCTGCTAAATGATAAGGATTATACACCAAAAAAGGATTTTCTAAATGATAAATCCCCTGTGCATATTCATTTGCAATTTCTCTTTCTTGTTGCCACTGGGTTTCTGTTATGTTTTCGATTGTGGGCAGAGTCCTGTTATTTTCTGGAGTGAGTGGATTGGACTCTGCCAAAGAGCGAGTATATTGCTGTATTATGTTTTCTGTTGATAGCGTTTCTGCGGCAATATTTTCTGTGGAGATTGTTTCTGTGGCGATGTTTTCTGGAGAGATATTTTCAGTGAGATTTGCCAAAGAATGGGGCATGATACATTGATAAAAAATAGAAAAAGACAAAAAGAGGGTGAAAATTCTTTTTTGCACCTTTTTCACCCTCCTCATTTTTAAAGTAAGAAATATCATGAAAATCCCTTTTCTTTCTTTACAAAAAAAGCCATCTTATAAATATGGTAAAAATCTTCTTTATTACACAAAGATTAACCTAATTTTTTAACTTTTAGAAGTAAGAATTGGGCTGATATCCTCCATAGAAAATTTATCGCTTATCTTTCTATACATTATAACACAAAAATTGACATTTTTCAACGGAAAAATACATATTTTTTTAAAATCTTGGTGAATAGAGTTTTTAAACCTCTACTAACCTTTTGATTTCCTTAAATTCACTGGTTATCAGATACATTGCCGTGAGAAAAGCTAGAATATCCGTGGCTGGTCCTACTAATAAAATTCCTTCAATCCCCCAAAAACTAGGCAATATAAGAAGCAAAGGGAGCATAAAGAGCATTTGCTTGGAAAAAGGTAAAATCATCCCTCTTTTTGCTTTGCCGATGGCTGTTAAAAAATTAGCTGTGATGGGATTGATACCATTTAAAAAGGCAAGTGCCATAAAGATTCGAAAGTATCTGATTCCAAATTGAAAATAAAGTTCGCTTCCTTCTCCAAAAAAGGACAAAATTTGTCTTGGTAACAGTTGAAAGGAAAGAAAAACAAAAACTGATACAATGGTCACATAAACCACATTTGTGACATAGCATTTTTTTACCAGATCATAATTTTTGGCGCCGTAATGATAGCCGATGATTGGTTGTGCCCCCAAAGCCAGTCCCACTGCTATGGCTGTGTAAAGAACATTTACTTTACTGACAACCCCCACAATGGCAAGGGGAATATCACTGCCATACTCCGAAGCAGAACCATAGTGTTTTAAGGAATTATTCATGGCAATTTGTGTAATCATTAAGGTGAACTGATTGGTGGCCGGGGCAAGCCCTAAGGAGGCTACCTTTGCCATAATGGATAGATCAGGGCGCAGCTCACTTTTTTTCACAGGAGAATACTTGTAAAAATACCAAAGAAAAAGAAAGCAAGAAATCATTTGACTGATTGCTGTGGCTATGGCAGCTCCCTTAATGCCCATATCAAATCCAAATATTAAGATTGGGTCCAAAACTAAATTGATACCACAGCCAATTAAGCTATAGTGCATGGCTTTTTTTGGATTTCCTTCTGCCCGCACAAGTTGTGGTACCGAGGCAGCGAACATAAAAAATGGGATTGCAAATATGGTAATACTGGTATAGTCGTAAGCGAGCTGGTAATTTTCTTCTGTTGCTCCACAAATCCAAAGAAGAGAATCTAAAAATACATAAGCAAGGAAGGCAAAGAGAAACCCTGCGATAACCAAAGAACTTAAGGTTACGCCCATAAATTTTTGTGCTGTTTTCTCATCTCCTCGCCCTAAGCAAAGACTGTAGTTAGAGGCACCCCCTATCCCAAACAAAAGAGACATGGAAAGACAAAGGCATACCAGAGGAAATGCAACGTTTGTGGCTGCATTCCCCAGAACTCCTTCTGCTTGTCCGATGAAAATTTGGTCTACGATATTATAAAGTGCATTCACCAAACCACTGGTGATACCGGGGATGGCATAGCGAAGAACCAGCTTTGGAATGGGTATATCCTGTGGAATACTTCTTTGATTCATGCTTTGCTCCTTTTCTTCTTTTCAATTTTCCTTCATTTTATCACATCATATATTTTATGTCAAGAAATGGTTTTCTCTCCTGTAAATCTCTTTCTTTTTTTATAAAATTAGCTATTGCTTTTTTTTCAGTTTTCTGTTAAAATATAACTTATGATGGGATAAAATTTACTTTATGTTTCACATATTGATAAAATAATAACTGGATTGATAATTTTGTAACAACTTCTTTACCGTCCTATCTCCCACACTATCTATCATATTATTTTTACTGGAGGTTTCATTATGTTTAAAATTCTCATCGATAAGCTACGAAAAAACCCAAAGAAGATTGTCTTCCCTGAAGGGAACGAGCCTAGAATCTTAGAAGCAGCAGCTCGCCTTCTTTCTGGTACTTTCCTCACCCCTGTTCTTGTGGGGAACAAAGAAGAGATTCTAAAAATCGCTCATGAATACGGGTTTAACGTAAAAGAGGCAATTTTTTATGATCCAAACAATTTCGACCGACTGGAAGAAATGGTACAAGAAATGCTGAAATTGCGTAAAGGCAAAATGACAGAAGAGCAAGTAAGAGAAGCATTAAAATCTCCTAACTACTTTGGTACTATGTTGGTACAAATGAAGATTGCAGATGCTCTGTTAGGTGGTGCTACCTATTCCACTGCAGACACTGTTCGTCCTGCATTACAACTCATCAAAACAAAACCAGAGAACAAAATCGTTTCTTCTTGCTTCATTATGGTGCGTAGCCACAGTTCTGGTGGAAACGAAGTCCTTGCAATGGGAGACTGTGCTATCAACATCAATCCTTCTGCAGAAGAATTAGTAGAAATTGCTGGCGAGGTAGAAGAATGTGCTCGTACCTTTGGCATTGATCCTAAAGTTGCCTTTCTTTCTTATTCCACCCTTGGTTCTGGTAAAGGGGTAGAGGTGGATAAAATGCGTGAAGCTGCAAAATTGACAGCAGAACGTTATCCAAATATGCTTCTTGAAGGAGAAATGCAATTTGACGCTGCTGTTTCCCCTGCTGTGGGTCATGTGAAATCACCAGATTCCAAAGTGGCTGGTTATGCAAATACCTTTATTTTCCCTGAAATCAACTCTGGAAATATTGGTTATAAGATTGCCCAACGTCTTGGTGGTTTTGAAGCTTATGGTCCTATTTTATTGGGTCTTAACGCTCCTATCAACGATTTATCTCGTGGTTGTACTCCACAAGAAGTTTATTCCATGGCGATTGTCACAGCAGCACTGGCAGACTAAATGAAAACAGTGACGATTTATACTGATGGTGCTTGTTCTGGGAACCCAGGTCCTGGTGGATGGGGTGCTGTTCTTCTGTATGGAGACAGAGAAAAAGAGCTGTCAGGTGGAGAAAATCCCAGTACCAACAACCGCATGGAGATGATGGCTGTGATTTGTGCTTTGGAAGCATTGAATCAAGAATGTGTTGTGGAGCTTTATTCCGATTCTAAATATGTCATTGATGCCATTGAAAAAGGCTGGGCAAAGGGTTGGAAGAAAAATAACTGGTTAAAAAGCGATAAAAAGCCAGCCTTAAATCGTGATTTATGGGAAAAGATATTAGATCTTCTTGATTTTCATCAAGTGCATACCCACTGGGTAAAGGGTCACAGCACGAACCATTATAATAACCGTTGTGACGCTTTGGCAGTTGCTGAAAGTAAGAAATTTACTTCCTAGGTGATGTAATGAAAAAAAACAACTTTTTATTTGTCCTGTCAGGACTTTTCCTTGCTTCTTTGTGTGTGCCTGTCTCTCAGGCATACACAAAGCAAGAGCAAGCGTTTCTTTTCACCCAAGTAAATAACAATCTCCTTTCTATCATCTATAGCTTGCAAACAAGCTCGGAAGAGACTTATTCTGATGTATCAAGTGAAGATTGGTATTATCAAGGGGTGAATTATGTTACAGAAGAAAAAATTATGGCTGGTACCAGTGATAACACTTTTTCTCCTGATAACACCATCACACGTGGGCTTCTTTCCACTGTGATCGCAGGGGCAGAGAAAGCTGATTTGGGTTCACAGGAAAATATATTTTTAGACTGTAGCGAGAAATGGTATTCTGATTCTGTGAACTGGTGCGTTGAAAATGTGATTATGCAGGGTTATTCCCCTAAAATTTTCGGTGGCGAAGATATTGTGGATAGAGAGCAGCTTTCTGTTGTTCTTTATGGCTATGCAAGCTATTTGGGCTTGGATGTTTCTTATCGGACAAGCTTTTTAAATAGTTATCAAGACCGCAGTAAAGTTTCTACCTATGCAATAGAGGAACTGTCTTGGTGTTTTGCCAATGGAATCATGGTAGATACCAATAATAATCTTCGTTCCAGAGAGTATGCAAGCAGAGGAGAGGTGGCTTATGCCATCTGGAAACTTTTGCAATTATGACTTATAAAAACAAAAAACCTCATGAAGAATGTATTTTCTTCATGTGGTTTTTATTATACTATTTGTTTATTTTTTTAAAGCGATTACAATTTTTCTATGTGGGTCTTGCCCCACAGAGTAAGTAGTGATTTCTGGCATATCTTCCACAGCCATGTGAATGATATGTCTTTCATAAGCATTCATGGGTTCTAGGGTAACGCTTTTTCTTTTTTTGATCACTTGTCCAGCCACTTTATTCGCAAGTTTTTCTAAAGTTTCAATACGTTTCCCTCGGAAATTTTCTGCATCGATATAAATACGAAATCTCTTTCGGTTATAGCGACGGAGGGTGTAGGTGGTAAGTTGTTGGATAGAGTCCAAGGTTTCCCCTCTTCTTCCAATAAGAACCCCTAAATTTTCGCCAGTCATGTTCACGATGAAATTATTTCCATCAAAACTCACCTCTGGTTTTGCTTCCACATGAAGGTGCAGCAAAAGACCGTTGAGGTATTCTTCGATTTTTTCACTTAACTGAGAGACTTCTTCTTTTGTTAAAGAATAATCGGCTTTCCCCTCTTCTTTTCTTTTTTTCTGTTGTTTTTCTTCTGATTTATTTGAAATTTCTACTTTTTTTTCTTTGCTTGGTTCTTTATCATCTTTGCTTGGTTCTTCAATTTCTATTGCTTCAGTGATGGAAGATTTTTCTTCTTTGATTTGTTTTTTAACTTCTTGCTTTTTTTCTTCTTGCTTTTCTTCTTTTTTAACTTCTTCCTTGGGTTCCTCTACTTCATAACTGACTCTAACCTTTGCTTGAACAGAGCCAATTCCTAAAAATCCTGTTTTCGCACGATTGAGAACTTCCACAGAAATATCATCTCTATCTAATTTTAACTGTTCTAGGGCTTTTTCGATTGCGTCTTCTTCTGTTTTTCCTGTGATTTCTAATTGTTTTGTCATAGGTTTTTCCTCCTAATCTTCTGTATGCTCCCTTTCCAAATCACTTTCTTCTGTTTGATTTTCCCCTAAGCCATTGGGATTGGGATAACGATTTGGATCATAGGCTCTTCCTCTGGCATAAGCTCGCATACCTTCACGGCTGGCTGTTTTATCTAATTTTTCCTCTTCTGAGGCTTGAGGTTTTTTCTTTTTCTTATCTTTATTTTTGCCTTTATTTTCTGCTTGTTCTGCTTTTTTTCGTTCTATTTCTTTTACTTTTTGTTCTTTTTGCCTTTTTTCATCTTCTTTTTGTTCTTTCGCTTGACGTTCTTGGACAAGACGCATTTGCTCGTAATCTTTTTTCAAAATCTGTCCTGCAAATATTTCTTGTATCATGGATAAAAAGTTATTGGAAATCCAGTAAACCACCATAATAGAAGGCATAATCAAGCCAATCCAGATAGACATAATGGGCATCATCCACATCATCATGCGGTTTGTTTGTTCCATTTGCTCGTTTTTGGGTTGATTTGGATTACTCATCTTATTGGTTTTTTGCATCACTTTAGAAGAGATGATACCAGTGCAGGCAGAGATTGCCACAAGAAAAAGAGTAGCTAAATTTTGAACAGAGAAATCTTGCCAAATTTTCCAGTTAGGCACTTTGGTCAAATCCACGCCAAAGAAATGGAAGTTCATGGGTTCTACAAAAACGCCACTTTCCATAAGGGCAATTCCGTCTTCTGGAATCAAAGAAGCTAGGAATAATTGATTATAACCAACATTTTGGAAACCGCCAATAATACCATCTTTTAGATTATCTTCTATGGCTTTTGTCATGAAATCTTGGGTTACCATGCCATATTCCACAGCAAAAACATCCCAGTTTACCATGGTGGCTAGCTCGAAAATCTGTGCATCGGAGAGACCTAGGATATAAGTGATTGGCTGACGGATGATGGCATATAAAGGAATCAACACAAAAAGGGGAAGCAAAGACCAGAGACAACCAGAAAGAGGATTTACTTTTTCTCGCATATAAAGCTCTTGGACTTCTTTGTTATAACGCTCTTGATTGTTGCCATACTGTTTTTTTAGTCTTGCTAAGTCACCAGAGAGCATATTCATTTGTATCATCCCTCTTTTTCCTTTGATAGAAAAGGGAAAGAGTAATATTTTTACAAAAACAGCAAAAATGATAATGGCTATGCCGTAGTTAAAAAAGATATTGTTCAGAGTACCTAGTACCCAGCTAAAAGGTGCGAGTATTAATGACATTGGTTTCTTCCTTTTTAAGTGAATTTTCTTTTGTTCTATACTGGGGAGGATTTCTTTTTTCTCACTGATCCCTGTTTTTTATTTCTGGGACAGGGTCATAAAGAAAAGATTTATCTTGATGGAAAGGGTGGCATTTCGAAATTCTTTTGATTGCCAAAAGACTACCCTTCCCCAAACCGAATCTTGAAATGGCTGTGTGTGCATATTCTGAACAACTGGGAATAAAGCGACAGCTAGGGGGAAAAAGGGGTGATATTGCTGTTCTATACCATTGAATCATGGTTAAAATAATATTTTTTAACATGAAAGGACCTCTAAACATAACCTCTAAAAACTTTTGAGTGAAAGAAGCTTTTCTATGATATCTTCTTTTCCTTCTTAGGGGCTTTTAGAGGTTTACATTGTTTTACCTTTTTTTCTTTTTTTATGATCTTCTAAAGGAAATTTTGAGGTTAAAGTCAGTCCTGCTTGATCAAGAAGTCTCAGCAAACTTTCTTCCATCTGGGAATACTTAGCGTTTGCACAACGATTTCTGGCAACCACAACAATATGATAGCCTTTTTTTATATTGCTTTCTTCCAATCTATAAATAGCAGAAATACGTCTTCTTACTTTATTTCTGCAAACAGCGTTTCCCAGCTTTACCCCCACTGTGATGCCTAGAAAATTGCCCTCATTTCCTTCAAAAGGTCTATTTTTTCTGGAATACAGGGCAAAATAGGGGGAAACGTTACTTTTTCCTTTGTTATAAAGTCCTTTGAACAAGTGATTTTTTTTGATACTTTTGGTATTTTTCATGTTTTTCTCCTTTTAGAAACAAGGTATTGAAGAAAGAAGGGCGAGGAAACCCCCGCCCACACAAAATTCATCCTAGTATCAAAGGGGATAAAACCCTTTTAATGTGTCAAACGAGCTCTTCCTTTGCCACGGCGACGTGCTAGGACTTTTCTGCCGTTGCGTGTTGCCATACGCTTGCGAAAGCCGTGTTCTTTGGCACGGTGACGCTTTTTAGGTTGATATGTGCGTAACATAAAACACACCTCCTTCATACTGTTAGAAACGTACCACCTAGGATTATACTTTTTTTTTTCTCCTTTGTCAAGATAATTGAATGATTTTTTCTTTTTTTTATTTTATTTTTTTTGTGGAAAACTATTGCCTATGTGGAAAATCTTTGGTATAATAGTGGTACTTTTGAATTTTGACTCCTTTTTTTCCACATAGCGACTGGATAATAAAACTGGAGTCTCCTTCTTTTTTTGACTTGTTTTTCTTATAATATCTATAAAAAAACTGCAAGAATCCTAATTATTTTCACATTTCTCTCTTGACTCATTCTGTCATGTATGGAGTTTTATGAAAATTCTTCCCTTCCTCTTGTAAAAAATACCCTTAGTTTTCCACAAGAGGCATATTCTTCTCTTTATCATAAAGGGAAAGTCTAAAAATACAAATCAAAATAAGAATTCCTTGTTTTGCCAGAAAAAAAATTTTTTCTGATTTTTCTTTTTCAGAGGTTCTGAAACAAAATTTCTACTCTTGTCCTGTAAGAGTTTTTAGAGAAGCCCAAAAATTAAAGAGGAGGTTTTTTCCCCTATGTTACCACAAATTATTCCACAAGAACGAGACAAAGCAAGAGAACGCTGGCAAATCGTTTTGCCTAATTTACAAAAGAATTTAAATGAAATAGCTTATGAAACATGGATTCCTGAAATAAAGCCTGTGACCTATCGAGACAATACTTTATATCTTGCCATGCCTCAATTAAAAATAGGTGGTTTTTTAGAGATTTCTTCGCAAATCACCAATATTGTCAGGCAGTGTCTCTTAAACGACAATCTTACACTGGAAGCTGTTCCTTTGGAAGAGCTGGATCATGTTTCTCTGGATAAAAAGAAAGAAGAGCTAACAATCATCGGCGACTATACCTTTGATAATTTTGTTGTGGGCCCTAGTAACCGAGAAGCATACAATTATGCAAAAGGAATCGCAAGCAGAGAAGAATTTATCAAAGAAATAAATCCTCTTTTCATTCATGGTGGTTCTGGTTTGGGAAAGACCCATCTTCTTTATGCTATTTATAATGAGACAAAGAAAAATTTTCCAAAAAGAAAAGTAAGCTATTGTCCTGGTGAAACTTGGCTAAATGAATTTTTAGACAGTCTTTCTGGAAAGCAAAAAGAATTCAAAGAAAAATACCGTTCTATGGATCTTCTGATTATCGATGACGTGCAATTTATTGCTGCCAAGCAACAAATGCAAGAAGAGCTTTTTTATACTTTTAACGAGCTTTATACCAATAAAAAGCAAATTGTTTTCACCTCGGATAAGCCCCCTGATTCCCTTGCTAATATCGGAGAGAGGTTAATTTCTCGTTTCCAAAGTGGCGTTGTTATTGATGTGAAATCTCCTGATAATGAAACCAGAATGGCGATCATCAAAAAGAAAGCAGAAGCAAAAGGTGTCACTTTGCCCCAAGCAGTCCTTGATTTAATGTCAGAGCATATCACTGATAATGTGAGACAATTAGAAGGAATGGTCAACAGGTTAATCACAATCAATGATTTAGGAGACGAAGGGGATCCTATTTTTTCTTCTAACACAGAAAAAATGATGCAAGTTGTCAAAGAAATTGTTGTAGAAAGAGAGCAACTGATTCCCACAAAAGAGCTGATTATTCGAGAAGTATGCGACTTTTTTGAAATCACAGAAGAAGAAATTCGTGGGACTGGACGCTCTCAAAATATATTGGTACCCCGTAACATTGCCATTTTTCTGATTCGTAAATTGGTTAAAACATCCCTTATTGAAATAGGGAAAGAATTTACAGGTCGGGATCATACCACCATTATGAACTGTTTAAAGAGCATTGAAAAGAAAATGGAAAAAGACCCTGGCATACGTGCTACCATAGAAGATATCAAAAACAATATCAACAGCAAGTTTTATAATGAATAGCATTCCAACATTCCTTGTCAGGAAAAGAATCATTTTCAAAAAGTAAGAGAAAAGATGCCAAAAAGGTTTATTTTTTTTTGAGAAAAGATTTCCCCATTTACACATGGTTTTTTCCACAGTGGAAAAAAAACTGTGGAAAACTTTTTCTGGAAAATATTTCTTGTTGAAAACCTAATTTCATTGTGAATCTATTGTGGAAAAAAATGTGGTAAATGTGGAAAAATATTTTTCTGTTTTTCCTGTGTTTTCAACAAAAAGACTGTGAGGAATGGTTTTTTTCCACTTTTCCACCTCCCCTACTACTACTACTATTTTTTATTTTTTATTTTTTATAAAAAAATCCTTTTTTCTTTTTTTCTTTTTCTGCTTTTCTATTTCATACCCATGAACAAAAAAACACTTTTAAAACAAAGTTGTGTTTATACTCTTGTGAACCAAGAGTTTTTAGATATCCCCTATTACAATAAATTTATTTTACTTGGAGGTAAATTATGAAATTCTCTTGTGATCAAGAACGACTCAATGCAGCCTTGACCATTGTTTCCCGTTCTGTCTCTCAAAAAAACAGCAATCCTGCTTTAGAAGGTATTTTTTTAGAAGTAGGTGATTTATTACAATTAACAGGCTATAACATGGAAACAGGTGTCGTTGTTACCATTCCTGGGGAAGTAGAAGAAAAAGGTTCTCTTGTCCTTGCAGCAAAGCTATTTGCTGATATTATCCGAAAACTACCAAAAGAAACCATTCATATTTCTAGTGAAAATTATTGGGTACAAATTTCTTGTGGTGCTTCTGAATTTTTAATCATGGCAACAGATCCCAGTGATTATCCACAATTACCAGAAGTAGAGCAAAATCAAGGAATTGAAATTCAACAAGCTACTTTAAAAAATATGATTAACAATACACATTTTGCCATCAGCGCCAATGAGACAAGAATTATCCACACTGGTTCTCTTTTTGATATCAGAGATGAAAGTCTGACACTGGTCAGTTTAGATGGCTATCGCATGGCAGTGAGAAAAGAAAATATTGATCAGGTGTTTGGTGGACCTGAATTTTCTTTTGTGGTACCTGGTGCATCTCTTTCTGAGATTGAAAAAATATGTGGCACAGAGGATATCATTACCATCAGCCATAGTGACAAACATATTATGTTTTGCTTAGAAAATATCATTTTAATCACCCGTCGTATTGAAGGGGAATTTTTAGATTATAAAAATGCCATTCCGAAAGAAAATACTTTCTCCATCGAAGCCAACCGCAGAGAGCTTGTCTCTACCATCGAGCGGGTTTCTTTGATGATCAGCGAAAAGGCAAAGGCTCCTTTGCGCTGTGTCTTCTTTGATAACAAGATGGAAATCAGCAGTAAAACCGTGGTAGGAGAGGCGAAAGACATCTGCCCTATGGTAGGGGAAGGGAAAGAAACGGAAATGGGATTCAACCACCGTTTTTTACAAGATGCTTTGCGTCATGCTCCTTCTGATTCTGAAAGAATTAGAATGAATTTTTCAACCCCAAATCAGCCCTGTCTGATTCTTCCTGAAAAAGAAGAAGATGATAGTTTTTGCTATATGGTTCTCCCTGTTCGTTTGAAAGCTAATTAGGTGTGATTTATGGAAGTACACGAAATTAAAATTCATACAGAATTCATTCGTCTTCAAGAGTTATTAAAATTTTCTGGTGCCACAGAAACAGGTGGCGATGCAAAACGAATTATCTTAGAAGAGAGAGTTTTTGTCAATGGTGAGCTTTGCACTCAACGAGGGAAAAAGCTTCGTACAGGAGATTTTGCTGTGATAGAAGATGTAAAATTATTGGTGGTATAACAAATTTATGAAGGTTGATTCAATTTCTTTGCTTAATTTTCGTAATTTCTCTTCTTTCTTTTGTGAATTTCATCCAGATACCAATCTGATTTATGGTGAAAATGCCCAAGGGAAAACTAATTTATTGGAATCTTTGGTTTTTCTATCACAAGGAAAATCTTTCCGTGGTGGGAAAGAAAAGGAGCTTCTTCTTTTTTCTAAAGATTTCGGAGAAGTCAGTGGAAAAATATTAAATGAAAGCAGAGAATATCTTTTAACATCACAAATTTCACTTAATAAAAAGAAAAAGATGACAAAAAATGGGGTTTCTTGCCGAAAAAATAGTGAGTTTTCCGAAGTGTTTCAAACGGTACTCTTTTGTCCAGAAGATTTATCTTTGGTGAAAGCTGGAGCTTTGGAACGGCGACAATTTCTGGACGTGGCAATTTGCCAGTTAAGGCCACAGTATGCAGTGGCTTTGGCAGAATATAAAAGACTTTATCAGCATAAAAGCAGGATTTTAAAAGAAAAAACTCTGAATTTATTAGATACACTGCCTGAATTTAACTGCCGTTTGGCACAAACAGGAACCATGCTGATTCACTATCGAGCCCATTTTATCAAGCGTTTGGAAGAAACTCTTCCCCCAATCCATTTGGAATTGTCTTCTGGGAAAGAAAAAGCGAAACTAGCTTATGAAACAATTTCCTCTATTTCTGATCCTTTGGCTGGGGAAAGAGGGATTTTTGCAGGTGTGATTGCCCAACAAGAACGTTTATTTCACAGAGAAATCGAAGCAGGTCGCTGTTTGGCAGGACCACAGAGAGATGATTTGTTACTATATATTAATGATAAAAAAGCAAAAGACTATGCTTCTCAAGGGCAATGTCGCTCTTTTGCCATTGCTTTGAAGCTTGCAGAAAGGGAAATTTTCTTTCAAGAAACAGGGGAATATCCTGTTTTACTTTTGGACGATGTCTTATCAGAGCTGGATTTTTCAAGACAAGAGTATATTTTGAATCGGATACGTTATGGACAAACATTTCTGACCTGTTGTCATAAAGAAGGCTTTCATGGATTGAAAGAAGGAGGGCTTTTCGGGATTTATGAGGGGCAATTATGCAACTCTTAAAAAACCAAAAAGGAAAGTGAATCATTATGTATTTACATCTTGAAAATAACATTCTTTTACCCAAGAAAAAAATCATCGGTATTTTTGATTTGGACACCACTGCTTCTTCTAAAATCACAAATTCTTTTTTAAGAGATGCAGAAAAAAAGGGAAGAGTTTTTGATATTTGTCAAGATTTACCACGTTGTTTTATTTTGGTGGGAGAAGATTTTGGGGAAATCAGTTTATATATCAGTGGTAAAAATTCCCGCAATTTAAAAAGACGTTTTGAAACAAGTTTTGCACGTGACTTTTTACGTGATGAAGGAGACGAAGATGGAAAATAATATGACGCAACAAATAGAACATGAATATGGTGGGAGCGAAATTCAAGTCTTAGAAGGCTTGGAAGCTGTTCGCAAACGTCCAGGTATGTATATTGGCTCTGTGGGAGAAGCGGGTCTTCATCATCTTGTTTACGAGGTGGTGGATAACTCCATTGACGAAGCATTGGCAGGTCACTGTTCTGATATTTCTGTCACCATCAACAAAGATGGCACCATAACTGTCACTGATAATGGTCGTGGGATTCCAGTTGATATTCAGCCACAAACTGGCAGACCAGCACTGGAAGTGGTCTTTACTGTCCTCCATGCTGGGGGAAAATTCGGTGGTGGAGGCTATAAAGTTTCTGGTGGTCTTCATGGCGTGGGTGCGTCTGTGGTGAACGCTCTTTCTGAATGGTTGGAAGTGCAAGTGCATAAAGATGGAAAAATCCATGAAATGAAATTCTCCAGAGGAGATATTGTCCAAGATTTGACCATTGTGGGTGATACCAATCACACAGGCACCACTGTCACTTTTAAACCAGATGATCAAATTTTTGAGACAACAGAATATCAATATAGTATTCTTCATAAAAGAATGAGAGAACAAGCTTTTCTCAATGGTGGTTTGCGTATTCATACCACGGATCTTCGTGAAGGCTTAGAGCAAGAAGATAATATGTTTTATGAAGGTGGTATCCGTGAGTTTGTCACCTTTATCAATAAAAACAAAACTCCAATTCATGATGATGTGATTTATATGTCTGGGGAAAAGGATGATGCAATGGCAGAAATTGCCTTGCAATATACAGATAGTTATAATGAAATGATTATCTCCTTTGCAAATAATATCAATACTGGGGAAGGTGGTACCCATGAAGAAGGCTATCGCCGAGCCATCACCAACACTTTGAACAATTATGGAAAGAAAATCAATTTGCTCAAAGGGGAAGAAAAAATCGCTGGGGATGACTGTCGAGAGGGAGTCTCTTGCGTCATTTCTGTTAAATTATCAGAATGTCAATTTGAAGGACAAACCAAAGCGAAGCTGTCTAATTCTGAAATCAGAACCTTGGTTAATTCTGTGATTTCTGAAAGCTTAGAACGATATTTAGAAGAAAATCCCACAGTAGGCAGAACGATTTTAGAAAAAGCATTGATCGCTAGTAAAGCCAGAGAAGCAGCCCGAAGAGCAAAAGAAAATATCCGTCGGAAAAATGCCTTAGAAGGCTCTGCCCTTCCAGGGAAGTTAGCTGATTGTAACGAGCGTGACCCAGCTTTGACCGAAATCTACATCGTGGAAGGAGATTCTGCTGGTGGATCTGCCAAGCAAGGGAGAGACTCTCGCTATCAAGCCATTTTGCCTTTGTGGGGAAAAATGCTCAATGTGGAAAAAGCCAGAGCAGATAAAGTATATGGAAATGACAAGCTTACTCCTGTGATTACAGCCTTGGGCGGTGGTTTGGGTGATGACTTTGACAAGGACAGATTGCGTTATCACAAAGTCGTGATTATGGCAGATGCTGACGTGGATGGCTCTCATATTAGAACCCTGCTCCTGACCTTCTTTTTCCGTTTTATGAAACCTTTGGTGGATGGCGGTTACGTTTATGCTGCTGTGCCTCCCCTCTATAAGCTAGTGAGAGGGAAAGTGACAAGATATGCTTTTTCTGACAGCGAACGAGATGCAATCTCTGCAGAAATGCGTGGGGATAATCCCAATGCAAAAGTGGATATTTCCAGAAACAAAGGTTTGGGAGAGATGGATGCAGAAGAGTTGTGGGACACCACAATGAATCCAGAGACACGGACTTTGAAGCAAATCACAGCACAAGATGCAGTGAAAGCAGATGAAATATTTACTCTTTTGATGGGTGAAAAGGTGGAACCACGTCGTGAATATATCGAAATGAATGCCCAAAAGGCAATGTATTTGGATATTTAATCAGAACAAAAGAGCCTTATATCTCCCTTTCTGGGAAGATATAAGGCTTTTTTATAAGTAAGATAGAAGAAAAAAAAGAGCAACTTTGCATTTTTATGCAAGGTTGCTCTTTTAATTTGAATCAATGAGATGATTTCACAATTTTCTTTCGGCTTAGTACAGATTATAAAGTGCAAGCAAAGAAATAGCTAGTTGACTGCGTTGGCTTTTGTCATGAGGGCTGTAGGTGTTATCATATCCTGTGAAAAGCTTGTGCTGTGTACACCAGTTGACGGCATCCAGAGCATAAAAGCTGATACTTCCTTCATCGTTATAGCCAGCAGAACTGATATAAGAGTTAGAAGCTGTGATAGAGGTATCGTACTTTGCATAGGCAAAGAACATCATTGCAAGCTCTTCTCTGTTGATTTCGTGGGTTGGATTGAAGTTGTTATCTGTGTCACCTGTGGTAATGCCCACATAGCGTCCCCACATCACAGCATCATAGTACCAATCACCCACATAAACATCGTTGAATGAAGCAGTATTACTTGCATAGCTTGGATATCCAGCCATGGCGTAAAGGGTTTGTAAGATCATACCACGGCTACAAATTTCAAAGGGATTGAAGGTGCTACCTGCACCCATGATACCCAGCTCACGGACACGGTTGACAAAAAAGACATAGTATGCGTCGTCCATAACATCAGGATACTTGTTATATCCAGAAGGCATGGTACTGCTTGTCATACCAAGGAATTCTACGGTGATGGTCACATCGTTTTCCCCTTGGGTAAAGGAATAATAGCCAGAGGAATTCAGGGCAATGTCCACAACATTTCCTTTGGAATCTTTGGCAGATACTTCTGATACACAATAAAAATCAGGGATATTCATCATCAAGGTAACTTTTTCACCATCTTTAGGATCGTTGTTGGTTGATGTGACATAAGAAGCAAAGGAAGAGTCATAAGCATAGTTGACCATCGCCACGATATCAAGATTCTTTGTGGTAGTGACGTAATCCTCTACTTCATCAGAGGCAGTGACAGCCACTGCCAAAGCATAGGTAGAGAAATTTTTTGCATAAACAGTGATGGTATCATTGTCATAATCAATGGTAAAATATTCACTGGCAGAGACAGAAGTTGTGAGAGTGTCCACTTCTCCTTCGTGCAAACGATAGATTTGATAAGAGCCAGCGCTACGTCCAGCAAAATCTTCTGGAATTTCGAAGGTGAAGTCTACATTACTATAAAGGGAAGCGAGGTTTTGAGTATTTTCAGCGCCATCTTTATCAATGATGGCAAGATCTACAGTGGCATCAAAAACGACTGCTAAATATTCGTCATCTTTTTTGGCACGTTGTACTGTGTCCATGTCTGCTGTTGAAACAGAATCTGTGGCTTGGAAAGAGAGCTCCACTTTTTGGTCATCAGAGGAACCATAGTATTTTCCCAGTTCCACCAGTCCTCCCACAGAAAGAAGGGGGGTGTCTGCAAAATCACTTCCAGTTGCAATGACATAGCTTGTTAAGGTAAAATTATAGGAATCGTCTTCCCCATCTTCAATATAGACTGTGTCAGTGAGGAGATGTCCTTCGTAAGAGAGTTGAATTTCATAATACCCTTCTTTTGCATTGGTGAAGGTATATTTTCCAGAGGAGTCGGTGGTGGTGCTGTATTTGCTAGAACCATTTTGAAGAAGTTTGATGCTTGCTTTTTCCACGGTTCCTCCACTGCTGTCTTTCACAGTACCAGTGAAGTGATAGTCGTCAGCACCCACAGTGATAGCAAGGGACATGGAATGGGTCTTTTCAAACTCATCTACATAAGAAATAGAAACAGAACTATTAGAAGAGGTGAGCTTTGTGGTGAGTGCTGGAGAGAAGGTAAAGCTAGAGACAGAAGAATTATCAAAAATCACAGAGCTTGTGGTTCCACTAAGCCAAGTTAGTTGAATCACCAAACCAGTCATGTCTAAATAATCATCCACGCTGTAAGAGAGGGTGGGTTTTGTGTAAACTGAAGCAGAGGTGACGATATTTTCTGCCCAAATAGCATAAATCGTGGTATCTTTGTCAAAAACAGTGGCTGTTGTCACAGCAGAGCCACCAGAAGTTGCTGTATACCATCCAACAAAAACCATGGTTTTGTCACTGTGAGTGGGGATTTCGAAAGAAGAGATTTTCCCAGAACTTGTTGTTTCGGTTGTGTTTGGGGAGACAGAGCCACCATTGGGGTTGTAAGTGATTGTGTAAGTGGTTGTTTCAGGAATAACAGGTTCCTCAGGCTCTGGTTCAGGCTCAGGCTCTGGTTCAGGCTCGGGCTCTGGTTCAGGCTCGGGCTCTGGTTCAGGCTCG